>NZ_JBPYCT010000002.1:0-429430 GCF_051846875.1 Flavobacterium sp. ARAG 55.4 | reverse complement strand
GTAAATCGATACAATTAAAAAATAGATTATAAATACTGCATAATCTGCAAATTCGAGACTTGAGCTCATAAGAAATTATTTAAATTAGTAATTGGTTTAAGCATTAGCTTCTTATTTTTTGTTCCCATTTCCAGGCGCTTTCCATGGCTTGTTCCAAAGTAGATTGTGTTTTCCACCCAAGCACTTCATTTGCTTTAGTAGTATCAGCGTAAGCTAAAGTCACATCACCTTCTCTTCTGTCAACAATTTGGTAAGCTAATTTTTGACCGCTTACTTTTTCGAAAGCATTGATTACTTCTAAAACAGAACTTCCTACTCCGGTGCCAAGGTTAAAAGTTTCTACTTTTTCAACGTTCTTTTTATTTAATAAACGTTGCAAAGCCACTACGTGCGCCTTAGCTAAATCGACTACATGAATATAATCGCGGATACAGGTTCCGTCTGGTGTTGGATAGTTATTTCCGTAAACCAGTAATTCTTTACGCAAGCCAATTCCGGTTTGTGTAATAAATGGCACTAAATTTTGGGGAACACCTATTGGTAATTCACCTATTTCAATCGATGGATGTGCTCCAATTGGATTAAAATAACGTAATAAAATAGCGTTGATTCCACTTATTTTAGCTACATCACTAATAATTTCTTCCCCTATTTGTTTCGTGTTTCCATAAGGAGACATCGCTGGCTGAACTGCTGAATCTTCATTAATAGGCATTGTTTCCGCCTGACCATAAACTGTACAGGAAGAACTAAAAATAAAATTAGCATTTTCCTTTTTCTCCAATTCTTGCAATATATATACAAGGGCACTGATGTTGTTCTCGTAATACAACAATGGATTCCCTACACTTTCTCCTACTGCTTTGGAAGCCGCAAAATGAATCACTCCACTTACATCAGCATGTTTTTTGAAGAAATCCTGGACCGATGCTTTTTCTCTTAAATCCAGTTTTTCAAAAAGTGGTTTTTTACCTGTTATAGCTTCGATACCTTTTAAAACATCTTCCGACGAATTGGATAAATTATCAATCACAATCACTTCAAAACCTTCATTTTGTAATTCTACTACCGTATGCGAACCTATGAAACCCAAACCTCCCGTTACTAGTATTTTCATATCTTTTAAATTTTATTTTTGTTTGTAATGTACATCAGATAAATTTCGCAACATTTCAGCACTTTTCTCAGGTGTAATATCTCTTTGTGATTCTCCCATCATTTCATAACCTACCATGAATTTTTTTACGGAAGCCGAACGCAACAATGGCGGATAAAAATGCATGTGAAATTGCCATTCCGGATGCTCCTCACCGTCTGTTGGTGCCTGATGAATTCCGGATGAATAAGGGAATGAAGTTTCGAAAAGATTATCGTACTTTGTCGTCAGTTTTTTCAAAACTTCAGCAAAAGCAATCACTTCATCTTCAGTAAAATCAGTGATTTTAGTAATATGACGTTTGCTGATAATCATCGTTTCAAAAGGCCAGATTGCCCAAAAAGGAACAATAGCTGCAAAGTGATCGTTCTCAACAACCACACGCTCTTTTTTCAATAATTCTTGTTGCAAATAATCCTGTAAAAGATTGGTTCCGTTTTTATCGAAATAAGCTTTTAAACTATCCTGTGTTTTTTGAACCTGAGTTGGCAATGAAGATTGCGCCCAGATTTGTCCGTGTGGATGCGGATTACTACATCCCATTACACTTCCTTTGTTCTCAAAAATCTGTACGTGATTAATGTAATCTACACTTCCTAAAGTAGTGTATTCTTTTTGCCAGGTATGGATAATATTTACGATACCATCTACTTCCATTTCCGGCAAAGTCAAATCATGTCTTGGTGAAAAACATACTACTCTTGAAATTCCTCTTTCCGGTTGCGCTTTAAAAAAACTTCCTTCTTCATTTCCATCAAAAGTAATCTCCTCCTGTTTTAAGGCTGCAAAGTCATTTTCAAAAACAAAACTGCTTTCATAAGCTGGATTTACTTCACCATTAGCACGAACATTTCCAGCACATAAATAGCATTCCGGGTCGTATTTTGGTAACGCAATAGTATTTACTGCTTCTTTTTGTCCTTGCCAAGGTCTCTTAGCACGGTGTGGAGAAACTAAAACCCATTCGTTTATTAAAGGATTAAATCTTCTATGCGGATCTTCATTAATATCAAACTGTCTCATAGTCATTATTTAGTATATAGTGATGTTCCGTTACTTACTTTCACGTCGTAAATTTTCAATTCGATTCCGAAAGAATCGTTATATAATTTTGAGAATTTATCTTTAATTTGTTGCTCTTGTCCTTTCTTCACCAGATTAATTGTACAGCCTCCAAAACCGCCGCCCATTAATCTTGAACCAATAACTGCTGTTTCTTCTTTAGCCAAATCTACTAATAAATCCAACTCTTCACAGCTTACTTCGTAATCTTTAGACAATCCTTCGTGAGTAGCAAACATCAATTCGCCTAAGAATTCAATATTTCCGTTATCCAAAGCTTCACAAGCCTGAATTACACGATTGATTTCCTTTACCACAAAAAGAGAACGTCTAAAAACGTCATGACTCATTTTGTCTTTTAAATCGATAATTGTTTGTTCAGTACAATCCCTAAAGCTTTTTATTTCTGGGAAATTTGCTTTTACAATAGCAATTCCTTCCTCACATTGCTGTCTTCTTTCGTTATAAGCCGAAGTCATTAACGAGTGTTTTACATTTGAATCAAATAAAATCAATGAATAATCGCTAAAATCAGCATCGTGATAGGTATACTCTAAAGTACGGCAATCAATCTTAATCACTTTGTCCTCCTGTCCCATTACACTTGAGAACTGATCCATAATTCCGCATTTAATTCCCACCCAATGCTCTGCTTTTTGTCCTAATAAAGCAATATCAATAGGTTTGATATTCAAATTGAATAAATCGTTTATTCCAAATAAAAATCCACATTCTAAGGCTGCCGAAGAAGATAACCCAGAACCAACAGGAATATTACTGCTGAAAACACAGTTTACACCTTCAAATTGAAATCCGTTGATTTTTAACTGATTAATTACTCCTCTGATATAATTTGTCCAGGAATTATCGTCTAATTTTACCTCAGCCGTAACATCAATTTCAAACTCATCATTCAGGTCTAAAGCAATCACTCTGGAAGTATTCGTATTGTTTTTTGCAAAAGCAAAACAAATTACTTTATCAATGGCTGCCGGCAAAACATAACCGTCATTGTAATCAATATGCTCTCCAATGATGTTTATTCTTCCCGGAGAAATTACTATTTTAGCGGGTTCAGCACCAAAAGTTTCCTTAAAAGAGCTGGTTGTTTTGTTTATTAAAATATCATTCATTAGTTAGAAATTGGAATAGTATTAAATTTATTAAAATCGTGTATTATAATGATTCGAATTTATAGATAGTTTTTTGAGTGTAAACATCGCCTTTTTTCAAAACAGCATTTGGAAAATTGGCGTGATTTGGTGCGTCAGGGAAATTTTGTGTTTCAAAACAAATTCCGCTTAAAGCGTGGTAAGCTGCATTTTCTTTCCCTTTTAAATCAGAACCGCAATTTCCGCCCACATAAATATGAACTCCAGGCTGATCGGTATAAACATCCATTTTTAAATTAGTTTTTGGACTAAAAAGAGTTGCTTTTACCTCATCATTATTCTCCACTACAAAAGTGTTATCGATATTTTGAGGACATTTTTTAGCTGTTCGATAATCAAAAACCGTATTAGCCACCTCCAGCATAGTTCCTGTAGGAATACCGTCTTCTCTGGTTTCAACTACTTTTTGAGCGTGAACAACCAAATCCTGATTCAAAACATCCGATTGGTGTCCCTCCAGATTGAAATAACTATGGTGTGTTAAATTGATAATGGTATTTTCGGTAGTTGTAGCTTTGTAATCCAGAATCAATTCGTTTTCTTCAGTCAAAGTATAAGTTAAACTTACTGAAAGCTCACCCGGATAATTTTCTTCGTTAGCAACACTGACATAACTCAACGTAATTGATGGGTTTTTGCCCGTATTTACCGCATCAACTTCCCAGTTTTTTTTACTGAAATTTTCTATTCCTCCGTGTAATGAATTAGCTCCGTTATTGATTGCTAGTTGATATTTTTTACCGTTTAATTCGAATTTTCCATCTTTAATTCTCCCGGCATAACGCCCCACGGTAGCCCCCATATAAGGTGAACCATCTAATTGAAATGATTTCTCATAACCTTCTACACTATCGAATCCTAAAACCACATCAATCAATTCTCCATTTGTGATTGGAATTTTTAATGAAGTAACAGTAGCTCCAAAAGGAATTACGGTAAGTTGCGCTCCATTTTTATTGGTTAACACATAAAAAGTATTAACAGTAGTATTGGAATAATTTAAATTATTATCAGAAGCAGACATAGGAATTGGTTTTATTTTTATTTAAGTTGGTTGAGCAAAAATAGAAATAAACCTCAATTGTATATACCAGTACCTACCAGTTTTTCAAATAAAGCCACTAGATTGAAAAAATCAACTGATATTATCTTATCCCAAAGAATTAATCAAAACTGATATGTTTTGCATTTCCTTTGTAAAAATCAATAGTGATGCTTTTATCACTTTGCTGTATGTTTTTTACAGGAATTAGTTCCTTTGAATTCCATTTTTCTCCTGATTTTTTCCACAGCATTAGAG
The DNA here is from genome assembly GCF_051846875.1 of Flavobacterium sp. ARAG 55.4. Taxonomy (NCBI): domain Bacteria; kingdom Pseudomonadati; phylum Bacteroidota; class Flavobacteriia; order Flavobacteriales; family Flavobacteriaceae; genus Flavobacterium; species Flavobacterium sp. ARAG 55.4. Next base: position 424,740 of record NZ_JBPYCT010000002.1, on the reverse strand, counting down.
TTGCATAAATACCTGAGCCTTCTTTTTCCGGATTAGTATGCGCTATTACATCAATTACGGCACTCTTGTTACTTTCAGGGTGCAATCCCTGAGCATTTACAACTTCTGATTTTTCCCATCCTAAGATTGGAATCATCGCTAATTGGTATTTACCATTATCAATAATAGTTACTTCGTAATTTTTTATTTTCTTTTTAGTAACCATAATCTCTTTATCAAGTTCAGGCAAAGCATAATGCCCTAAACGCATTGAAATGGCTTTATCCGAATTGTTTTTATCGACTCTCAAAATCCCATTGGCAAGAGGAATATCAGCCAAGCTAAACTTAATATTTTCATCGGTTTCTAAAACCACCTCGCGATGGTAAATTCCGTTTTCAAAATTTTTAAAAGTGAATAATCGAAAGGCTTCCCATTTATCCACTTTATTTTTAACCAAATAATTCATCGCCACTTCACCATTTTCACCATCGGCTTGCCAGGGAAATGCGCTGTTATAAGATAATCGGTTGTAATTTTCAGTAGAACGGAATTTTTGCCAATCGTTTTTTACCTTTTCATGGCACCAGGCTCTCACTTCAGAAGCGCCTATATTCGGATAATCGGTAATAAGAATTTGAGAATCTCCCTGATATTGGTTGTAAACTTTGTCTTTTTTAAATTGGGTATCCCAATTACCATTATTTTCTTTAGCATTCCAAAACGGATTATTATCCGGAACCAGTAAGCCTAAAAAGGCTTTCCCCATCCAATAAACACTACCACGGCAACTGTAAATTTGAACGGCAGGTTCGAAAGCTCCATAAAAACCCAAAGTAGGAACTCTATCTTTCATAAAATCGGGATGCGTAAAAAATTGTTTAATCACTCCTGATGCGATACGACGCATCCAGCCAAAATTAGTATTAGGGTCATTTTGAAATCCCATTAGCGGAAAAGGAATAATCGAACCGGTTCTATAACTAATGCTTCGTCCCCACATAATCATTTCTCCGTTTTTACTAAAAAGATTAGGATAATTACTTTTTAAATCGCTAAAATTTTGCTCAAATTGAGCTGCTATTTCAGGATAATTTTTTTTACCAAAATACTCCGACCAAATCATTCCATACATCTGAAAAGCCCACATGCTGTAGTAATCATAAGCAGGGCTGTCATTATACCAGCCGTTTCCTCTATAATGTTTCAGTGATTTTTCCAGATATTCAACCAGCAGTTTTTCGTTAACCTCATAACCTTGTTCTTTAAAAAAACTCAGCACAAAAACATTAAAGAATTTCCAGTTCGAATCTACCGTAGGTCCATCTCCGTAACTGAGCATTATTTTGGCTAATGCATCTTTTTGATTTTGAGGCATAGGTTTCCATAAAACCTCCGGATTAATCATCATCGAAACTGCTAATGCTCCAAATTCAACTAATTTTTGATTTGGGCCTCCATTTTTAGGTCGTGATTCAATATAAGAAGGACTTGAGGGATTTGTCAATTCCCCTATCTGATGTCTGTAATAATCGGCTACTTGTATGTTGTTGATAACCAAATCCGGATTTTCTTTTAATAAGGGAGCAGCAATGAATAAGGTTCTGCAAAGTCCTTCTAATTTTTCTGTCGGAATCTGACTTTCATTTATTGGATAACTTTTTCCTTGCTGTTTAGGAAATTTCATTGGGTCATCCAGTGTATGAATATATGTAAACGCACCTTCCAGTAAATATAAGGCAGCATCTCTCCAGTGTTGTTTGGTCATTCCGGTATAAGGACTCAATTTATAATCCGGATTTGTAATTTGAAATACCTCTCTATTGCTTTCCTTCTTTTGTGCAAACAAAAAAGTACTTAAAAAAACAGTCAGAAACAAAAGACTTGATTTATTCATCTTCAAATGGTTTTTTTATATATTTTTATCAGTTGACAGAATCCTTTCCATGTATTCTTCACTTTCGTCTGAGCCGAAATACAATTCACAGTTAACAAGCCAAGCAAAAATAAGGCCGTTACAAATGGTATGTTTTTCATCACTGTACAATTTGTAATTTTGTTTTTTTCTAATCATGAAAATTCAAATCTATGTAATTAATCTAGTTTTCAATACCAGCCCCTACCAGTTTTTTAGAATAAAAACGGCCGGATAAAAAACACGAATGAATTCGAATTTATTCCTTTTATTATTACATCCAAACACTCTGGCTAAACAACCATTATCAGAATCCACATTAACCAACTTACTATCAGCTTATTATTTTCATAAATAAAAAAAAATACTTCTGATTCAAAATAAAAGAATAATTCGAGATTTGAAACTACTGAATGTATTACTTGGATTGTTTTTTCTGATAAACCCTGATATAATCTATTATGTATTTTGAAGGTAAACTTGTACTAGTATAATTACCTCCATTAGTGCCCCTACAGCCAGATTAACTAATAAATAATGAGGCTGCTGAAATGGAAGAATCTTTTGACTAACAGAATATACTGTTTTGTTAGTTGCAAAACATAAGTAAAGCATAAAGCTACCACTTAATATTTTAACATATATTTAATTATAAATCTAGCCACAATTACTATAGGCTGTATTTAGCATATATAAAGGGATAAAACAAAATTCATAACAAAAAAAGTAAACATAAATTTAAAAAAAAGCTAGTGCTTTTTTTTTAAAAAACAGTAGCTTTTTATGACTTTATAAAATCTATTATTCAAATCATTTCACAAAACGATACATCTCAGAAGTTGCTAATAAAAATGCTCCTACTCCAAAATCAGCGGTGGAATTTTTATCGACTACTTGCCCTGGAATAGCTTTTTCACCAATAGGTTGAACATAACCTACAGTACCATCAGCCTGAAGTGCAAAATGAGTCAAGTAATTCCAAGATTTCTCCACTACTGGCAAGTAGGTTTCTTTATCTAAAATGCCATTATTAATTCCCCATAAAAATCCATAGGTAAAAAAAGCAGTTCCGCTGGTTTCCGGTCCCGGAGCATGTTCCGGATCTAAAATACTTCTGGTCCAATAGCCTTCTTTTTGTTGGGCTGCAGCTAATGACTTAGCCATATCTTTAAAACGGCTGATATATTCTTGTTTGTGTTTAGCACTATCAGGTAAGTCTTGAATAATCTTAGCATAACCCGCAAAAATCCATCCATCTCCTCTTGCCCAGAAATCTTTTTTACCGTTGGCACTTTTGTGTTTTGGATAAATATATTTTGCATCTCTAAAATACAATTTCTCTTCATCGTCATACATAATAGAGTTTGAATAAGTTAAATATTCATGCAATTTTTCCAGATACAATTCATTTCCCGTAACTTTATACAACTTAGTCATAACAGGCATAACCATATATAAGCCATCTACCCACCACCAATAATCATTAGCAGCAGTACTCATTTGGTATTCCATAACTTCACGAGCTCTGGCAATCATTTGAGGATCTTTTTTCTCTGTAAAATTATACAAGTCAATATAGGTCTGAAAACATATTTGCCAATCACCGAACAACACATGCTTGTCATTTTCCCCATAATTGTATTTCCATTCCGATTTATTAGTTGATTTGGCTCCCATCCACTGATTTTTTTCAGCCCAAGCCAAAGAATAATCCAAGAACTTTTTGTTTTTAGTAACCTTATACGCTTCCATATTCCCCGTATGATAAGCCGCAACATTCCAAAAAGCATTACCCAATTCAGGATGTGTATCTTGCCAACGGCTGTTTACTTTATCAATAATAGCAAGAACTTCTTTTTTAGATTCTTTTATAGCATTTTCTTTCTTAACAGCGCTGCTTTTACAACTAACAATCATCAACGAAAAAGATGTCATTAGGATAAAAAATGAGTTTTTAAAATTCATAATTATAACGTTGATTTAGTTTTTATTTATTTTGAAGCATGATCAATTGGAATAACCTGTCCTGACCAAATTTTCTTTTGGGTCCAAGGTTCGTATTTGTCACTCCAAAATGCATCTGTAGCCGGTAAACCAAGTACTAAAAAGGCTTCTGAACACAAGTATAAACTTCCCGTTGAAATATAACCTTCACCAATGTTAGGTTGATGACCATACAATCCAATCTGAAGCCAACCGTTTTTATCAAAAGTTCCCGGCGCTTTCAATTGATTCTGAATCATGGTATATAGAGCCGAACGCACTTGAGCAGGAGCTACTTCCTTAGGTAATTCTTTCCAAAGAGCAATTTGCGACAATAACTGAAAAGCCCCAAAACGATACGCTAACGACCTACCGATAGGAGGATAAGTACCATCAGGAGAAATTAATCGTTCCTGAATAGCCGCATAACGCCTGGCTCTATCCAATTCAGTTTTAAAATCGGCTTTAAAATTAGCCTCGTTTTCGTTGAGTGTTTTTAAAATATCCAATTGCATAGGATGAATTACAAAACTATTGTAATAATCCCAATGAAAATCGGGACCATCACCATACATTCCATCTCCTAAATACCATTTTTTATGTTCATCTAAGGCATACATTAATCGTTTTTGGTCTTCGCCTTTATCAAACTTAAGTATTGCAGCTTCTACCATACTGGCAAAAAGAAGCCAATTACTATGATATGGCTCTATTTTTCTAGACGACTTAAAAGCTTTTATCACATTTTCTTTAGTGGTAACATCCAGTGGCTCCCACAATTGTTTTGGCGCCCTAAGTAAGGCTTGCGCCAAAAAAGCAGCATCTACCAATGGCTGCCTGTCTACTACAAAATTCATGAAGTCCGGAGAAGCAGGGTCAGTTGCATTGTGAATGGATTTTTGCGCTAAATCAATATACTTAGCTCTTAATTTTCCTTCAGCTGTTGTATCAGGACCTAATTCTAACCAAGGCGCCATTCCTGATAACAATCGACCAAATGCCTCTAAATAAGTCACATGTTTTCTATTATCCCATGCATCAGGTGATCGTTCTACAGGCATGTTCTTTTTTAATTCATTTTTACTCAGCGCCTCTAAAACAGGATCGCCAATAGTAATTAATGAGGACACAAAGAATTCACGAACTTTTTCTGGCGAATCTTTCTCTATTTTTTTAGATTGCGAATAGGATATATTGATTGCAATTAAAAAAGAGAAAAACAGCAAATTGTTTTTTTTTAAATAATCCCTCATAAGGTTTTTTGGTATTGGTTTGGTAATTTTCAGAAATATGTTTGCAATTTAAGCAGATTTCCAAAGCTCTCGTTAAAAATATATTATTATCCTTAACATTTTAATACTTCGTTTTAAACCCAGACGGACTCACCTTTATCAACATATTTCAAAACTTATCGACTAATAAAAACTCAAAAACAAGGAGTGTAGATAAAATAAATATAGAAAGGAATGAGATTTGTTTCAAAAAAGAAAATAATAAGCATAAAAAAAGCCCCTTCTTTCGAAGGGGCTTTTGTACCCAGGACCGGGATCGAACCGGTACTCCTAAGAACTGGTGTTTGAGACCAGCGCGTCTACCAATTCCGCCACCTGGGCTTTTAAAAAGAAAAGACAAAATATCTTTTCTTTAACACGGTGCAAATGTAAAAAATATTCTTAAACATTCTAAGAAAAAATCTTAATTTTTTACTTTCACAGTCAAATTAATTTTCTAAATTTGCAGCTCGTTAAAACAGCATATACTAACTAACTCCATCCGAGGCATTTAAACACATTCTGTCTTTTAAAAAAAGACAAAACAAGATTGTAATTGAGTGTAGCGGAATAAAAACAACAAAATAAATGTCACAAAAAGAACCAGAAGCTAAAATTTTTGCTTGTTCACAAAGTGTCTATCTAGCTGAAAAAATTTCCGAAGCATACGGAATTCCATTAGGTAAAGTATCTATGTCACATTATAGTGATGGAGAATTTCAACCGTCTTACGAAGAGTCAATCAGAGGATTACGTGTTTTTATTGTTTGCTCTACTTTCCCTAATACGGATAATTTAATGGAGTTATTATTGATGATTGATGCTGCTAAACGCGCTTCAGCAAGACATATAACTGCTGTTATGCCTTATTTTGGTTGGGCAAGACAAGACAGAAAAGACAAACCCAGAGTCCCAATTGGAGCTAAGTTAATAGCTAAAATGCTGGAAACAGCAGGAGCAACAAGAATTATGACTATGGATTTACACGCTGACCAAATCCAGGGATTCTTTGAAAAACCAGTAGATCATCTTTTTGCTTCTACTATATTTTTACCATACGTAGAAAGCCTTAAGTTAGATAACCTAACAATTGCTTCTCCAGACATGGGAGGCTCAAAAAGAGCTTATGCTTATTCTAAATTCTTAGAATCTGATGTGGTAATTTGTTACAAACAAAGAAAACAAGCTAACGTTATTGACACCATGGAATTAATTGGTGATGTAAAAGGACGCAATGTTATCCTGGTTGACGATATGATTGATACCGGAGGTACATTAGCAAAAGCAGCTGACCTAATGATAGAAAGAGGAGCCTTAAGTGTTAGAGCAATCTGTACACATCCTATTTTATCTGGTAAAGCATACGAAAGAATAGAAGAATCTAAATTGAGCGAATTAATCGTAACAGATTCTATTCCATTAAAGAAAGCTTCAAACAAAATCAGAGTAGTAAGTTGTGCGCCTCTTTTTGCTGAAGTAATGCACATGGTACAAAACAACAATTCCATCAGCGGAAAGTTTATCATGTAAAAAACACCTGATTAGTGTCAAATAGTAGCTAATAACTAGTTACTAGTCACTAGTCACTGAATAAGAGTTTAATTAATAACTATATAAATATTTAAAATGAAATCGATTACAATTAAAGGATCAGAAAGAGAAAGCGTGGGCAAAGTAGCTACTAAAGCCTTACGTAATGCTGGAGCGGTTCCTTGCGTGTTATACGGAGGAGATCAACCAGTTCATTTTTCAGCAGAAGAAAAAGCATTCAAAAACTTGGTTTACACTCCAAACGCTCACACAGTTGTGATCGAATTGGGTAACGGAAAATCATTCAACGCTATCTTACAAGATATCCAGGTTCACCCAGTTTCTGACAGAATCTTACACATTGACTTCTTCCAGTTATATGATAACAAAGAAATCACTATTGAAGTTCCTGTAAAAATCACTGGTAACTCTAAAGGAGTTATGGCTGGTGGAGATTTACGTATCAACAACCGTAAATTAAAAGTTAAAGCTTTACCTAAAAATCTTCCTGATTTTGTTGAAGCTGATATTACTCCATTAGACATGGGTAACAAGTTATATGTAACTAAAGTTCCTACTCCAAATTTCAAAATCATGCACCCGGACAACACTGTTATTTGTCAGGTGAAGATGTCTCGTGCTGCTATGAAAGCGGCTCAGGAAGCTGCAAAAGCTGCAAAAGCACCAGCAAAAGGAAAGAAAAAATAATCTTTTTTCAATCATACTTAAAAGCATCAATCGAAAGGTTGGTGCTTTTTTTTTGGAGCAAACTATTCCGTAACACAACAACAGCCGTCCCGCTGTCCTTCCAATCTTTTATTTTTTAAAGAAAAAAATAAAAGGATTTTCCCTCCCATCGGGGCTAAAAAAAGAATATTATGCATTAAAAACAATTCGTCCTCACACTTTATTCTTTTCTCTTTTTACTCTATTTTTGCAGCATGTTACAATGGATAAAGAGTCTGTTTCCCACAGCAGCAAAAGAAGATTACAGCAACAACATGAAACCGGAGGTTCACGAACACCCAGAAAACAATATAAAAAGCGTGAGTAAAAAATATTTAATTGTAGGATTAGGCAATATTGGCGCCGAATATGTAAATACACGACACAATATCGGCTTTAAAGTATTAGATTTTTTAGCCAAAAAAGAAAGTCTTGACTTTCAAACCGTAAAATTAGGATCTCTGGCTGAATACAAATTCAAAGGAAGAACTTTTTTACTTTTAAAGCCCAACACCTACATGAATTTAAGTGGAAAAGCGGTTCAATATTGGATGGAAAAAGAAAAAATTCCATTAGAGAATATATTAGTAATTACGGATGACTTAAACATTGCTTTCGGAACTATCCGCATTAGAAAAAAAGGCAGCGATGGCGGACACAATGGTTTGAAAAATATTCAGGCCGTACTAAACACAACCGAATACGCTCGTTTCCGTTTTGGAATCAGCGACGAATTCAAAAAAGGAAAACAAGTAGATTACGTTTTAGGAGAATGGAGTACTGCCGAAAACGAAACGCTTCCTGAACGATTGGAAACAGCTGCCGAAATCATCAAATCTTTTGGAACTGCAGGCTTAGAAAAGACCATGTCAGCTTTCAACGGAAAATAAAAAAAGCAGGAAAACAGATTTTGTTTTCCTGCTTTTTTATAATTGATTACAAACTACTTAATAATAATTTTAGTTGTTTTTTTCACACCTCCATCTATCATGTGTACAAAATAAACTCCTGCCTTTGGCTTGGTATCCAGTTGGATATCCTGACTAAAATCACCATTATTAGGATATTTATCATCAAATAATCTTTTCCCAGTAGTATCAAAGACTAAAATCCTGATTTCAGCAGAGGAAGAAGTACTAATATACTTTACATTAAAATTGCCATCATTATTCTTAGAACTCACTATTAAATCCTTATTAATTTCGTCAAAAGGAATCAGGGTATATCGTTGCGTACAAACAGCAATCGATGCTGCATTTATCGTTCCGGTATCATTAGTAAAAATGTCCCTGTAGCGCAGCGTCCAGTTTCCTGTGGGATTTTCGCCTTTAAAATTTCCCAAAACTCCTAAAGGAGTTACCGTTTGTAAACTCGCATTTCCACAAGATAAATCGGAACCAACGTCATCATAATACAATAACAAACGCCCGTTAGTACTGCTGCAGCCATTATAAAATAATTTGACTATAGTGCCTTTTGGACTCATTAATTCCAACTGAACATCTGAAAAATAGTTATGAGAAATATCTATCTCTACAGTTACAGCAGTTACAAAAGAATCCGTCGCAGGCACTGTAATAACCTTAGTAGCAAAACTACCCGATTCCGGAATTGCAAAAGGAGTTGCGGGAACAGCAAAAGTTTCACAATCAGATTCAATAGCATACCCTATGGTAAACGTTTTTTTATTAACAGCATAGTAGATATTCTCCGTTGGCTCAATCAAAATTCTGCAAAATTGAGAAGAAACATCCGGAACTGTAATAGTCTCAGAACCATCGTTAGCAACAGCCGAAGCCAGCGTAATAGGAAAAGTAACTCCGTTATCAATTGAAAGTTTTATATTAACCTTTGACGAACCCGGCAAAGCATTGGTTCCATTAACATTCCATTCAATTATTTTTTCAGTATTCTGAAACCAACTGAGATTATCTGTATTTTGAGACGTAATTTCAAAAGGGCCAGTTGCTGCATTAACATTTACTACCATCTCATCTGAAAGCGTTTGTGCAAAACCCTCTGCAGCGTTGTCTCTGGCCGTTAAAACAAAATGAAGTGTTCTAGCCACTGCAGGCACAGATTCCCATCTGCTGGTTAATCTTCCTGCCAGGACATTTTCAAAAACAGGCATATAACGTATAGGAGTACTGACCGGCGGATAAGACCTAAAAAGCGGTCCGTTAGTTTTAGTAGCCGAAGCCACACTCAAATCACCATCTGCAGAAGTAGCTGAATCATTTTGTTCCCAGGCATAAGTAACACCTGCCGCAGAATTACCAGTGCCTTTTAAGATAAACGCAGTCTCTTTTGGAATTGTATAATCGGCTCCAGCATTTACTATTAGTGTATTTCCAATAATAGTCGTGATTACAGGACATGTTTTAGAGGTTAAATTAGTTTGAATCTGGCTGATACTTGCAAACGAAAAATAATCATCCGAACGTTGTTCTACATCATAATCAGTAGTAATTCCGGCATATCCCATAATTGTTGATCCACTACCAGGCTCGACACTCACTCCCGTACCTTCTATTTCATAAGAAAAAACATGATTAGCTCCCAACTGATGACCCATTTCGTGAGCTACAAAATCGATATCAAAACTATCTCCTTCCGGTCGGCCATTAGATGGAGAAGTATAAGCGCTTCCTTTAGCTGCTTCGCAAACACAGCCAATACAACCTGCATTTCCACCACCACCAGTAGCTCCGAACAAATGTCCTATGTCATAATTAGCACTACCAATAACCGAATTTAAATTATTCTGTAACTCTCCACTCCAGACTCCGGCGGCATCTCCATTACCAACACCTGCCTCTGCGGCAGAATACGGATCAGTCGCTGCATTTGTATAAATCACAGCATTATTATTAGCTATAAGAAGTAATTTTACCGCTAAATCCCTTGTAAAAACAGCATTTACTCTTGTCATAGTGGCATTCATTGCTGCCAATGCTCCGTTTACGGTACCGCCATGATAAACAGCATATTCTCCCGTACAAGACAACGCTAATCGCAGAGTACGAAATTTTTTGTCACTGGAAACCAGCTTAGCATTCTGAGCATTTTTTTTAGTTAAACCGGACTCATCAGCAGTGGCACAACGAAACGGCAGCTTTTCCTCATCTTTGTTTTCAGAATTAAAAACTACATATACATCTTTATTTGTTGTATCTTTTTCTATAAACTCTACCTGATTCCCTTTTCTGGTAATCATCGTTTGAATTCCTGATGGCGACATACTAAAGTTTAAAACGGCCGAAACATCCGTGATTCCTGCACCAGAATAAGACCTGATGTCCGGATATTTTGCCTGAAGTTCCGGTTCGAAATTAGAATTTTCATGAATAACAAATTTTTCCAACTCACCATTAGAATTCGGAATCGTAACTTCGGTCGAAGCATTTGAAAACTTTGTATCCTGTACCGTTTTCAGTTTTCTTTTTAAAATCTCTTCATTTAATCGGAATAAAACAGCAGGTTTAGAATCTGATTTTCCGCGTAATTTTTCTGTAGCCGACAAATTAACTCTTGTCCACGTTTCCTTTTCCTGAGCCTGAGTAACGGAAAACCACAATAAAAAAAAGAGGAACAGATAATTTATCTTCATGATTAGCTTAAATTTAAGTTTCAAAAATAAAGCATTTAAATCAGAAAATATTCAACTTCTAATTTTAATTAACACACAAAACAAACGTAATAATTAAATTAAATTTCATTTTTTGTGACAAAGAGCATAAATCCTTAAAAATAGAATAAGCATAGTATCAAATTTAAATTAGATAGTATAAATTTGCACTATTATAAAATATTTACTTTGAAGATTTTTCATTCTATAAAAGATTTCAGTTCTCCCAAAAAAACAATCCTTACTTTAGGCACCTTTGACGGAGTACACATCGGGCATAAAAAAATACTGGAAAAAGTAATTCAGAACACCCGGGATGACAAGTATGAAAGTCTGGTACTTACATTTTTTCCACATCCCAGAATGATTTTGCAGGAACGTTCAGAAATAAAACTGCTAAATACTATGTCTGAGAAAATAGTTCTTCTGGAACAACTAGGCATACAAAACCTTGTTATACATCCTTTTGACGAAATTTTTTCGAGATTAACAGCTGAAGATTTTGTAAGAACTGTCCTTGTAGAACAATTTAAAATTCACAAAATAATCATCGGTTACGATCATCGTTTTGGAAGAAACAGAACCGCAGACATCAATAATCTCATTGAATTTGGCGAAAAATACAACTTTGAAGTAGAACAAATATCTGCACAGGAAATCAATGCTATTTCAGTAAGTTCTACAAAAATCAGAAACGCTATTCAGCAAGGCGAAATGGTTTTAGCCAATAAATATTTGGGATACCAGTATTTCTTAACCGGAACAGTTTGTAAAGGCAAACAACTGGGACGAACAATTGGTTTTCCAACAGCTAATCTGGAAATCGAAGAAGACTACAAGCTTATTCCGTCAAGAGGGGTTTATATTATATCCAGTGAGATTAACAATCAAACGGTTTATGGTATGATGAACATAGGTGTTAACCCTACTGTTGGTGAAGAACAATTGTCTGTGGAAATTCATTATTTAAATTTTGAGGGTAATCTATATGACCAAAAAATTACAGTAGCCATACACCAAAGGATTCGGAATGAGGAAAAATTTGATTCGCTTACTTTATTAAAAGAACAAATTGAGAAAGACAAAACACAAACACTTTCCTACATAGCAAGACTTTAAATTTTAAGTAAAAAAACCTTTCATTTTATTAAATAATTCCTGCTTTTTTACGTAAATTTGATAGACAACGCCCAGATTACTATCAAATAATTTTTTAACTTTAAAAATTAAACGTATGAAAATGCCCAAAGAATTATACAATGGAGTAATTATTTTTATAGGTATTGCTCTTTATTTTGCATTAATAGAAGTACTCCAACTCACTGATGTATTTTATTTAAGATTATTAAACATCCTGTTTGTTTATTACGGAGTCAATAAAACCTTAGAGTCTAACTATAAACACGGAAAAAATAATTTTGGAAAAAATGCTATTTCAGCATTTGTGACAGGATTTATTGGTATCTTTTTAAGTCTTATTGGTTTAACAGCTTATATTTATTCCAAAGGAGGTGATGAATTCATTGAAAGTTTATCTTATACTTTACTTTATCCGGGAGAAGCTACTGTAATGACTTATGTTTTTTCCTTACTTATTGAAGCAATTGTTTCAGTAATGATTGTTAGCTTTTCATTATTATTATTCTGGAAAAGAAAATACCCATCTGACTAGAAACTTAAATCCTTTAAATTTAAGTTTTCGGTTCTTTTATTTTCAATTTGAATTCAAATAAAATGAAACTGAATAAAGAAATTATCAACGGACTTATTATTTTCATTGCTATAAGTATTTACTTTTTGTTAATGGAACTATTAGGTCTGTCTCATCATTTTTACCTGAGGTTTTTAAACATAGTATTTGTTTTTTATGGTGTCAACAGAACCATTAAACAAAATTTGAATGAAGGAAACAAACAGTTTGTTTCCAATGCCATTTCTGCCATGTTTACTGCTGTAATTGGTGTCATCTTAAGCATTGTTGCATTAGTCATTTACAGTTATCTACAAGGTGGTGATGCTTTTGTACAATCGCTGTCAGAAACGTTTCTCTTTGGCGGAAATCCTTCTATCGATGCTTACTCGATTTCATTATTATTTGAAGGAGTCGCTTCGTCAGTAATTGTAACTCTCCTGCTAATGCTGTATTGGAACAATAAATTTTCAACAGACTGATGTAGTACTCCATCCCTTTTTAAAGCTATTGCATTGCTATTTTGAACAATTTGACTACTTTTGACGCATCAAAAAATACAATACAATGAGTATTACAAAACACGACTGGACTAAAGAAGAAATTATTGCTATATATAACAAACCTATGATGGATTTGCTTTTTGAAGCAGCTTCTATTCATAGAGAACACCACGACCCAAATGTGGTTCAGGTATCTACATTATTATCCATTAAAACAGGTGGATGCCCTGAAGATTGTGGTTATTGTCCTCAGGCAGCACGCTATAATACAGGCGTTGAAGGAAATGACTTAATGAGTGTGAGCCAGGTTAAAGCACAAGCTTTGCGTGCAAAATCTACAGGTTCTTCCCGCGTATGTATGGGAGCAGCCTGGAGAAACGTGAAAGACGGACCCGAATTTGATCAGGTTCTTGAAATGGTACGCACTATCAATAAACTTGATATGGAAGTGTGTTGTACACTCGGTATGATTACCGAAAATCAGGCACAACGATTAGCTGAAGCAGGTTTATATGCCTACAATCACAACTTAGATACTTCTGAAGAATATTATAAAGATGTTATTTCCACCAGAGGTTTTGAAGACCGTCTGGAAACGATAGAAAATGTTCGTAAAACAAATGTTACGGTATGCAGCGGAGGAATTATCGGTATGGGAGAAAGTATTGAAGACCGTGCCGGAATGCTGGTAGCTCTTTCTACTTTAAACCCACAACCTGAATCAGTACCTATTAACGCACTTGTTGCTGTGGAAGGAACTCCAATGGAAGAAGAAAAACCGGTTGAAATATGGGAAATGATTCGAATGGTAGCCACTACCCGTATTGTCATGCCGGAAACTCAGGTTCGCCTTTCAGCCGGAAGAACAAATATGAGTCGTGAAGGACAAGCAATGTGCTTTTTTGCAGGCGCTAATTCTATTTTTGCGGGAGATAAACTTCTAACAACACCAAATCCTGATGTAAACGAAGACATGAAAATGTTTGAAATGTTAGGTTTAAATCCACAAAAACCATTTACTAAAGTTTCACAGCCACAAACTGTTGAAGCTGCCGATTCTCAATTTGCGCCTCTTGGCGAAAAACCAAAATGGTCTCGTCCGGGACACACTATTGAACGTAATGTGGAAGCATCCATTAAAGGCAAATAAATACCTTTTTGAATACAAAAAAAATCCATTAGTCTAATGCTAATGGATTTTTTTATGCATGTAAAATCATTAATAGATTATTTTCTTCACTGCTGTTTTACCATTTTCTAATACTGCTTTTACAATCAAAACCTGATGTACTCCTGATATATTACTAATAGTTACAGTTTCTAAATTAACTTCCGTATCCGAATAGATCAAGCTTCCCGAAAAATCATAAACGTAAATAGTTTTAATGATTTCATCTGAAGTATTAATAGTGATTACTTTGTTCTGATTCGAAATAACAACTCCTTCAACAGCCATATCGCTAACATCTTCTGTCAAAGCATCTTTATCCTGATAACGCAATATAAAACGATTGTTAAAAATTCCTTTTTCGGTAGTAAACGAGTAAGGCTCTTTTAAATCGTGCAGCACTGCTAACAATTTGTCTTCTAAGAATACTTTTTGCGAAGCCAAAACACCATCACTATGATCAATACTGATTTTAAAATCGCCTTTAATAGTTGATTTATAACCCAATGCTACCGAATCTTGTTCCTGAAATGGTAACGCACGCCCCTGAATAGCCAAATTCACATCTTGGTTTACACTATAAAAATCCACAAATTGATTGCCATCATAACTCACCCCATCAAATCTTCCCTCATAATCATTAGTCGCTCCAGTAATGTAACCAATTAATGTTTGCTTAAAAGCTCCTTCTGCATTTGTCAAATTCAGCCACAATCTATTCTTCTCGATTTTCACAGTTGATTTACCTGACTTTCCTAATTTAAAAAACTGCGAATTATCCATTACCTCTTCTTCCTCCTCTTCGTTAATGGTAAAGCGCATACTGTTATTAAATACGATATCACCCCCCGTTGCACTTGCCGGAGCAAAAAATCCCTGTGCAGCTGCAATTAACCCCGTTGGAACACTTAAATTATTATTGTCATTTGGATCATTAGCATCGCTATCAACTGTAGCCGCAGTTCCTACACCGCCTGTTAGATTATAACCTGCATAATCACTGGTCGTATAATTGTAGATTGCAGGATCATTTGCAGGAGCGTTATCATTTCCGAGAAAAGGATCAGCATTATCACTTGGCGGTGAGTTATGAGTCCAGAAATACAGCGTCCCATCCAGAGGACCATTATTATCTCCAGTCACTGGATCAATATCCATATTAGCAGTTAAAAAAGCATCAGCATCAAGAGCCGAAGGATAAGGATTCCCTAACAAATGAACGCGATTTCGGGCTATATTTTTTGTAAATTCACCATTATTTGGTTTCCCTTCAAAAACCGGACTAGCATCAATAGCTGCATCTGTAATGCTGAAGGTTTGGGGTGCTCTGATAATATAACCATTCCCAGCCACCATTGGAAGTACTCCTCCGTTATACTCTATTTCCCACCCCATAACAGGATCATAACTGTAATATTTATCAAAAAGTGTATGAGGAGATAAAGCTTTCATCATTTGTCCCGCAACCGGTGATGACCAATAAGTAAAATCATAACGTTTTACTGGCATGGTATGACGCTTATAAATAATATTTCCCGAATCCAAATTTACAGCAGCATCATTCATCTGGACTAAACTTGCATTATTTTCAAATGTCAATGAACCTCCATCATCCACCACTAATTCATTCCTAATTTGCAAATAACGACCTGTTTTAAACACCACATATGCTCCTGTATTCACTTTACAGGAACAAGCCTGAACATCGGCATCCTCATCATAATTACTCGCAAAAATCACTTTGTTTTCCAGAGTAGGAACCTCATCCCATTCACCATCTTCCCAGGTTCTTACAGGAGGTGGATCATTAATAACCACCGTAAACGGAACAGAAACTGTTTGAGAACTACAATCTCCCTTAGAAACAACAAAACTTTGTGTTCCTGAAGCTAATCCTGAAATGGTCGCTGTAGAGCCTGTTCCGGCATATTCTCCCGGATTAATAGTCCAAGAACCGTCTGGCAAGCCGCTCAATTCCACACTTCCCGTTGGCTCAGCACATGTTGGATGAGTTATTGTTCCTTGAACAGGTACAGCAGGGCGGTCAAAAATTATTGAAGCATTCACTGCTGTAGAACAATCAACAGAGCTAAGGTGGGTTATAGTAACTGTAGTTACACCTACAGTACGTAACTCCTGAACTTCAATAGTTCCTGTTCCGGCTGTTCCAACAACCATTGTAGCCGGAGGTGGGGGCACGACCCCTCCATCAATGGTATAAGTTACGGTATATGTCCCTATGGGTAATCCTTCAGGCGTGGAATGCAATGTAATAGTTCGGCTTTGTTCGCAATCAGCATCAGCACTTAAACTTGTAATGCTATAAGTTGGACAAGTATAAGTTACTTTTATTTGACCGTCACCACCTTTTCCACCTCTAATCCCAGAACCTAGAACATTCAACAATATAGCACCACCACCACCACCACCACCAGGGGCAAAACCATCTTCACCATTACTAGTACCACCAAGTGTTATAGCTCCTAATACATTAATTTGTCCCACTAAACCATCAGCACCTGAACCTCCCATTTCATCAACTGATGTTCCTGCTCCACCTGCTCCACCTGCTCTGGATAATACTCCATTCGTACTATTTAATCCATTACCATTAGATCCTGCACCACCACCACCACCACCACTAACTAACGTAAGACCAAGGTTCAGAAGACTTGCCGAATTACCCTTTCCACCTGAATATAATCCTACACCGCCAGCACCACCATCACCTACTAATGTTGTCAAATTTACTCCTCCTTTATTACCTCCGGTTCCACCATTAGCAACAACTGATGTATATAAAAAAGCAGGAACAGTAGATGATGGAAAAGTACTTGCCCCTCCAGGAGCGCCATTACGATTTGTAGGTGAAATTTCTCCTGCACCACCAATACCAACAACATAATTAACTCTTACATTATTAGGACTTGTACCAACATTCACATTTCCTGTATTAAAAGCACCACCACCACCACCACCACCAGCAGCAAGAAGACTAACTAAACCTACTAGTTTGTCTGCACCTCCTCCTCCTCCACCGGCACCCCAGGCCTGAACGGACAAACTGGTGACACCGGCAGGAATTTCAAGAGTACCGGAACTCGTTAAGGTTTTTGTTGTTTGAGCAGCAATCGAAACGGAAAGTAAAAAACAAATTACCAATAAAAAACAGCAGGTTTTAAGCGAGTTTATTGGTACAAAGGAGGTAAAGTAATTTTTATTCATAACCCTATATTAAAAAATTATATAGCCGGCCCGATACCAAATGTATCAGGTGAACACAATTTTTTAGGGGGTCTAAAAATCTGACATAAAATTACTAAAAAAATCGTTTAACGGAGGTTTTACACTGTTAAAATACAGCTTTTAACAATAAAATAAAGTCAAAAGCTACAGCAAAGAATCCTTAAGTTAAGTAACTCCATTAATTTACAACAGATTAAATCATAAGAAAAAGCGTTAATAAAACACTTAATTGAAAAACTAATTTGATAGAAATCTCAAGGAATTAAAAGAATGAATATCATAATAGACCTTTTTTTAGCCACGAATACACGAATTAATCTGTAAAAAACTTTAGACTATTTTACTGCAAATTCGCAAATTATATTTTTTAAATCTTTTAGATAAAATCAGTATTTATCTGTAAAATCAGTACAATCTGTGGGCTATTCTTTTAGTCACGAATGCAGGCAATCTTTGTCGATACAGCACAAAAAAATCCCGACTACATAGCGTAATCGGGACTTTTTAAAATCAATTTTAAAACTAATAAACAATCTTTCTGCTGAGGTTTCTACCATCTATCAATACAATATCAACTATTAATATCTGATGACCGGAAATTAAAGAATCGATAACTAACGTGTTGGCATCAGTTTTTTCTTTTTGATATAACTTTCTTCCAGCTACATCATATACCACCACCTTATCAATTAATACCAGCGGAGAATCCACGATAATCGACTTATTTTTAACCGCAACCGTAATTTCTTTATTTAATACTTCTTCAGGTAATTGCGGCTCTATAACTTCTTCAACAGCATTTTTATCTACATAACGCAACACAAAACGGTTATTGAAAAAACCTTTTTCGGTACTAAAAGTATATGCCCCTTTTTTAAGATCATGAAGCACTTTTAAGTCCTTATCTTCAATAAATACATTTTGAGAAGACAATGCACCGTCAGTATGATCAATACTGATTTGGAACTCTCCTTTAATTGCTGATTTATATCCTAATGCCACAGAATCTTTTTTAGAAAAAGGCAAAGCACGTCCCTGAATAGCTAAATTTACATCTTGATTTATACTATAAAAATCAACAAATGAATTTCCGTCATAAGTAATACCGTCAAAACCACCTTCATAATTATTAGTTGCTCCTGTAATATATCCCACTAATGTTTGTTTGAAAGCACCTTGTGTATTAGTTAAATTCAGCCAAATACGGTTTTTCTCTGTTTTAGCTACCGTAGTTGTTGCAGCTTTACCACTAGTTAACTTAAAAAACTGCGAATTATCTGTTCCTGAAGCCCCTCCAGAAATTCGCATGGTATTATTAAACTCTACATTTCCTGTTGCTTTTACTGGTGCAAAGAACCCCTGACCTGCTGCAATTTTACCTGTTGGTGGAGCTCCCCCACTAATTGCGGGACGGGTTGCAATTCCCCCTGATCTGTTGTAAGTTGCATAATCATCAGAGGTATAAGCATAAGTTCCTGAACCGGCAGTTCCGTTAGTGATATTGGTAGCCAATTGAATTTCCGTATTATGTGTCCAGAAATACAGCGTTCCTTCTAACACATCCTCATTTTTCTCTAAAAATTTATCTCCATCAATAGCGGATGGATATGGATTTCCTAATAAATGAGCCTGATTTGCTGCTAATCCTGATAAAGTAACTACACCATTATGAGGCACTCCTGTAAAAGTGGCTAAGTAATCTTCTGCTGGTCCTTTTCCTTCAATGAAAAACGTTTGCGGTGCTCTAATAATGTAACCATGTCCCTTTTTCATTGTATCCACTCCATTATACGAAACTATCCAACCATTATTATAGCTGTAATATTTGTCAAAAAGCGTATTAGGCGACAAAGCTTTTAAAGTTTGCCCTGCAACCGGCGACGACCAATAGGTAAAATCATAACGATTTAAATTTTTGGCTAAACGTTTATAACTAATATTTCCTGAATTAATATTAGGATCTTCATTCTCCTGAACTAAACTCGCATTGTTTTCGAAAGTCAATGTTGCGTTTGGCTGAACCTCCACTCCATTTTCAATTTTTAAAGTACGACCAGATTTTATGGTAACAACTGTGGATCCTGTAACCTGGCAAGAACAACCTTCGATATCAGCATCATTTGCATTCGTATAATCTGAAGCAAAAACTAATCTTTGATTAATAGTTGGTGTTCCTTTACTCCAAGATCCACTCGACCATGTGTTTGTTTCTGGAGTAATAATTTCTACAACAGTAGAAACAGCAGAAATACAACTTCCATTATCAACTGCAAAATAATAAGTACCTGGTAAAAGTCCTGTTATTGTTTGTGACCCACCGGCTGTAATTGCGATATTATCCGAACGTTCTCCTGTTTGAAGAATAGTTCCAGATGAAGGCAGCCCACTTAAAGTAACACTACCTGTTGGTCTTGTACAAGTTGGATTTGTCGGTGTACCCACCGTAGGAGTAGACGGAATAGTATTAACAACAATAGTTCCTGTAGCACTAACACTTCCACAACCACCAGTTAAAGGTATACTATAATTAAAAGTACCAGATTGTGTAGGTGTACCACTGATTGTAATAACATTAGAAGACCAAGAAGCTGTTACTCCTGCAGGTAAATTTAACGGAGTACCTATTCCTGTTGCTCCAGTTGTAGTATGTGTAATATTAGACATTGCAGTATTGGCACATAATATTGGACTTGGAGAAGCTGTACCTACAACACTGCCTGATGTAACTATTAAATCTGTAGAAGTTGACGTTCCACAACCACCATTATAAGTAGTAAAAATAACCTTAACAGTCCCTACACTAACACCTGTAACAACTCCTGCCTGTGTTATAGTAGCACTTCCCGTTTGATTAAAAATTGACCAAGTACCTGTTCCTGTAGAAGACCAAAAATTTGGATCTTTTATAAATGTAGCAGTGCTACCCACACAAATAGATGTTGACCCACCACTGATAGTACCAGGAGTTGAAGAATCATTACCTTTTTCAGTAAAAGTAACTACATTTGAGTTACCACTTACCCCGCAACTTGTTTTTGCTCTTAATCTATAATAATAAACCCCTCCAAGGGCCAAACCTGTTATAGTATAGTTACGGTTACTGGACTTATCAACATATAAATTTTGATAACCGTTAACATAATTTGTAAAAGTATTATCAATTGCTACATCTAAAAAGTATCCATCAACTTCCTGACCACTTACATTGTAAACCCCGTTCCATTGTGCTACCCAATCATTGCAACTTCCATATCCCGAATTGGCTACAGGTGCCGCTATAGTCGTAGTCGTAAAACTAGCAAATGGAGAATAACTAGTTGACGCACAATTTCCAGATGATTTAACTCTAAAATAGTAAGTAGTGTTTGGTGATAATCCCGATAGAATTAAATCTCTCACATTTCCTACACTCAAATTATTATAGGCAGGAAGAATAGTCCCCGCAGAAAATGTATTAGTTGTTGCCACATCTAAATTAAAATTTGTAGCGTCTCCCTCCCACCTTATTGTAGCTGTACACCAATTAACGTTATCTACCCTTGTATTGGTAGGAGCTGCTATTGAATTATTTACCACAACATTTGTTGACACTGTCGAAATAAAACCATCATTTCTTTTAATTTCAACAGAATAAACTCCCCCATGATTATAAATATTAACACCCTCTATGGTATACGTAGCTGTAGTACTAAAATCAGGATTATAATAGATCCCATTACCCGACCATCTGTAAGTATATGTATAAGAACCAGATGTTGCTGTAGGCGGAATAGCTGTAAGAATTAAAGAGTTCCCTGCACATGCGGGAGAATTTGAAGTTGCACTACCAGTCCCACCACCACTACTAAAACTATCAAAATTAGAGAGAGCTCCTCCACCTCCAGTACAAGCAGACACCTTAGTACTTCCTATATAAAGAGCTGTTTGGTTACTGCATGGATTACTTTGAGACACTAATTTACCAGAACCATTAATAACAAATGAAGTATTAGTTGGAAAAGTTATTTGACTATTACCCACAAAAGACATAAGACCAGCAGAATTAACCCTAACACTCATAGTATTGACTGTTACAGTTCCATCAACAATTAATTTCCCCCCTGTTCCTGTACCAATAACCAAAGAAACAAAACTATTAGCGATATTAGTATTTACTGTAATAACATTGGAATCGCGAACTGTTACAGTACCTGTCCCAGAATTCTGTCCGGGATATCCCTGTCCTAAAGTGGGTGTCCCCCATGTTGTACCGTTATAGCGTTCCCAACTTGTTAGTACTGTCCAGTTTCCATTACCAGCAGAACGATAATCACCAGTTATCTGTGTAAAGGCTAAAAAAGGGAATAAAATTATAATAAGTAAAATTTTCTTCATAGTAGTATTTATAAAATCAAAAAAGGGGCTAATCTTAAATTTGGGTCAAAATAAATGATAGAAAACAGCACTGTAAAACAAAGTCGTTTATCTGCATTTATAGTCGTTAAGCTACCATTTTTCGGCACTAACACAGGTATTTAAAGCAGCTTTATCAGAATACTGAATAACAATGCTTTAGTACTTTTTTTTAACATACACCTTTATCTGGATTTTAGTTTAAAAAAAAGCCTAATAGTTTTTAAACCCAAGGCAGGGCTTAAAAGCAATAAGCCAGCCTACTGAAACAATAGGCATGACATACTAAAAAGCAACGAATGGCTATAAAAATAATGACACACCCGGCTTTTTTAAGCACCATCTACAAAAAAGCCAGACCCGCCTATTTACTCAAAAGCTAACATCTAAAAAAACAGTAAGGTTTGCTATAGTCTTAGTATGGCGCGATATTCCTAAAAAAACCAGACTGATTTTGAGACCGTCTGGTTTTCACAATTATTAGGGTTTGGTTTAAGGAATGTAATTATTATTCTGCCGAAAGAATTTAATCAACATTTTTTTATCCGGATTTCTGGTAATAAATCGGTTTCTGTCAGTCTTTTGTGAGCGAAAGAATCTCAAAAAAATAATCTTAGTAGACAATCTTTGTTACACTATTTTCCCCGTTAGCCAAAACCATATTGATTAGCAATACCTGATGGGCTACATTTAAATTCCGGATGATAAAATCATTTGCTTTCACTGCCTCGTTTTGATAAATAAGACTTCCGGAAACGTCATAAATACTGACTTTAGAAATAAAACTTTCGGATGAATGGAGTCTTATTTCCTTATCAAACACTGTAACGGAAGCAGCATGGTCTACTAAAGCTATTTTTTTTACTGTTTTATCAGTATTACTTTTAGTTTGATAACGCAAGACAAAACGATTATTGAAAGTTCCTTTTTCGGTAGTAAAAGTATAAGGCTCTTTTTTAAGGTCATGTAATAGCTGCAAATCCTGGTCTTCAAGAAAAACCTGTTGCATATCTATTATTCCATCCGTGTGGTCAATGCTGATTTTAAAATCTCCTTTTATAGTAGATTTATAACCTAAAGCTACAGTGTCTTTCTGTTCAAAAGGCAAAACCCGCCCCTGAATAGTTAAATTCAACTGTTGATTTATACTATAAAAATCAATAAACTGATTTCCATTATAAGTCACTCCATCGTAGCCTGGATCATAATTATTGGTTGCTCCGGTTAGGTAACCAATCAAAGTTTGTTTAAAAGCCCCCTGATTGTTAGTTAAATTCAGCCAGATACGATGTTTATCAGCTGTGACAGTTGTTGCAGCACTTTTAGCTGCAGGATTTAATTTAAAAAACTGAGAATTATTTACACCTGACAAACCACCGGAAATACGCATAGCATTGTTAAAAACTAAGTTTCCTCCAGAAGCGCTTGCCGGTGCAAAAAACCCCTGAGCGGCTGCAATTTTACCTGTTGGTACAGCACCTCCCGAAATTGCAGAAATACTTGTACTCACTCCTCCGGTTCTGTTATAAGTAGCATAATCATCAGAAGTATAGTTGTAAATAGCATCTCCTGCAATGTTAATATTTGGTGGCGTATTGTGTGTCCAGAAATAAAGGGTTCCTTCCAAAACGCTGGCATTTACATCTAAAAAAGTATCTGCATCAATAGCCGATGGGTATGGATTTCCTAATAAATAGGTTTTATTTGCCATCAAAGTCATATTCACCATTCCATTGTTAGGAACACCTATAAAAACAGGATTGGTATCAACCGTAGCGGTAGTGATACTAAATGTTTGTGGTGCTCTAATGATATAGCCATTCCCTGGCTGCATGGTAAGCGCTCCATTGTATTCTATTTTCCATCCCGTATTTGGGTTATAACTATAATATTTATCAAAAAGTGTATTAGGAGACAAAGCTTTCATGGTTTGCCCTGCAACCGGTGAGGACCAATACGTAAAATCATAACGTCTTACAGCTGCTGTATGGCGCTTGTAATGAATATTTCCAGAATTAATTGCTCCATTATTTACCTGAACCAGACTGGCATTATTTTCAAAAGTTAACGAACCGTTTACAACAAGATTATCCTGAAGTTTAAGTGTAACTCCCGTTGCTACAATAGCAGCAACTCCCGTATTTACAATACAGGAACATAATTCAGTATCCACTCCAATAGTTCCTGATCCGGATATTACTCCTACTTTAGTATTATCAGGTGTAGAACTCCAGCTACTACCATTATAAGTTGTAATTAAAGGGGAACTTATGACCACAGGAACAGAGGGAACAGAGGTACAACTACCATAAGAAACCGTAAAAGTATGACTCCCTACAGCCAAACCAGAAATCGTAGTTGCTGTCCCCGTTCCCATATAACTACCCGGGTTTATTGTCCATGTACCGGAAGCAGGTAAATTAGTTAATACAACACTTCCTGTGGGCTGCATACACGTGGGCTGGGTAACTGTTCCCACTACCGGAGCTGACGGCAATAAATTAACTGTCATCGTAACAGCATTAGACGTTGCCGGACTTGCTGTCAAACATGGTGTCGCATTGGAAGTCATTACACACGCAACAACATCTCCATCAGTCAATGCTGTATTTGTGTAAGTGGCTGAATTTAAACCTACATTTCCACCGTTTAATTTCCATTGATAAACTGGCATTGTACCACCATTTGTTGGAATAGCTGTAAATGTTACTGAAGTCCCTGAACAAATTGCTCCTGAAGGTGAGGCAGACACCGTGACATTTGCAGGCAAAATTGGATTTACAGTTATTGTTGCACTACCAGAAATCATGTTGGAACAACCTGGCATAGTTTGATAAACTACACTAACTAAATTATAATTATATGTAGTCGCAGTAGATGTAGGAACAGCTACGGCTGCCGTATTACCAGCAGGAATATTGATCTGTTGATTAGCTCCTCCGTTTACGGTATAAGTAACTGTAACAGCTACCGTTTGAGGATTTGTGAATGTGATATTGGGAGATGAATTTCCAACACATACGCTTGTTGTTCCACTAATCGTAACAACAGGTGCAGGGCGAACAATCAAATTAGATCCTGGATCCACAAAACCACTTGTTCGGGTACATGTACCATTAGATATAGATACCAAAGTATATCCTGTATTAACTGTAGGGTTATCTGCCGGTGTAAAAATATAAGGCGCTGCTGATGGAATTGAAACTGTATACTGGATTGAAGTATCATCGTTTTTATAAGTGATACTGTAAGGCAATACAAAAGTAGCATCTTCAGCATCAAAAGTCAGTTGAGGGCTTCCTCCTGCACAAATAGTAGTCGCTGAAAAACCATTGCTTATATTATTTGGTACATTATTGACTGTTGCTACAACAGCCGTTCTCGTAGCAGTCGTACAACCACCATTAGTGGCATCAACATAATAAGTGGTTGTATTTGTTAATGATGGTGTATTATAGGTTACTCCTGTGGCAACAGGACTTCCGCCGGTCGCTGTTGTATACCAATTAATAGTTCCGGATGAAGCAGTAGCACCTAATGTTACTACTCCGGAACCACAAATAGAAGATGGGGCTGTAGCTGTTATAGTTGGAATTGAATTTACAGTAACAACAAACTCCTTTCTTGGAGTCGTATTTGAACCTGTAGTAGCCGCCACATAATAAGTTGTTGTAGCTGATATCGAAGGTGTAGTTAATGTTGCAGAATAAGGACTAGTTGAAGCCGTAACACTTGAAACAACACTTCCCCCACTTGGTACAGTATATAATCTGTAGGTTGTAGAAGCAGCAGGAGTTGGAATTACTGAAACTGCTACAGATGCTGTACCAGAACCACAGATAGGTGAAACTGTTGTCTTTACAAAATTATATCCTCCATTAATAACTAACTGATTAAAAGCATAATCTGCTCCTGCACCACCATTACAACTGGCAATTAAGTCTGTTCCTATATATATTCTTTCCGAAGCATTACAACTTCCTCCTATTAAACTACCCCCTGATTCAATTATAATAGAAGATCCGGCGGGTAAAACCAAACGCTCATTACCAGGAGAAAAATCAACAGAAGCATTATTTCTAACTACAAATTGTATCGGTCCTAAAGAGCAGGAATTATAAAGGTCTAAAGTCTGATTCATAGACAAATTAGTACTTGTTGTTCCGTTTCCTATATAAATAGTGGAATTACCTGAAAAACTGGCGCAGGAGTACGAACTTGAATTTACATTTCCGGTAATAGTATATTGCGCATTACAATTTGTAAGGACAAAAAACAACAAGATGAGTTGAAGTAAAAATAGTCTCATAATCTCAAGTATAAAATTTAACAATCCTAAACATTCGCAAGAAACATATTAAAGTAACTCATTATAAGTCAGATAGTAAAACAAAGTCGTTAAGCTACATTAATCATCGCCAATCCGCTTTTTTTTCAAATGACAGCAGTTATTCCCAGAATTATGTACCTTTATTGCTCCTTATTTATAATCCATCAGGATAAGATGAAAGAAGTTTTTTCCCTAAAAGAAGCCATACAAAAAATAGAGCATTATTGTGCCTACCAAGACCGTTGCCACGAAGAAGTAGTACAAAAATTGCGAAACATGAAAATGGATTCGGAAGAAATTAACCAGATTATAACACATCTTATCAATGACAATTTTCTAAACGAAGAACGCTTTGCCTGTAGTTTTGCCAGAGGAAAACACCGCATCAAACATTGGGGAAAAATCAGAATAACCAATGAGTTGAAATTCAGGAATATCAATCAAACCTTAATCAATATCGCTTTAAAAGAAATTAGTCCGGAAGAATATTATGAAACTTTCGAAACTTTAGCAAACAGAAATTGGGAATCCATTCGGGAAACCAATTCGCTAAAAAAAAGAAAGAAGTTTTGTGATTATATGCTCCGACGAGGATTTGAGAGCAACCTAGTTTATGAAAAAGTTCGGGATTTGGAAAACAGCAATCATTGATCAGTATTCAGTAGTCCTAAAAATTTTAAAAGAAACTTTTTTAACCATAAGATTTGAGAATATTTACGTTAAGAAACACCACAAATAATCCTTGAGTCTGTAAAAAACTATGTACTTAGTTCCTACTTTGTGAACTCGGTGGTTAAACACTCAACAATACGCTCACTGCGTTTCCACCAAAACCTACTGCATTTACCAATACTTTTTTAATGGATTTAATTTGTTGTTGCGCTTTCGCAAATGGGACTCCAATGAATTGATTGTGTTGCATCATTAGAATAGCCAACTCCACACTCAGCATTCCCGAAGCACCGAAAGTATGTCCGATTTTCCACTTGTTTGTAGTTAACAAAGGAAGATTTTCTCCAAAGATTTTCTGAATGGCTTTATACTCGGTCAAATCACCTGCTTTTGTTCCCGGAGCATGCATCACAATGGCATCAACCGCTGCTAAATTGGTATTTTCCAAGGCCATTTTCATTGACTTTTGGAAACAAGTGGCTTCTGCCGAAATGGAAATATTATGTTCTAAAATCTCCGTAGCATAACCTATTCCTTCAATAAAGGCCAAAGCACTTTCCTTTTTCCCTATTTCGAGACAACAAACTGCAGCACCTTCGCCCAAAATCATCGAATTTAGTTTTTTATCAAAATTCAATGCCTGATTAGGATAGACTTCTTCACTATGCGAATAGATTTTCAAAGCTCGCATCTGAGCAATCGTAAAATCAGTTAAAGGCGCTTCGCTTCCACCAA
This sequence comes from Flavobacterium sp. ARAG 55.4, assembly GCF_051846875.1. Lineage (NCBI taxonomy): Bacteria > Pseudomonadati > Bacteroidota > Flavobacteriia > Flavobacteriales > Flavobacteriaceae > Flavobacterium > Flavobacterium sp. ARAG 55.4. The sequence continues at coordinate 396,972 of NZ_JBPYCT010000002.1, read as the reverse complement.
TTAGAAATTTATCAACCATACCGGCACGCAACCAGGCAACACCATTTAATAACGCATGTAAAGCTGTAGAACAGGTAATAGAATGCGAGATTTCCGGTCCTGTGCATTGCAAATCATGACCCACCCAGGAAGAAATATTCCCCAAAGTTGTTGTTGGCGAAGCCAGTGTTTGGCATTTTCCGTTATCTAAATATTCTTTATAATGTTTTTCAAATAATTCCGTCGCACCACGGGAAGATCCTATATTGATTCCGAAAACTGAATCTGAATCCCAGCCTGCATCAGCAACTGCTTGTCGGGAAGCCGCCATCGCATACAAAACCGATTTATCTAAGGATTTGTATTTGATATCCGATTCTTGCAATTCAGCTACCATTTGTTCCGAAGTAGCATCCAAAGGAGCCACCCAGGTTTCCTGATTATCCAAATGCCTTTTTGAAAAAAAAGGAGCATCAGAAAGGTAATTTCCCCAAATGGTTTTGGAGTCATTTCCTAATGGAGAAATAGATGCTATTGCTGTTATAGAGATTGTTTGTGACAAGACTTTTTAATTTTCTGCAAATGTCGTAAAGTTTTTAAAAACATTAGCTATTTAAACCATATCAATAGCTTTTTCGACCACTTCATACACTTTTTGCAATTGCTCATCCGTGATGATATAAGGAGGCAAAATGTAAACAATATTACCTACTGGACGCAGAATAATTCCATTTTCGATAAAGAAATTATAAAGCTTATTACGCATGGTTCCATAATAGAATTCCTCTCCTTCTTTCTTTATTTCCAATGCAAAAACAGTCCCTAAAATCCGGGTGTTAGTCACTTTTGGATGTTTTTCAATGTGTTTTTGAAAAGCCAAATGATTGGCATTTACCCGAACTAGATTCGCTTGCATTTCGGGAGTTTGCAACAATTCAAAACTAGCTAATGCCGCCGCACAACCAGTTGGATTAGCTGTAAAAGTATGTCCGTGAAATAAGGCCTTGTTGATATCCTCATCATAAAAAGCATCAAATATTTCTTGTGTAAAAGTGGTAATCGCCATCGGGATGGTTCCCCCGGTCAAAGCTTTTGACAAACACATCATATCAGGCATCTCCTGGGCATAATCCATTGCAAAAGTTTTTCCTGTTTTTCCAAAACCCGTCATCACTTCATCGGCAATGGTTAAAACATTATTTTCCTTGCAGATTTTAATTAACTCATCCAAGGCTTCCGCTTCATACATCACCATACCCGCAGCTCCCTGTACCAAAGGTTCGAAAATAAATGCCGCACAATTATAGTCTTGAATCACTTTTTGCAAAGCATCAAAACTCGCTTGTTCTTCACCTTTAATCGGAACCGGAATTCGCACCACATCAATAAACATTCCCTGAAAAGCCTGGGTATAAAACGAAATACCACTTGCAGCCATTGCTGCAAAAGTATCACCATGAAAAGCATCTTCCAATGCAATTATAGTCGTTCTTTTTTCGCCTTTATTATAAAAGAACTGCAAAGCCACTTTTATGGCTACTTCTACCGAAGTAGAACCATTATCCGAAAAGAATACTTTTTGCTGATTTTTTGGCAATAGTTTCATCAGTTGCTCGGCAACCTTAATAGCGGGTTCATGGGTAAAACCGCCAAAAAGCACATGCTCTAAAGTGGTTAATTGTTTATAAATTCTATCGGCTATAAATCGATTGGAATGACCAAAAGGATTCACCCACCAGGAAGCAATGGCATCAATGTATTCCTTATTATTTTCGTCCCAAAGCAAAGCGCCTTCGCCTTTGGTTATAGCAATCGGAGTTTGAGCCGTTTTATGTTGGGTATAAGGATGCCAAAGGTATTGGCTGTCTTTTTCTGTTAAGTTCATATGTGAGATATAGAAAATAGAGAATAGTATAAAGACTAAACGCTATAATTTTCTGCAAAGATAAGAAAGTCTATTTTCTTTTCTCTTTGCTCTTTACTCTCTTATAAATTAATTAATTTTTCACGAAACAAATCGGCATATTCACGAATTACATTTTGGTCAAAATAAGGTTCTTGACTGATTCTTCCAATGCATGGAATTCCTGTTTTTTTCAAAATAATGGATTCAGTGGCTAGATTCTCTTCTCCATTGAAAACAATTCCAGCAATAGCAATTTTTCTGTTTTGCAAAGCCTCAATGGTTAGCAAAGTATGATTAATACTTCCTAAATAATGGCGGGAAACCACGATTACCTTGTAATCCGACTGAATCAAATCGACAATTGTTTCATTATCATTCAATGGTACAAAAATTCCGCCCGCACCTTCTATTACAAGATGATTCTGAGTTGAAGGTTCTATAATATTAGATTTATCAATTGTAATTCCATCAATTTCGGCTGCCAAATGAGGACTCGCTGGCGTATTCAACGCATAACTATTCAGGTGAATTATCGTTTTATCATTCGATAAAAACGCTTTTATTTTATGACTATCCGAAGTATCTAAATCTCCTGCTTGAATGGGTTTCCAATAATCTGCTTCTAATGCTTCGGTTATAATGGCTGAGGCGATGGTTTTACCTACGTCGGTACCGATTCCTGTTATAAATAATTTCATGTGTTTTTAGCCACGGATAATACGGATATAACGGATTATCACTGATTTTTTAAATTTATTTTTCTATCATTTGTATATATAAACCTTTTAAATTCTGGTTCTTCCCCAAAATTCAATAATAAGCCGACTTCAATTTCTGTAGCTTTTAAATAATTCATTGTTTGTGCCACGTGGACATTCATAAGTAATTCGCAAGCCTTAAGTTCAACAATAACTTTATTTTCAACTAACAAATCTGCAATGTAGTCCCCAACAAGCTGTTGTTTAAAATAAACTTTAATTTGCTTTTGTGCTTCAACCTTGTAACCCCTTGCAATCAATTCAAAATACATCGCATTCTGATACACTTTTTCGAGAAAACCTGAACCGAGTTCATTATAAACCTCATAATAAACTTTTAAAATCGAATCTGTTATAGATTTATGCAAAAGGTCTGCCATATTTAATCTGTGTAAATCAGTTATATCCGTATTATCCGTGGCTAAAAAACAAAAGTACTCAACAATTGTAATACTTGCGCAATTTCCTCTTTAGAATTAAAAGCATGCAAACAAAAACGCAAACGCTCTTGTCCTTCTGGAACGGTTGGTGAAAGTATCGGTTTTACATCAAAACCTTTTTCCTGAAGTTTATTAGCAATCAATTTCACCTTATCATTCCCTGGAATAATCGCACTTTGAATCGCTGACTTAGATCTAACAAAAAGCGGTTTTAAACCCAACAAATTCTTTTGCTGATTAAAATGAATAATATTCTCTTTTAACAAAGTAATATTGCTGTTTTCTGTTTCTAAATGCTGATAGGCCACTAAAATCGTAGCAACGGAATGTGGAGAAAGCCCTGTTGTATAAATAAAACTTCTTGAAAAATTGACCAAATATTGTTTTAATTCCTGACTTCCTAATACGGCTGCACCATGACAGCCTAAACCTTTTCCAAAAGTCATAATTCGCGCGAAAACTTTGTCTTCCACACCATACTCCTGAACCAAACCACTACCATTTTTGCCAAAAACACCCAAAGCATGCGCCTCGTCAACCACAACATAACAACCATACTTTTCGGAAACTACAAGCAATTCTTCAATATTTGGGCAATCGCCATCCATTGAAAAAACAGTTTCTGTAACAATGTAAATGGTTACCGGTTGCTGGTTACTGGTTGTTGGTTTGAATTTTAAAATTAATCTTTCTAAATCTTCAAAATCATTGTGTTTAAACTTATAGGATTTTGCATTTGAAAGTTGGATTCCGTCTCTGATGGAAGCATGACACAATTCGTCATAAAGTATCAAATTGCCTTTTTGAGGAACCGAACTGAAAAAACCGAGATTGGCATCATAACCCGAATTAAAAATCAATGCCGACGCTGCCTGATGAAACTGAGCAATATAATTTTCAGTTTCCTGATAGACTTTATGATTTCCTGATATTAACCGAGAGCCTGTTGCTCCGTTTTGAGTAAAATGATTTTCTAATAAATACTGATGGGTTTCCTCGAAAATGGCTTTGCTTTTTGAAAAACCAATGTAATCATTCGATGTAAAATCGACTAAATTATTGTACTCTGGCAATTGACGCAAAGCGTTATTTTGGGTTCTTACCTCTAGTTTTGCTATGAGATTTTTGGGTAAACTTTTCATAAATCAAAAATAAAAAAAAACGCCAAGCAAAAGCTTGACGTTTTTATATTAATGCAAATTGTCTTAGTCTGCTAAAACAATTACTTTATTGTCTTTCATTTCAATAGTCCCTGACTCAATAGCTAATGTATAAGTATGGTCATTTACTTTAGAGAACTTACTTGCTACCTCTTTAGAAAACTTGAAACTTGGCGCATCAATTTTCACAAGACCTTTTCCTAAAATAGAAACGATTGGTGCGTGATTGTTCAATATTTGGAAGCTTCCATTAACTCCAGGTAGAGTTACCGAAGTAACTTCTGCTGAAAATAATTTTGCTTCTGGTGATACTATTTCTAAAATCATGTCTTTTTTTAGTTAATAGTTGATGGTTGATGGTTGATGGTTGCTTTCTAACAACTGACAACTGACAACTAACAACCAAATTATTACGCTTCAGCTAACATTTTTTCTCCAGCTTCGATAGCTTCTTCGATAGTTCCTTTAAGGTTGAATGCTGATTCTGGTAAGTGATCTAATTCACCGTCAATAATCATATTAAATCCTTTGATAGTATCTTTAATATCAACTAATACACCTGGAATACCTGTAAATTGCTCCGCTACGTGGAACGGTTGAGACAAGAAACGTTGTACACGACGTGCTCTGGATACCGCTAATTTATCTTCTTCAGATAACTCTTCCATACCTAAGATCGCGATGATATCTTGTAATTGTTTGTATTTTTGAAGAATCTCTTTTACTCTTTGTGCACAGTCGTAGTGCTCATTTCCTAAAATATGCGGAGTCAAGATACGAGAAGTAGAATCTAATGGATCTACCGCTGGATAAATACCTAACTCAGCAATTTTACGAGACAATACTGTTGTAGCATCTAAGTGAGCAAACGTTGTTGCTGGCGCAGGGTCAGTTAAGTCATCCGCAGGAACGTAAACCGCCTGTACAGATGTAATAGATCCTTTGTTTGTAGATGTAATACGCTCTTGCATAGCACCCATTTCAGTTGCTAATGTTGGTTGGTAACCTACCGCAGATGGCATACGACCTAAAAGTGCTGACACCTCAGAACCTGCTTGTGTAAAACGGAAGATATTATCAACGAAGAACAATACGTCTTTACCTTGATCAGATCCAGCTCCATCACGGAAATACTCAGCGATAGATAATCCAGAAAGTGCCACACGTGCACGAGCTCCTGGTGGCTCATTCATTTGTCCGAAAACGAAAGTAGCTTTAGACTCTCTCATTCCTGGTAAATCTACTTTAGACAAATCCCATCCTCCATTTTCCATAGAGTGCATGAATTCCTCACCGTATTTAATAATTCCTGACTCTAACATCTCACGAAGCAAGTCATTTCCTTCACGTGTTCTTTCACCTACTCCTGCGAATACAGAAAGTCCACCGTGACCTTTTGCAATATTGTTAATCAACTCCTGAATCAATACTGTTTTACCAACTCCGGCACCACCAAACAATCCAATTTTACCTCCTTTTGCATAAGGCTCAATCAAATCAATTACTTTAATACCTGTGAATAAAACTTCAGAAGATGTAGATAAATCTTCAAATTTTGGTGCCTGACGGTGGATTGACATTCCGTTCTCACCTGTTTTTGGCAATTCTGGCAAACCATCAATAGCATCTCCAACCACGTTGAATAAACGACCGTAAACATCTGCTCCAATCGGCATTTGAATAGGATTACCTGTTCCTACTACTTCATATCCTCTGCTCAAACCATCTGTTGAATCCATCGAAATGGTACGTACAGTATTTTCTCCAATGTGAGATTGCACCTCAAGGATTAATTTAGTACCATCTTTTTTAGTGATTTCTAATGAATCATAAATTTTTGGAAGTTCAACATCCTTACCGTTGAAAACAACGTCAACTACTGGGCCAATGATTTGGGCAACTTTTCCTATTACTTTAGACATTACTTATGTATTTATTAAACAGCTATTTAGGTTTATGAAATACACACCATCAAAATTCAATGATTTAGGTGTTTTTTCAGAGCGCAAAGATAATTTTTTAAAATAAAAAATCAACAATTTTATTTAAAAAACATAAAAAAATAAAACCAGACCTTAAAACAGCTTTTAAAACGCTCTCTAAAACTATTTTTAAAATGATTTTTCTATGGATTTACGGTCCAGGAAACAAAATACATTTGCCCAATTAAACCGGCCCCTAAAACCTGCGCATATTCTTTCCCCCCAATATTAGATCCTCCTATTTTTAAAGTAGATTTAAGTGAAGGAATACTGTAGTTAATTTGAGCATCAACAACAGTTGCTCCGTCAATCATTCCGTCCACCATAGTAGACTGCCATAAATAATCACTATTCCATCTTCCGCTAATATTAAATCCGAAATTTTCAAATAATTTTTCATTCCCAAAAGAGACTTTTACTCTGTGTTTAGGGGTATTAAATCCAGCTTCAAAACTAGGATCTTTAGCCTGATCAAAACCAAACTCAGCATAATTATAATTTGCACCTAATTCAAAATCTTTATATATTTTTCTGGAAAGTCCCAAACCAAAACCAAACGACTTGATTTCAACATCTGTGTTAGTATACAATTGATATGCTCTGAAATTTCCATTAGCAAGAGCATGTAAAGACTGAACTTCAGGATTTGTGACATATGTAGGCGCTCCTGAGGCAAAATCAAAAGTATTAGATGCAGTACCGTATAGGGGCGCAACTGCATTAGCAGCTCCAATAAAATTATTATAGATATTATAATAAGCGTTAATATCAATATTAATATCATTAATTCTGGAACGATACCCTACCTCAAATGCTTTTACTTCTTCGGGTTTTACATAATTCACATCTGTTTTTCGTAATAAAGCAGCAGCTCCCGGTGTATTTCCCGGATTAGCAGCTGCAAAAGCAGCAAAGGCTCTTACCGAAGATGCGGTATATGAATTATTATATGCATTTTCACCAGTCATTATTACAGAAGCACCGCCTGCATATAATTGTCCTACAGCAGGAGTCCCATTTGCAACAGCTCTTGTCTCAGAATAACGCAATAAATTATCCGGAGCCGAACCTATTAAAACAGCATTTCCTACATTAAAACCAATGTACTGATCCTGAGTAGTAGGATTTCTAAAGCCTGTTTGAAAAGAAGCTCTGAAATTATGTGTTCTGGATTCACCGGCAGCATATACTAAAGAAACCCTTGGCGAATAACTTCCATCGAAATTTTGAGATTTATCATAACGGATTGACCCTGTAAACTTTAGTCTTTCTTCTAAGAATTTCTTTTGCAGCTGCGTATACAATCCATATTCATCATAATGAATCGATCCGTTGGCATCAGTATAAATTCTTCCAAATGAATTCAGCTGATACTTTCTATAAGAACCACCTAGCTGAATTTCAGCAAATGATATCAGATCTTTAAAATTATAATTCACATCAGAATGATATATTTTAGAATTATCAACCAATTTTGAACCCGACAACACATCCGGATTAGCAATCACCTGATTGAAAGCATTCTTAAATGCCGGTGTACCCGGCTCTAATCTCCCCGTTTCGGCAGCGGCACGTGCAAAAGCATGAGAAGCGTCAGCGTTTCCAGCATAAGCTGGACCAAACAAACCTGCAAAAGCCTGAGAATAAGCACCCGCATATTGACCAAACCAATTATTGTCTGACTTCCACATTCTGTTAATATTGATTCCCGTGAATTGCATATCATAAGAGTCACCACCGTTTTCTGACGTAGTATAACCTCTGAGGAAAAAATTCTTGCCTTTAAATTCTATTTTATGCTGTTGCATAAAAAAATTATTCAGATAATATCTATTGGCTCCCTGATATACCGCGTTACCAAAACCAAATTTACTTTGCAGAATTACTTCTAACTTTTCGTCACCAAAAGGCCTGATATGCAACGAAAGATCAATCTTTGTATTACTGGCTCTGTTATCGGTTAAATCTGTTTCATTATAACCTGTTCTGGAAACATTTTCATTAGGCAGTAATGCAGCTAAATTAGCAGGAAGTAAATTATTAGCTACCAAAGTCTGCCCTACCGTATAAATATTAGTTGAAACTTCATCTCCATAGACATTAATTCCATCATAATTTTGATGCGAACGATTTCTGCCGATATTTGTTTTATCATCATAATTGGTCGCAAACCAATCAGTACCCCGCATATAAGTAAAATTGGCCTTTCCCGCTATATGCCGGCTAAAGGCTTTCGCCATTCTGATTCCATAATCGATATAATCATTTGTTCCTGCAGCTTTTTGACTGGTTTGACCGTATTTGGCATAAGCCGTAATTCCTTCATAGAGAAACGGATTTTTACTATTCATAAATAAAATTCCATTAAACGCATTGGCTCCGTATAACGCCGAAGATGCCCCCGGTAACAACTCCACACTTTGTACATCAATCTCAGAAATACCAATCATGTTTCCTAAAACAAAATTTAACAAAGGAGATGCATTATCCATTCCATCCACTAACTGTAAAAAACGGGAATTAGCCACAGTAGCAAAACCACGGGTATTAATGGATTTAAAAGACAAACTACTGGTATTCATCTGAACTTCTTTCAAATTCTCTAAACCATCATAAAAACTTGGTGATGCTGATTTCTTGACATCACTGATTCCCATTCTTTCAATAGTAACCGGCGATTCAAAAACTCTTTCGGGCGTTCTGGAAGCAGACACCACAATTTCATTGAGCACATTTTGTTCTTCCTGTAAAACTACATTAATCTGTTGTTTTGAAGTAACCATAATCCTTTGGGATACAAATCCCACACTACTAATTTCTATTTCATAAGGCTGCTTCTTTTGTGAATTAAGAATAAATTTCCCGTCGCTGTCAGTTACAGTTACACCGGTATCGCCAATCACTGTAACATTTGCACCAGCAACAGGCTGATTATTACTTTCAACTACAACTCCCTGAACAGTATCCTGAGCATATATTATACTACAGAAAAACAATACCGAAAAAAATAAATTAGCTTTCATATGATTAAGTTTTATTAGTTGGAGCATTCAAAAACAATCAACTTTACAACAGCATTATAAGAACATTCAAAATTTTCAACACCTTAAATTTAAGCAAAAAAAATAATTATTTAACAAAAAATATGGCAGAAAATTCAATTTTCATTAATTCTCTGATTTTTTAAAACAAAAAAGCAAGGCGTTTGCCTTGCTTTTTTATAAACTTGTCAGCCTTTTAGGAAGACTCAATTAATATGCTTTTATTCTACCGTCACAGATTTAGCCAGATTACGAGGCTGATCTACATTACAATCTCTGTAAACAGCAATATAATAAGACAATAACTGCAATGGGATTGTAGTAATTAATGGCGATAAAGCATCTGATGTTTCCGGAATCTCAATAACATAATCTGCCAATTCCCTAACCTGAGTATCTCCTTTAGTCACTACAGCAATAATTTTTCCGCTTCTGGACTTAATTTCCTGAATGTTACTTACTATTTTATCATAATGACCTTGCTTTGGAGCAATTACCACTACCGGCATTTGTTCGTCAATTAAAGCAATTGGTCCGTGTTTCATTTCTGCGGCAGGATAACCTTCTGCGTGAATATAAGATATCTCTTTTAATTTCAAAGCTCCTTCTAAAGCTACGGGAAAATTATAACCACGTCCCAGATACAAACAATTAGGAGCATCTTTGAAAGCAGCTGCAATTTCTTTCGCTTTTTCGATAGTAGTTAAAGCTTCTTTAACTTTTTCAGGAATCAATTCCAATTCTAACAAATACCTGTGAAAATCAGAATGAGACAATGTTCCTTTCGCTTTGGCCAAACGTAAAGCAAGCATAGTCAGTACGGTAATTTGAGTAGTAAAAGCTTTTGTTGATGCCACACCAATTTCCGGTCCTGCATGTGTATAAGCTCCTGCATGTGACTCCCTTGAGATAGATGACCCCACCACATTACAAACTCCAAACACAAAAGCCCCCTGTTCCTTAGCCAATTTAATAGCTGCCATAGTATCCGCTGTCTCACCCGATTGTGAAATAGCAATAACCACATCAGTACTTTTAATTATCGGATTTCTATATCTAAATTCAGAAGCATACTCTACTTCTACTGAAACGCGAGCAAATTCTTCAATAATATATTCAGCCACTAAACCTGCATGCCATGAGGTCCCACAGGCTACAATAATTATTCTGTCGGCATTTAAGAATTTTTCTAAATGGTCTTCAACTCCAGCCATCTGAACAATTCCTTTATCCGAATGCAATCTTCCTCTGTAAGTATCTTTGATAACACTAGGCTGTTCAAAAATTTCTTTCAACATAAAATGATCAAAACCTCCTTTTTCAATCTGCTCCAAATTCATTTGAAGTTCCTGAATATAAGGATCAACCAAACTGTCATCCTTTATTTTTCTAATCTTAATTGGCTTATGAAGATTGATATTTGCCATTTCTCCATCCTCTAAATACACTGCATTTGAAGTATATTCGATAAAAGGTGAAGCATCAGAGGCAATGAAATATTCTTCTTCACCTACACCAATCGCAAGCGGGCTTCCTAAACGAGCCGCAACAATTTCATCAGGATTTTTTTTGTCAAAAACAGCAATTGCATAAGCACCCACCACCTGATTCAATGCTAACTGAACTGCTTTTCCTAATTTTATTTTTTCATTCTTCTGAACCTCTTCAATCAGATTAACCAATACCTCTGTATCAGTATCTGAATGAAAAACGTAACCACGATTAATTAATTCTTCTTTTAAAGGTGCATAATTTTCAATAATTCCATTATGAACAATGGCTAATTCACCAGAGTTTGAAAGATGAGGATGTGAATTTACATCATTAGGAACCCCGTGAGTAGCCCATCTTGTATGCCCCATCCCAATGGTTCCTTTGGTAGACATCTCCTTCAAAGCAAGTTCTTCAAGTTGCGCTACCTTACCTTTTGTTTTGCAAACTTTGATTCCTTCTTCATAAATCATTACACCTGCACTATCATACCCGCGATATTCTAATCGTTTTAAACCTTTGATAACAACAGGATAAGCTTCTCTATGGCCTATGTAACCAACAATTCCACACATATATATATATATTATATTAATTCGGTTTTGTGTAATAAATCTCTAATTTTAATTTTTTATCTGCCGGTACAGAAGATTTACTTCCATGAAGCACTACCCCTAAAGGACTCATTACTGAAGCCTGAGGCACTTTAGTCAAAGTGGTTCCCGGCTGTAATGGCAATCGCAACTTATTCATTGCACTATTATTAATATCCTCAGTAATTACCACTCCCAATTTAACATTCGTAGAATCAGAGTTCTGAATCAGATTTCTGATATGATTGGTAATTCTGAATTTATATGTTTTATCATCAGTATTAGTGGTATTCAAAAGACCTCCATATATCAATAATCCGTTTTTACTATTTGTTCCTGTTGTTCCATCAAAGAGGTAGTCTACAATCGTCGTATTGTTAGTTAAATCATATAGATAAATCCTGCCCGGAATCTTATTTGCTCCCATTGCGGTATGATCCATATGAAAAACCAAATTAGCTTCATTTATCAACACTCTCTTTCCGGTTACCGGATCTTTACGTCTTAATTCATCTAATTCATCATAAACTCCGTTAGGTCCCTGTACATTCCCATTAGCATCATAACTCAGGTTATCCGTTTGATCAAAAAGATCCAATACAGCCATTGAGCCTTCTCCTCCTTTTACATACAACTTTTCATCACCGGCTGCAATATCAGGATTAGTAGCTGCATTTGTATAATCAGTCGCATTTGTTACATCATTAGAAAGCAAATTAACGGTATTTCCCGTAAGATTAAGCAGAATTGATTTAGAAACTTTAACCGTATTATCCGTTGAAGAATCTTCTTTATAATATATAGTAACCGTACCCGCTCTAAAATTCATCATAGACAAAACTCCCGGATTAGAACCTGATTTTTCTACTTTAAAATACAAACCTCTGAAATAATTTTTAAAAACATCATTAGTTACCAATTTGCCTGAAGCGGCAGCATCAATAATTTTTGTTTTAAAATAGTTTTTATTTAAAGCCAGTCTCATAGCCGGAACAGATTGAGTTGTTGCTGCTTCACCATTAGTTGTTGTAGTTTCTTTGACAGCTTTAGGATTAAAGAAAAAAGCGGTGTTTTGAGAAACATCGGCAGCATCATTCAATGCAACAGATCCTTTGAGTGTCTCAAAATCAGATATCTGATTTGTATAATATCTTTGTGCTTCTAAAAAACCGGTCTCAGGATCTAAATCCCTCATAAAATATCCGTTTTCATAAATACTGAGCTTAATTTTACCCAGATCTTTGTTTCCATAAAGAGAATCTAATCTATAAAGGTTCTCTCCTGATTCTAAATCCGGGTTAGGCAACGGAGTGTTAAAATAAGGAACAGACAAAATCACACTGTCCACCTCAACGTTATTCCCAATAACCGGATTCACAGAAGCTAAAGTAAGCTGAGTTACAAAACTGGCTGTTGTAGTTCCAAAAACAGCATCTTCATAAACACCTAAAGCATTTACAGGTAAATTACTGGATTGTACTGCATTAATTTTTTGATTGTATGCTAACACATTAAAAGACTTTCTTTCCAAACCAAAATGATCATTTCCTACTAAATCATCTCCGATGGAATTAAAATCTTTATCACAGGATACAAAAAAAACAACCGTTATTACTATTAGAATTTTCTTAAAAAAAGAATTATTATGCATATTAAAAAAGTAAGGTTAAAGCATTTCTTTATAAAAATTGCTATACGCTTCTGCGAAAGCATCTTTAGGGACGAAAGGTAAAAAAGGTTTTCCCGAAGTTTCAATAAATTTTGTTAAACTTGGACTAACATTTGGGGAAGCCACAATTACAGCGTCCGAATGCATTACCGTTGCCTTAATAATATTCTCATAATCAGGTGTTGCAAGCATCTCGACTTCTTCCTGAGGCACACCGTCAAGTTTCACTTTATTAATCATTTCAACATCTAAAGTACCATCGAACGACTGTCCATAAACGGAAGTAACTATTTTAGTATCTGAAAATAAAGCTTCATTTTTATAAAAATGTTTCATATAAACAGGCAACATTGCTGCCATCCAGCCATGGACATGAATAATATCAGGAACCCAGTTTAATTTTTTTACTGTTTCAACAACTCCTTTTGCAAAAAATATAGCGCGCTCATCATTATCAGGATACATAACCCCGTCTTCATCAGCAAAAGTGGCTTTTCTTTTAAAATACTCATCATTATCAATAAAATAAACCTGAATTCTCTCTTTTGGAATTGATGCTACCTTAATAATCAAAGGCATATCTAAATCATTTACTACCAAATTCATTCCGGATAATCTAATTACTTCATGCAATTGGTGTCTTCTTTCATTAATATTTCCATATCTTGGCATAAAAATCCTAATCTGCCCCCCTTGATCATTAACCATCTTTGGAACATCATAAGACATTAAAGAAACCTCATTTTCAGCCAGATAGGGCACCACTTCAGATGATACATATAATATCCTCTTATCTTTCATATTGTAATTTAGTTAGTTAAGTTGGTAATAAAAACCACGCAAAATTACGAAATTTTATGCAGTTATTAACTAATATATTATGTTTGCACTCAATTTTAATAAAATCATCATGCCTATTTTCTATGGAAAAGCTGCTTTAGCCGAATTTTTAAATTCAGTTAAAACTCAAAATTCCACTATTGGTTTTGTTCCTACAATGGGTGCTTTACACCAGGGACATCTCTCGCTGATGCAACAATCACTGGCAGAAAACAACAATACTGTCGTAAGTATTTTTGTTAATCCTACCCAGTTCAACAATGCTGAAGATTTAGAAAAATACCCCAGAACCTTAGAAGAAGATACTCAAAAAATTTTCCAATTAAATGCCAATATAATTGTCTATGCGCCTACCGTAGATGATATTTATGAAGGAAAAGTAATATCACAAAATTTTGATTTTGACGGTTTAGAAAACCAAATGGAAGGCAAATTCAGACCTGGGCATTTTAACGGAGTAGGAACTATTGTAAAACGTCTGTTTGAAATTGTCTCTCCAAACAATGCTTATTTTGGCAAAAAAGATTTCCAGCAATTGCAAATCGTAAAAAAAATGGTTCTTAAAAATCATTTAAACGTAAATATTATTGGCTGCAAAATCCACCGAGAAGCTAATGGTTTAGCCATGAGTTCCCGAAACGAACGCTTATCCGCTTCTGAAAAAGAGCAGGCAGCAATCATCTATCAAACTTTACTTCAGGCAAAAGAAAAATTCAAAGCACAGGATTGCAAATCCGTGAAACAATGGGTAAAAGATGTTTTTGACGCCAACACAAATTTTGACTTAGAGTATTTTGAAATCGCTGATGAGGAAACACTTATTCCTTGCGACGAAAAAACAAAAGATAAAAATTATCGTGCATTTATCGCCGTATTTGTTAATAATATCCGATTGATTGATACCATTTCACTAAAATAATTTACTTTTGTGCCATGCAAATTCAAGTCTTAAAATCAAAAATACATCGGGTAAAAGTAACAGGTGCCGATTTAAATTATATTGGCAGCATCACCATCGATGAAACCTTATTAGAAGCTTCAAATATTATTGAAGGAGAGAAAGTTTCTATTGTTAACATCAACAATGGAGAACGTTTTGACACTTATGCCATAAAAGGAAAAAGAAATTCCGGTGAAATCACACTTAACGGTCCTGCAGCAAGAAAGGTACAAAGAGATGATATTATTATTATTATTTCTTACGCAACTCTGGACTTTGAAGAAGCCAAAACTTTCCAGCCATGGATTATTTTCCCAAATGAAAAAGACAATTCATTAACCTAAAAAAACATCTAAACATTAAATATCCGAAGCGTTTCTCTAAAAAAGAAGCGCTTCTTTTTTTTACAGCCATTTACTTTGAGTAAAAGTAGTATATTTAAAATCGAATTCTAAAAGCCCAAATTATGAAACAACTTCTACTTTTATTTTTATTTTCCCTTTCATTATTTGCTCAAAAAACAGAATTAATCAAATCCGATAAGCTGGGAACAACCAGAGAAATCATTGTTAGCTTACCTCCCTCCTATGAAACGAGCCCAGGTAAAAGATATCCCGTTCTCTTGTTATTAGACGGACAATATTTATTCGATTCTTTTCAGGGCGCTTTAAAATACGGTGAATATTGGGATGATTTACCGGAAACTATAATTATAGGAATCAATCAAAAAAACAGCCGCATGGACGATTGTACTTTTGATGAAACCGAAGGAATGCCAACACAAAGATCTGCCGCTTTTTATAATTTTATCGGCGAAGAACTGATGCCATTTATCGAAAAAAAATACCGTGTTGCTCCTTTCAGAATTATAGCAGGACATGACACCACTGCGGGTTTTTTAAACTTCTTTCTGTATAAAGAAAATCCCTATTTTAATGCCTATATTTCATTAAGTCCGGAACTTGCTCCGGGTATGGAAAACCAAATAACAACGAGTTTAACCAATACAAAAAAACCTGTTTTCTACTACCAATCCTCAGCCGATGGCGATATCAAACAATTACGTGAACCTGTAGCATCATTAGATAACAGTTTAAAATCAATAACAAATCCCTTAGTTAATTATAAATTTGATAATTTTAGGAATGCATCCCATTATTCTTTAGTTTTATATTCGATTCCAAATGCTTTGTACCAAATTTTTGACAGCTACAAACCTATTTCTTCTACTGAATTTTCAGAGAAAATAGTGGTATTACCATCGGGTTATGTAGATTATCTGACTAAAAAATATGACAATACTACTGAAAAACTGGGATTAAACATCCCTATCCGGATTAATGATTTCAAAGCTATTGAAGCCGCTATTTTAAAAAACAAAGCGTATGATGAATTAGAGAAACTAGCCCAATTAGCCAATAAAAACTACCCAAAAACCATGCTTGCTGATTACGAATTGGGATTAATGTATGAAAAAACAGGCGATGCCAAAAAAGCCGCCAGCAAATACCAACGTGCTACTCAACTGGAAGAAATTGGTGATTTGACCAAAGATATGATGTACAACAAGTACGATGATATGAAAAGCCTAACTGTTAAAAGATAATGTCAAAAGTTAAAACCTCTTTTTTCTGCCAAAACTGCGGAACATCTTATGCTAAATGGCAAGGCCAATGCAACGCCTGTAAAGAATGGAATACCATTGCCGAAGAAATTATTCAGAAACAAGACAAAGTAGCCTGGAAAAGCGAACCAACTCCAAATAGCAGAGCACCCAAACCTTTAAAAATAACCGAAATAGATTCGACGGAAGAAATCCGGATGAACACTACAGATGCCGAATTGAATCGTGTCCTTGGTGGCGGAATCGTTCCAGGTTCCTTAACGCTTTTAGGAGGTGAACCCGGAATTGGAAAAAGTACGCTTTTACTCCAAATTTCGTTAAAATTACCTTACAAAACCCTATATGTTTCGGGCGAGGAAAGTCAGAAACAAATAAAAATGCGCGCCGAAAGGATTACGCCAAGTAGCGATAATTGCTATATTCTGACCGAAACCAAAACCCAAAACATCTTCAAACAAATTGAAGCCATTGAACCCGAAATCGTAATTATCGATTCGATTCAAACGCTGCATACCGATTATATCGAATCGACCGCAGGAAGCATTTCTCAAATTAGAGAAACTACTGCTGAGTTAATCAAATTTGCAAAAGAAACCAATATCCCCGTGATTCTTATTGGTCATATTACCAAAGATGGAAACATTGCCGGGCCCAAAATATTAGAACACATGGTCGATACCGTATTGCAATTTGAAGGTGACCGAAATCATGTATATCGAATTCTGCGTTCCTTAAAAAACCGATTTGGTTCTACCGCTGAAATTGGTATTTACGAAATGTTAGGCAGCGGATTGCGTGAAGTTTCCAATCCGTCCGAAATATTAATTTCGCATAAAGACGAAGAATTATCCGGAACTGCCATTGCCACCACATTAGAAGGCATGCGTCCGCTGATGATTGAAATTCAATCTTTAGTCAGCACCGCCGTTTACGGAACTCCACAACGCAGTACCACCGGTTACAATGCCAAAAGGCTGAATATGATTCTGGCGGTTTTAGAAAAAAGAGCCGGTTTCAGGCTTGGCGCCAAAGACGTTTTCCTGAACATCACCGGCGGAATTTCGGTAGATGATCCTGCGATTGATTTAGCCGTTGTTGCCGCTATTTTATCATCGAATGAAGATATAGCCGTAGACAAAGGTTTTTGTTTTGCCGGCGAAGTAGGTCTTTCAGGCGAAATTCGTCCTGTAAACCGCGTGGACCAACGCATACAGGAAGCCGAAAAATTAGGTTTCTCTACTATTTTTGTATCCAAATACAATAAAATTGCTTTAAAAAATACCGGAATTAAAATCGAATTAGTCGCTAAAATTGAAGATGTCGCAAGTATGCTTTTTGGATAAATCTTTATTACCAAACCCTGACAGGTTTTTGAAACCTGTCAGGATTGATTAAATTCCCATCCAATTTTTAATCTGTAAATTATAGCTTCTTCCAGAAGTGATTCTCGTTTTTCTATTGTTATTCAACGTAATCACAAAACGACTATTAAAGTACTTTTGAACATCCAGCACCAGATTCTTATTTAGAATCACAGCACGATGTACTCGTATAAATTCTTGTGGTAATTTCAATTCTAATTGAGATAGCGATTGCTCAATCAAATGATTTTCTTTATTGGTATAAACCGTCACGTATTTTTCATCGGCTTCAAAATGAGTGACCTCATCCAGTTTTATAAAAATGAGTTTGTCTCCTTTTTTAACTGTTATTGAAGTCATCTTTTTTTCTTCTTTCTGACTGTAAAATTCCTTTAAAACTGACCTAATAGTTGCCGAAGAAAGATTGTTTTTAAAACGACTCAGTTTTTCTACTGTTTGTTGCAAACGTTCCAATCGTAGCGGTTTTAATAAATAATCAATGCTATTAGTTTCAAAAGCTTTCAAAGAATACTGGTCGAATGCCGTACAGAAAATCACAATGGGTATTTTATCCAAACGCTCCAATAATTCAAAACCGTTCAATCCGGGCATTTCAATATCCAGAAAGATAACATCAGGCTGTAATTGATTGATTTTTTCAACAGCTTCTATTCCATTTTTAGCTTCATCCAATACCCGAAAAGTTTCCGGAAAATGTTCCAGTAATTTTTGCAAACGGGCTCTTGCCGGCGGTTCGTCATCTATAATTAAGGTGGTATAAGCTTGATTTTTCATTAAATCATATTATTTATTTGAATGTTGATTTCTTTTTGAGGTTCGTTGTGCCAACTCATTTCCGCTTTGTCACCATAAGTAAATCGTAACAAATCATAAACGGTTTGCAATCCGTGACCACTAACTAATCCTTCCGGAAAATCAGGACCGTTATCCTGAATGGAAATCAAAATCCCTTCGCCTTTTTCACTTACTTTCAAGATAATTTGGCCTTGTCCTTCAATTTTAGAAATTCCGTGTTTAATGGCATTTTCAACCAAAGGCTGTAAAATAAACATCGGTATCTCAACATTCAATAAATCAGCATCGACATCGATAGAAAAATCCAAACGGTCACCAAAACGGATTTGTTCAATTTCTAAATAATTTTGAACCAAACTTAACTCATCGCCTAAAGTATTTACTTTCTTCCCTTTTCGATTAATACTGTGACGGAATAAATCCGACAAGGATAACGCCATTTTTTCGGTTTTATCAGCATCCGTATGCGCTAAACTGGCAATGGAATTTAAAGCATTATACAAGAAATGCGGATTAATTTGGGACTGCAATACTTTGACCTCAGCTTCGGCTTTCGCTTCTTGTAAACGGCTCAATTCTACATCTTTTTCTTTAACCAAAGATGCTGAAAAATGATTCAAATACAACAACAATCCCCTACCAATTGCCAATGCAGCTGAGAAAAAAACATAAGGCAAAATAAATTCAAAAAATCCTTCTCTATCTGATTCTAAAAATATTAAAGTAAGTGGCGCTATAAAAGAAACAAATGTAAAAATTACTTTGAGAATCAATTGATAGCTAAAACTTTCGTTCTTTTTAAAGCTATTTTTTTCTAATCCCCATAATACAAAGGAAATTAACGGAGCAAATAAAATCGGAGTTATTAATAGCGAGAAAAGTGCATTCCACCAACTAACAAAAACTCTAAAATCTGTCATCAAATTATGAAAATTACTAAAACTTATAAAAGACATTAAAATAATGAAAATTGGGAATAAGTAATTAAGATAATTATACTTGAATTTTCTGTTTTGAAAGAAGCTGAACATTAAAACAAAAACAACAACACCTACAACAATAATAATACCCCAAACCTTAAATTCGTGTGCTTTTTTATTGGTGAAACTACTGGCATAACGCCAAGGATAATTGGCATACATATAATCTTTAAATTGCTCTATAAAATCATCCGAATATAGTTTTTTCAATAAAAATTTATCACTATCTGTAAATTTTGAATTTTCCGGATTGTGTCGAGTAGACTTAAAAATACTATTCACATTCCCTTTTCCATAAGTAACAGGAATAAAATTAGCATCTTGAATATAACAAAGCGACCTTAATAATTCATATTGAATATATGTTTTCCTTTCATTATAAGTTATCTCTTTATTAATATCAAATGAAATAGAAATCGGCGAATAATAATTTTCAGATTTCGAATCAAAAATTCCTCTTGTTATCTTCCCAATTTCATTCGGTAATCGATAATCTATATTTCTTTCAGAATCTACCTTAGGAGGCATAAGGTACAATATACGTTTTTCAGATTCAAGTCTATTGTCTACTCCTGAACTTTTATAAAAACCCAACTCAGTTGTTGATCTTGACAAATCCCATAAAGAGATTCCCTTGTATTTTTCGTTATAACCATTACGTAAAGCAATGTCAAAAGATACACCGGTAAAATTATCAAAGTAATCAACTGTTTCATTAGGAATAACTGTTCTCAATTCCCGAATAATTTCATTTACAATTAGACTGTCTTGTTTTGAGGCATATTTTAGCGATATAAGTATTGGCCCTTCACGCTTATATACTGTTTCAGTTTCTCCATCAAACAATCTGTCTTTTACATATTCCCAGTTTTTATTGTATTGACTGGGATTATTACTTTTATCGTTTGCTAAATTCATATTCAAAGATGTGTCATTTTTAGAAACGACAATCGAACTTGTAACTACCAAAATCAGGATTAATGCGATAAATTTTTTCATAATTTGTGAGTTGGTTTAATTATTTAGCAAATGAAGGAAACCAAGCCATTTGAAAAAACATTTTTCCGACGAACTGCAATTAAGCATAATGAATTGCAATTTATACTAATCTGAACACATTTCTAAAACACAACAAAAAAACTTCTTACAAAACACTAGATAAACTTTTAAAGCCATCAAACTTCTTCATTCACTCAGACTTTATTAAACTTTAGATAAAGAATATCAATGGAATAAAAAAAGTTATTATTTTAGCTCATCGCCAAAATGCGCTTCCATTGATGAAAACCCAAAAACAAAAAATATTTTTAATTCTGAAAATACTTATTGCTGTTATTCTAATTGCAGTTATTGGAATTTTCATTTTTAGAGAAACACTTTTGCAACAAGCTATTGCAAAAACAACTAAGAAAATAAAAAGCGATTATAACAGTGAATTTTTAGTCAAAAACGCCCATTTTGAAGGACTTTCCGGAATCAATCTTACAGATATCACTTTAGTTCCAAAAAACGCCGACACTTTGTTCCATATTCAAAAAATGAGAACTTCTGTCAACATCTGGCGTTTGCTGCTGGGTGATGTTCAGTTAGGAACTTTAGAAGTCAAAAATGGCTACATCCAACTTACTCAAAAAGGAAAAATCAAAAATTTTGCTGCTTTTTTAAAAAGAAATAAAAACGAAGAAAACAGTACCAATAAGAAAGATTATGCTTCTTTTACTTATCGTATTATTTCAAAAGTACTGAATTTAATTCCGACTGATATGGAAGTCGAAAATTTGAAATTCAAACTTGACGACAACGGAAAAAAAGCAACAATTGATATCAAAAAATTAGTATTATTAAACAAAGAACTGGAAACTTCGATTCATGTAAAAACAAATACTTTTGGCCAACGCTGGAAAATAAAAGGTTTTGCTGACCCCAGAAATCAAAAAGCCGATCTCCGCTTCTTCAACATCGATACCGGAGCCATAAAGGTTCCTTATTTTGATGAACGCTACAATCTTATTTCCAGTTTTGATTCTATTCGATTAAACATCGAAAATATTGATAAAAGTGGAGGCGAGCTTCATATTGACGGCTTTACTTCGATTGCTAATTTAAAAATTAATCATGCTAAAATTGCCCGAAAAGATGTGTTGATTAAAAATGCACGTTTTGATTATCGCCTGCTTTTAGGTTCTGATTTTATTTCTGTTGACAGCAGTTCAACCGTGCAGTTTAACAAAGTGAAATTTCACCCATATTTAGCTTACAAAACCGAGGAAGATACCATTTACAAACTCAAAGTGAACATTCCAAAAATAAAAGCCCAGAATTTTATCAGTTCGCTTCCGGACGGTTTGTTTACGCATTTTGAAGGCATGGAAGCTGAAGGGAGTTTTTCATATAATCTGGATTTTGAATACAATAAAAACAAACCAGATGATTTAGTTTTTAACAGCGACATAAAAAAAGAAAACTTAAAAATTACGCGCTACGGTGAAGCAAATCTGAATAAATTAAATGGCGAATTCATGTATCGCGCTATCATCAATAATGTATTGCAACGTCCGGTGCTTGTAGGAATGGCGAATCCTTATTTTACACCTTTGGAGCAAATCTCTCCTTATTTACAAAAATGTGTTTTAACTACCGAAGATCCTTCGTTCTTTTCGCATCACGGTTTTATCAATGAAGCTTTCAAGCAGTCGATTATAAAAAACATTAAAACAAAGAAATTTTCCCGTGGTGCCAGTACCATCAGCATGCAGTTAATTAAAAATGTTTTTCTGACCAGAGAAAAAACTTTATCCCGAAAACTGGAAGAAATTCTATTGGTTTACATCTTAGAAAACAATCGAATTGTGAGTAAAGAACGCATGCTGGAAGTGTATTTTAATATTATCGAATGGGGACCAAACGTGTACGGAATTGGCGAAGCCAGTCAGTTTTATTTCCAGAAAATCCCTGCCGATTTGACTTTCAACGAATGTCTTTTTCTGGCACGGATTATCCCAAGTCCGAAAAAATTTATGTACCAATTTAATGACGAAGGAAACTTAAGAGAATCGGCTATGAATCAAGTTTCTTTTTTAACAAATCTGATGATTCGACGAGGATTGCTTACCGTTGAAGATACCATTTTTAAAAAGGAACAAACTATTCTAACCGGTCCGGCAAAATCATTACTTCGTATAAAAGAAAAAGACACTACAGTGCTTGATTCTTTGAAAGTAAGTGATGAATTTGAGTTTTAAAATTTAACCCCGAAGTCAACAGAGAAGTCACAAAGTTTATTAAGGTTTTTCGAAACAAATTTTTAAGAATCATATTAGGATTATTTTTAAAAAAAATAAACCGCAGGTTCGTAGATTATAAATTGTAATCTGCGAATCTGCGGTAAATAATAACTTAATTTCTCTTTGTGTAAATCTTTGTCTTCTTCGTGGTCAGAGAAAAATTCAAGGTGCAGGATCAGGAATAGCAGCATGCACCGCATTGATTTCGTTGATAATTTCTTCCGAAAGAACTAAATCAATAGAAGCAATGTTTTCTTTTAACTGTTCCAAAGTGGTTGCTCCAATAATATTACTGGTTACAAAAGCTTGTTGGTTTACAAAAGCCAAAGCCATTTGAGCTGCTGACAAACCATGTTTTTCGGCAATTGCAACATATTGTTTTGTTGCTTCCGTGCTTTGGGCACTGCTATATCTTGAAAATTGCGGAAACAATTTAATTCGGGCATTGGGATGATTTTCACCAGCTAAAAATTTACCTGACAAAGTACCAAAAGCCATTGGTGAATAAGCAAACAAACCAATGTTTTCTCTGATACAAATTTCGGCAGAACCTGCTTCAAACTGACGATTTAATAAAGAATACGGATTTTGAACCGTTTTAATTTTAGGTAAATTGTGATACTTGCTTTCTTCGAGAAAACGCATAATTCCCCACGGAGTTTCATTAGAAAGCCCAATGTGTTTAATTTTCCCTTCTTTGACAAATCCATCCAGAGTTTCTAAAACCAGACGAATATTATCTTCCCAGGCATCATTCTCTGCAACAAATCCTCTTTTTCCAAAAAAATTGGTTTTTCGTTCCGGCCAGTGCAATTGGTACAAATCAATATAATCTGTTTGTAAGCGTTGCAGGCTTTTATCCAAAGCATAATTTAAACTCGCTGGCGAGAAATCGTTTTTCTCACGCATGTAGCTAAAATTAGGATTGGGTCCGGCAATTTTTGAAGCCAAAACAATTTCTTCTCTCTTACCTGATTTTTTAAACCAGGTTCCAAGGATTTTTTCGGTACTTCCATAGGTTTCTTCCCGTGCAGGAACAGAATACATTTCGGCAGTGTCAAAGAAGTTTACTCCATTTGCAACAGCATAATCCATTTGGGCATGACCATCAGCTTCGGTATTTTGTTGTCCAAAAGTCATGGTACCCAAGCATATTTTACTCACTTTTATATCCGTATCGGGCAAAGTAGTGTATTTCATAAAGTATAAAAATTATAAACCAAAAGTCGTAAAACTATAAAGCTGACTATTTTATAACTTTACGACTTTCGATTATGAGAAAAATTTAATCAATTTCGTTTAACATTTCGGCTATTTCGTCTAATCGTGGCGTTAGGATAATTTCGATTCTACGATTCTTCGCTTTTCCTTCTGCCGTATCATTTGTGGCTAACGGAGAGAATTCTCCTCTTCCGGCAGCAGTCAGATTCTTTTTATTTATCGCTCTGTTTTCGCTTAAAATAGCAACAATTGCAGTAGCCCTTTTAGTCGATAAATCCCAGTTATCAGCAATAGGTCCGGAACCGCCATAAGGATCATTATCAGTATGTCCTTCAATAAGAACGGCAATATCAGGATTATCAGCCAGAACTTTTCCTAATTCCACTACCGCTTTTTTACCTTCCGTACCCACTGACCAGCTTCCGGAATTGAAAAGTAGTTTGTTCTCCATAGACACATAAACTTTGCCGTTTTTTTGCTCCACGGTCAGTCCTTTACCTTCAAATCCGTTTAAAGCATTTGACAGGGTTTCTTTTAATTTTCGCATTGTTGCTTCCTTAGCAGCAATCTTGTCTTCCAGTTCTTTTAAACGTTGCGCGTTTTTATTCAGTCGCTCCTGCTCTACAGCTAATGCTTTCTCCTTTGCTTCTAATTCAGCTAATAAATCACGATTTTTTTTCATATTAGCCTGCAAGGCCTCGTTACTGTTTTTTTCTAAAGCATTATAGGAATCCTGTAAACGGTCTATTTTTTCATTCAGTGCTTTTTGATCAACAGCTAGTTTATCTCGCTCTGATTTTAGTTTTTCCAAATTCTTTTCTAAAGCATCTTTATCAGACTCTAATTGATTTTTAGCTTTTAAAAGACTTTCGTTTTCATCTGACAGGCTTCTGTTTTCTTTCTTCAAATCTGTATACTTATTCTCTAAATCAGTATATATTTTCTTTGAAACACAAGAAGTCGAAAGTGCTAAAACTAATAAGCCTAAGGAAATTTTTTTTATCATTTTATTTAATTTTATTTGAATCAAATTATTGCTCTTTTTACATTGCAATTGCAATAATTATTCTAATTGCTATTAATTAATTTATTCAATATCTACAAGAATAGGACAATGATCAGAATGTTTTGCTTCGGGTAAAATCAGTGCCTTTTTAATTCTGTCTTTTAATGGCTCGCTCACCAAACAATAATCAATTCTCCAGCCTTTATTATCCGCTCTTGCAGTTTTTACCCTTACAGTCCACCAGGAATAATGTCCCGGTTCTTTATTCAAATGACGAAAACTGTCAACAAATCCGTTTTTCATAAAAGCATCAAGCCAGGCACGTTCTTCGGGAAGGAAACCTGAAACTTTAGCATTTCTGACAGGATCATGAATATCAATTGCTTCATGACAAATATTATAATCCCCACAAATAATAAGATTGGGAATCTCGTTCTTTAAATCAGTTATATAATTTTGAAAATCATCCATAAACATGAATTTATGGCTCAGTCTTTCAATATTAGTTCCTGATGGCAGGTAGAGACTCATCACCGAAAAATCATCAAAATCCACACGAACCGTTCGTCCTTCGAAATCCATATGTTCAATCCCCGTGCCATAAACCACATTGTTAGGTTTTATTTTGGACAAAATAGCAACTCCGCTATAACCTTTTTTAGTTGCCGGAAACCAGTAATGATACGGATAACCCGCTAATTCAAAATCCAGTAACGGCAATTGATCCGGTGTAGCTTTAATTTCCTGAAGGCAAACCACATCAGGTTTTGACTGTTCTAACCAATTGATAAATCCTTTTGAAATTGCTGAACGGATTCCATTCACATTATACGATACAATTCTCATTTAATTTGTTTTTAGGTTTTCAAAAATACTAAAAATAAAAAGCTCCTCACATAAAAACTTTAAAATCCGGGAAAGCCCATAGCCGGATAATGGAGTTTTTTTCTATCTTTGTTTTTCGCTCAAAAAATAAAAAAATAAATGGGTTTAGTTACCGCCAAAGAAGTTGCTAAAGCAATTAATGTTGAGAAATACGGGGTCTTAGGGACTTTTTCCGGTTGGTTATTAATGAAAGTGCTTAAGATTTCTACACTCAATAAAGTATACAATCGCAACAATCATTTAAAAGAAATTGACTTTTTAAATGGAATTGTTGATGATTTACAAATTAAATTTGAAATTCCCGAAGAAGACTTTAAACGATTGCCTAAAGACGGTGCTTATATTACTATTTCAAATCATCCATTAGGAGGAATTGATGGTATCCTGCTATTGAAATTAATGTTAGAGAAAGAACCTAATTTCAAAATTATCGCTAATTTTCTTTTGCATCGCATAAATCCTTTGAAACAATATATTATGCCTGTAAATCCTTTTGAAAATCATAAGGATGCCAAATCAAGTGTTTTAGGAATTAAAGAAACCCTACGTCATTTAAGTGATGGAAAACCTCTTGGAATGTTTCCTGCCGGAGAAGTTTCCAGTTATAAAGACGGACAGCTTATTGTAGACAAACCCTGGGAAGAAGGCGCCATAAAAGTTATCAGAAAAGCGCAGGTTCCTGTAGTGCCTATTTATTTTCATGCTAAAAACAGCCGTCTTTTTTATATTCTGTCTAAAATAAGCGGCACATTACGAACTGCTAAATTGCCTTCGGAACTTTTTAGCCAGAAGAACCGCGTGATTAAAGTGAGAATTGGCAAACCGATTTCGGTTGCTGAGCAAAATGAATACGAAAGTATTGAATCGTACTCCGAATTTTTAAGAAAAAAAACCTATATGCTTGCTAATCCTTTTGAAAAAGAAAGCAAGCTACTGACACCTTCTAATTTAAAAATTTCCAGAAATCCTAAAGAAATTGCAACTCCTGCAAATGAGGAAAAAATCATTTCGGAAGTAAAAGCATTAAGGGATACTGATTGCCGATTGTTACAAAGCAAAAACTATGAGGTTTTCTTTGCTGGGGCAAACAAGATTCCAAGTATTCTACATGAAATAGGACGTTTACGTGAAATTACTTTTAGGGAAGTGGGAGAAGGAACAAATGAATCTATTGATTTGGACAAATTTGACCAATATTACCACCATTTATTCTTATGGGATGAAGAGGCTAAAAGAATTGCCGGTGCCTACAGAATGGGATTGGGTTCAGAAATTTATCCTAAAAACGGTATTGAAGGTTTTTACCTGAATGAACTTTTCCGATTTGAACCTGAATTGCACGAAATGATGCACCAATCCATTGAAATGGGACGTGCGTTTATCATTAAAGAATACCAGCAAAAACCAATGCCGTTATTTCTGCTCTGGAAAGGAATCATTCATACTACATTGCGTTTTCCGGAACATAAATACCTTTTAGGAGGCGTGAGTATTAGTAATCAGTTTTCGGATTTTTCAAAATCCCTGATGATTGAATTCATGAAATCCAATTATTATGATCCTTATATTGCACAATACATTCATCCTAAAAAAGCATATAAAGTAAAACTAAAAGATGCCGACAAGGATTTCATATTCAATGAAACGGAAGCTGATTTGAATAAATTTGACAAAATTATTGATGAATTGGAGCCCGGTATATTACGTTTGCCGGTTTTGATAAAAAAATACATCAAGCAAAATGCCAAAGTGGTTGCTTTTAACGTAGATCCTTTATTCAATAACGCTGTAGACGGTTTAATGTACATTAGAATTGCCGATATTCCGGAAAGCACTATGAAACCCGTTATGGAAGAATTCCAGGCTGAACTGGAACGAAAATTTAATGAAAAAGGAGAATATCCTATATAAACAAAAAAGTCTCTGCAATCAGAGACTTTTTTGTTATTTTAAAACCAGGGTTTTCGCCCCAGCTGATAGGTTCTGTAAAATTCTTCATCGGATTTAGTCAAATAAATAATTCCTTCGATAAGCCCTAATAATCCGGTAAGAGTGCCAAAAGTAATCAGGCTTAAAAAAAGCCAAATAATTCCTTGCTTGGTATACCCCAATAAAAATTTATGAATTCCAAAAGGACCCAAAAGTATCGCTAACAGACCGGCGGCTAATTTTTTATTATCTTCCGGATAGGGTTGCGGATGGTTCCAATGTTCGTATTTTGAATTTTCCATAATCATCCATTTAATTGATTATCATCCTATAAAATTAGGAAATTATATCGAAATGAAGATATAAAAAAAGCCTCAATCTGAATTTTATAATCAAGACGAGACTTTTTATTTAAAATTTTAAAAAATCAACTATAATTGAGAAGTGCCTATTTCATTAATTTCAGCAGCATCATTTTTAGGATCAGATCCATATTTATTCGGCCCTTGGTCTCCTTCAGTGCAATATAAAACTAACATCCATATAGACATTGCCAATACAACTAAAAGTGGAGCAAAAAAAGCAACCCCAAGAGAGCTCATAGAAAAATTTCCTGACATAAATACCGAAAATCCGGAAACTACCATCACTATAACTGAAATGAAAATTATTCCATAAAAAAGCAATAACAGCTTGCCGCTTTTACCAATATCATGAAGCCTTCTTACAGAGACAGCTAAACCCGGTACAAACACAGCCAGATTATATAAACTACCCAAAACTCCAGAATTAGAACTCCCTAACTTAAAACCTAAAACATTGTCTAATACACTTAATATTGTACCAATAATTACATTAGCCAATATGAAATACCAGTATTCACTTCTTCTGGCTCTTCCACTAAAATTTGCATAGTTTTCGAAAATTACTTTTTTGTACCATTCAATCATAATTAATAATATTTTTAGTTAGTTAATCCTACTTTAGGATTTAGGTTACTAATATATGAATTTTACAGAAAAATAGTACTGCCGATTATTTAAAAATATAACTTTTTAATCTTATCCACAATTACCTGCGCTAAACCTTCATGGCTTTCAAATGTCCAGCCCGCTACATGAGGCGACAACAATACATTATCCGCTTCTAATAAATACTGAAAAGCTTCCGGTGTAGTTTTATCCTGAAATAAAGTTTCGAATGAAAGTTTTTCATATTCCAGTACGTCTAATCCGGCACCTGATATTTTCCCGGACTGTAGTGCCTTAACCAAATCAGCTGTTACAATATTTTTTCCTCTCGAAGTATTAAAAATCCAAAATGGTTTTGCAAAAGCATTAATATATGCTGTATCAACCATTTTGTCCGTTTCCGGTGTCCAGGGAAGATGCAGACTCAAAACATCCGTTTTTTTTTGTAATTCAGCTAATGAGACCTGTTTTGCATGAGCATCGCCAACATTTTCTTTGATATCATAACAAAGTACCTCAACATCAAAACCTCTTAATTTTTTAGCAAACCATTTGCCCATATTGCCGTAACCAACAATTCCTACCGTTTTTCCGTCCAGTTCATGACCACGATTGCTTTCTCTGTTCCAATGCCCGGAACGAATTTCTCTGTCAGCCCGGTTCAGATTATTAAAAAGCGACAAAATCATTCCCAGAGTATGTTCGGCAACCGCATTTCTGTTTCCTTCAGGAGCGGCGATTAACTGAATATCTTTAGCAGAAGCATATTCACAATCAATACTTTCTAAACCGGCACCTACCCTTGCTATAAATTGCAGCTTTGTAGCTTTGTCAAGGAAGTGTTTATCTATCTTAAACCGGCTCCGGATGACAATCCCATGATAATCCTGAATTTTTGATTCGATAACTTCTTTAGACGAAATAAAATCTTCATGATTTTCAAAACCTAATTCCTGCAATTGCTGCATTAAAATGGGATTATTACTGTCTATGTGGAGAATTTTGATACTCATAATAGTTTTAAATTGAGTCTCCAAAAATAACAAAAAACCATTTCTAAATTTAAATAAACTTAGAAATGGTCTTGTGTTGAATTAATCAAACCTAAAAGTAGTTTTTTACATACGCTGTTCTTTACGGATTACTTTCTTAATATCTGATTACTTTTTCATCTCCAAATAAAAATCTGGAAATCTTGTCATAAAACATGTTGAATAACTTTTTCATAATAATATATTTTTTAAACAGTTAAAAATTAAATCATTAACAAGAAAAGTCAGGATAGCCGGGGTATGTTTTCTATAAAATTACAGCTATTTTTATAAATTTAAAAATAACGGCAGTAATATTCGACGTAAAGCAAATTTCATAGACAAAACACATGATAATCAATATTTTATATTATTTTATTTACAAATATTGTATACCGTATAACCAATGAAGTAATTCTTTAAAACCTATAAGAAATCTTAAATATTTATATATTTGTAAACAAATGTGTTTTTTACATTTAACAAAACCAATTATAAAAATAATGAATATTATCACAAACCTCATCCGTCACTTCGTGTTAGGCTGTCTGATCCTCCTGGGAATGACCGTGCATTCGCAAAAGCTAAAAAAGAACCAATTTGACAATCCATTAGCATTGCAAAGGGCAGATCCATTTGTAACTAAAACAACTGACGGTACTTACTATTTTATCGCAACAGCACCGGAATATGATCGCATTGAAATTAGAAGTTCAAAAACAATTAACGGAATTAAAGAAGCAAAGCCCATTGTTGTGTGGCGTAAACACAATAAAGGCGTTATGGGAAATCACATTTGGGCACCTGAACTGCATCGGATTGATGGCAAATGGTACATTTATTTTGCAGCAGGATCAGCGGAAGAAAAATGGAAAATTCGCATCTATGCTTTGTCAAATCCTTCTGAAGACCCAACAAAAGGTGAATGGAAAGAAGAAGGTCAGATTGTAACAAATAAAGATGTCTTTGCTTTAGATGCTACTACTTTTGAGCATAACGGGCAGCGTTACCTTATTTGGGTAGACAGAGGTCCCGGAAATGTGGTAAATACCAGTCTGTATATTGCTAAAATGACCAGTCCAACAACTGTAGATGAAAAACAAGTGGTAATCAGCCAACCAGATTATGATTGGGAAATGCACACTTACAAAGTAAATGAGGGACCGGCTGTATTAATCAGAAACGGAAAAGTATTTTTAACTTTTTCAGCTAGTGCTACTGACTCGACTTATTGCATAGGTTTGCTTTGGGCAAAAGAAGATGCCGATTTACTGGATCCAAAATCGTGGAACAAACTGGACAAACCGGTTTTCTTTACGAATGAAAAATTCAAACGCTACGGTCCGGGACACAATAGTTTTACTGTAGCAGAAGACGGAAAAACCGATGTGATGATTTACCATGCCCGTGATTATGAAAAAATTAAAGGAGACGCCTTGTCAGACCCAAACCGTCACACCCGTGCCAGAGTAATAAAATGGACTAAAGACGGTATGCCTGATTTTGGTCAGGAATTAGACGACAATGAAATGGCTTTGAAAACAAAGAAAAAGAAATAATTACCTTTTAGTTATATTAAAAAAAGGCCTCTCAAAAATTATTGAGAAGCCCTTTTTTGTGTTTTCTAAATAGTGATTTTTACTCTAATATTTATAATCCACTTTGTGTTTTTAAATCATTATATAAAGCACTTTGTCCAATTCCACCAGGAACATATTTTTGCCTATTAAAATCATTTTCTTCAAGATCAATTAAATCAAAGATTGATTTAAATTCTTCTTTAGTAATTACTTCATCACGCTTATTGAAACTTAAATACGCAAGTTTAAAAAATCTCATTAACGCAATAAATCCTGTAGATTTATTTAAAATATTATTATTTGCTGGTTCATTCCATGCTATAGGCCATTTTTGTTGAACTGCCCAAAAATAATTCCATATTATTTGTGCAATTTTAATATCGGTTTCATCATCAATGAAAATGTTTCTTAAAAAAAGTCTATCAGCTTCTTTTGGATCTACATATTCAAGCTTAGCATGTTTTTTTTCTTTATTTCTTCTGTAGAAATCTCTATCTGATTGTTTATCTTTAGTTATATATTTAAGTAAAGACTCTACGAAAGTCGATTGAGTAATTGTTTCAGAACTTGAATCTGCATTACCCAATATTTTTATTTTATTATAAAATGGGCTTCCTTCTTTATTATTTAAAGCTCTAGCTATATTATGTCCTGTCTTTTGTGGGCTTCTGGATTCAGCAAATGCGAAAAGATCCGTAACAAGCGATCCACTTACATTTCTTTGTTCTTTATTTATTGTTGCAAATACAATTGCCTGATCTTCAAGCTCCATATCTATGTATATGGTGACAATTAATTCAAAAGTACCACGTGATTGATTATAATGTTCAAATCCAGCAATTCTGTGCTGACCATCAAGAACTTTTGCAATGTCATCTTTGTATAAAATTCTTAAAACCCCTTCGTTTTCAATGTATTTTGCATTTTCAGAGGAGATGGATAGTATAATACTATTAGGAAATGTAGCATCAACTAAATTAACATATTTACCAATTTCATTTTTAGCTCTTTTAGTATCTAATTTTCTCTGGATACCAATGTAATCTTCTACTTCTCGGTTTTCTGAACCTTCAGATAAACGACGAACATCTGCATATGTAATTTTTTCAAGATCTTCACTATCAATAACTCCGATAAACATTTGTCCTATTGGCTGTGTGGCTTTAATACATTTAATATCTATAAATTGTTCGTTAATAACTTCCATAATATTTTAATATAAGCCTTGTTCAATTGTATCCTGTTCATTTAGTCTGTAATCCCTCGGGTCAGGCGGATGAGAATTTCTATTGCTAACAACTTGAGCACAATAGAAAATAATTAAGGATATAAAAAATGAAAAAATTGAGCATTTTGTAATAATTTCTAAATTAGGTCTTTTAGCATTAAGAGTGACCATATAAGCAACTGAAGAAAGAATAATGATAACTAATGCGAAATAACTTATACCCTTTTTAATCGATCTATATACTAAAAGTCCAGAACTTGAAAATGAAACACTATATAGAAAAAACTCACCTGATTTATAAAAATCGCTAAAAGTTTTAGTACTTTCTTGATCGAATACAATTGAAAAGAAAATAAAGATTGTTGGTAATATTGTTAAAACCAAAATCACTAGCGTTTCCCAAAACGCCGACCAGTAAAAATTTCTATCTCCTAACATTACTTATAATTATTTCGTTGTAATTCGTTCTTTTTGCTCCAATTCCACCAATTGTACTTGCTCTCGATAATATGTTTTTCACTCCAATTTGGTAGAGTTCATCTATACTTTTATGTGATGCATTAGTAAGTACAAAGTGTGTTTGTTTTTGCTCTAATGAATTTAAGATGTGAGATAACTCAATTTGATTTTTCCATGAAAATATCGATTGATTATATTGAATAAAACCATTGTTTTCATGTGCAACAGTGTAAGGTGGATCCAGAAAAATTAAATCGTTTTCTTTAGTTTCTTTACATTTTCTCTTAAAATCAGTTACTGAAAAATATGTTTTATCCAATAAGTCAGAAATTTTTAGAATATTTTCAAAATCAAAAAGCTCTTTAGTTTTTCTATGTCCGTAAGGGACATTATATTCTCCTTTGCTATTAACTCTATATATTCCGTTAAATGAAGTTTTATTTAAATAAATAAATTTTGCTGCATTTTCGATATTGTTATCAAAAAAAACTTTTCTTATTTTGTAATATTCCTCTTCTGTATTTTTAAATTTATCCAATAAGTGAATTAAATCAGTTGGATTAGATTTGATTATTCTGTAAGCATTAATTAAATCTGGATTACTATCAGATAGATATGATTTATTTTTTATGTATCCTTTAGATTTTAAATGCAAAAAAATTGCTCCTCCTCCGATGAACGGTTCAAAATAATCATTGAATTCTCTTGGTAAGAACTCATCGATATGCTTTGTTAGCCATGTTTTTCCACCCGCCCATCTCAAAAATGGTTTTATTTTATCCATTTATTTTGCAAAAAAAATTCTTAACTTAACTTTGGAATTATCATTACCTATTTATAACAAATGTTTATAAATTAATCCATTCTTTTCTGATTTATGCTGCCATACCAAAAGAACAATTTTAATTTGTTTCAAATATATAAAAATTGTATTACAAATGATATTCCGAATAAAATTAAATTTCATATGTTTAAATATAAGATAATAATTTAGTGCTTTCGCAAATAGTACAAGTTAATTATAACAACAAAAAAGGGCTTCTCAAATCACTGAGAAGCCCTTTTTGTATTTTTTAAAGAAAGAATTTAAACTCCTTTAATTTTCTTTACTGCTGCTTTAATTCCTCGGATTAATGACGAACTGAATCCGTGCGATTCCATTTCGCTCAATCCTGCAATGGTACAACCCTGTGGTGTAGTCACTCTGTCGATTAATTGTTCCGGATGAATTTGTTCTTCCATAACCATTTCGGCAGCTCCTTTTACTGTTTGTGCCGAAATAGCCAATGCTGTTTTCCAGTCAAACCCTATTTCGATTCCTGCCTGCATAGACGCTCGGATGTATCGCAAAGCAAAAGCAGTTCCGCTGGCAGCTAAAACCGTAGCAGCATCCATTAATTTCTCGTCAATTACCGGAGCTGTTCCTAAATCTTTGAAAATAGTTACTAACTTTTCTCCTTGCTCTGCATGTTTTTCATTAAAAGAAATACAAGTTGCTGATGCGCCGTATTGTGCTGCAATGTTGGGCATAATGCGAATGGCCTGATGGTCTTCGCCAATTTTACTCTGAAGTGCTTCAATAGATAATCCGCTTACTCCCGAAGCAATTATTTTATTTGAAATAACAGGAAGAATTTCAGCTAAAACCGTATCTACCTGATATGGTTTAATAGTCAGAATAATAATATCGGCCTGCTGTATGTTATGTTTATTATCCGAAGAAACGGTAACGCCTAATTTTTCCAAATAGAGAATACTCGCAGTGTTTCTTCTTGTTACAGTAATCTGATGTTCCGTGGAGAATTTAGCCATTCCTAATGCAATAGCAGCTCCTAAATTCCCCCCTCCTATAATATGTATATTCATATATTCTTTATTTTATTATCTTCTAATTTTTTAAAAACCTAAAATCATTCTGGCAATCGAAAAATAAATTAAGATTCCGCAGATATCGTTACTCGTTGTAATAAACGGTCCCGTTGCAAGAGCCGGATCAATCCCGAATTTATCCAGTAATAACGGAATAAAAGTACCAATTAAGGAAGCTATTACAATTACTGAAACCAGAGCAATAGTCACAATAAGACCTATCACCATTTCTACGTTCAGAAAAAAATGACTCCCAACGAATAAAATACTGGCAAGGATAATCCCATTTAATAGACTCAGCGAAACTTCTTTAACCAATCGGTTGAATAACGAACCGCTTAAAGTATCATTAGCCAGACCCTGTACAATAATTGCTGAAGATTGTACGCCCACATTTCCAGCCATCGCTGCAATTAGTGGTGTAAAAAAGAACAGATTACCATGTTCTAACATCGCGCCTTCAAATAATCCCAAAACTCGCACGGTTATAAACCCTCCTAATAATGCTAAAACTAACCACGGCAAACGCGCCTTAGTCAATTCCATGATGCTGTCATCGGCTTCAACGTCCTGAGAAATACCTGCTGCCAGCTGGTAATCCTGATCGGCTTCGTCCTTGATTACATCTACAATGTCATCTATGGTAATTCTCCCCACTAAGCGTCCCAGTTCATCTACTACAGGAATAGCCTCTAAATCGTATTTTTGCATGATACGGGCGACCTCAACATCTTCTGCATCCACATTTACATAATTGAGTTTTCGAATGTACACGTCGCTAATAGCAGTTTTGGTAGAAGTAGTCAGTAAGTCTTTTAACGACAAGCGTCCTTTTAAACGGTCTTCATCATCCACTACATAAATGGAATGTACACGGGAGATATTCTCGGCCTGAATACGCATTTCTTTGACACAGGTTAGTACGTTCCAGTTTTCATTGACTTTAACCAATTCTTTGTGCATGATTCCACCCGCAGTATCTTCCTTATAACGAAGTAAGTCTACAATGTCCTTAGCGTGTTCAACGTCTTGTAATTCAGAGATTACTTCTGCTTTAATTTCCTGCGAAAGTTCAGCAATAATATCGGCAGCATCATTAGTTTCCAGTTCATCTAACTCTTCTGCAATTTCTTTAGGCGAAAGCCTGCTTAATATATTTTCCCGCAAATCATCTTCTAATTCCAGAAGAATTTCTGCTGTTTTATCACTATCTAAAACTTTAAAAATATAGGTAGCATCATCAAAATCAAGTTCGTCCAGAATTTCAGCAATATCAGCATGGTGGATATCATTAAGGATTACTTCCAGTTTATGGTCGTTTTTTGCCTCAATAAGTTCTTTTACTTCCTGTATTAATTCCTTGCTGATTTTAAACTCCATCGGCTTCTATTTTTTGAGTAAGTTCGATAAACTGTGCGACATCCAGCTGCTCCGGACGAAGGTCAAAGATACTATCTTCTCTTAAATTATCCGATAAACTGAATGTTTTTAAACTGTTACGTAAAGTTTTACGACGCTGCTGAAAGGCCGTTTTTACCACTGTAAAAAATAATTTCACACTACAAGGCAAGCTGTAATCTTCTTTTCTGCGCATACGCATCACACCCGATTTTACTTTTGGCGGCGGATTGAAAACATTTTCATCTACTGTAAACAAATATTCGGTATCATAAAATGCCTGAGCTAAAACAGATAAAATTCCGTAAGCCTTGCTTCCTTTTTTCTCGCATATGCGTTCTGCGACTTCTTTTTGGAACATGCCCGAAAATTCCGGAATCTGATCTCTGAATTCTAAAACTCTAAATACAATTTGAGTCGAAATGTTGTACGGAAAATTTCCAATGACAGCAAATTGCTTGTTTTCAAAAACTTCGTTGATATTGTATTTCAAAAAATCCTGAGAAATGATTTTTCCGTGTAATTTTGGATAATTGGCTTCCAGATAAGTCACTGATTCCGTATCAATTTCAATCACATAGGTATTGACCGCTTTGTCCAGCATATATTTAGTCAGAACACCCATTCCCGGTCCTATTTCCAATACATCCTCATAACCTTCCAAACTCAAAGTATCTGCAATATTCTTTGCAATACTTTCATCTTTCAAGAAATGCTGTCCGAGGTGTTTTTTAGCTTTTACTTTATCCATTTTAGGCTGAATTAATTAGCTCTTTATCTGCTAAGAGACTAATATTATTTTAATTATTCTGAAAAAACTCGGAAACCAATTCTAATTCTGTCCTGAAAGACAACATTTTATCGGCAAATAATTTCATTGCTTCTGCCTGAAAACGTGCCTGATCTTCCTTATAATATCGTTCTAAAGTTATTTTGCTGTCTGTAGTATACTGAATAGAATAAGTTATGCCTCCCATTTCTTCTTCAACTAAAACACGAACCAACCGGGCCGAGGTAAATTTGCCTGTAGCCAGCATTTCCGGAATATGTTTGTGTTGCATCCAGATCATCCATTGATCGTGAACGCTTTCGTGTATGTTAGTGGTAATGTTATATATTATCATTGTTGATTTTATTTAATCGGTTAACGGTTTGATCGGTTAACCGTTGATTCGTTTAACCGATTAAACTTTATTATAAGTTTTTATCTCCTCTTAATTCTCGGAATTTCTTTCTGGCTTCTACAAAATAAATACTGTCCTGATGATTAAAAATAATCTGCTCATACAATGGTTTTGCTTTTTCAGGTTCGTTTACTTTTTTACTATAGATTTCAGCCGAAAAAAACAGTGCTTCATCAATATAAATTCCATCGCTGTGATGATCCATTATAGATTGATATTGGCTTAAAGCCAAATTATATTCACCCATTTTTTCAAAAGTTTTACCCAGTCGCAATTGCGTTACCGCTTCAATTTCGCCTCCTTTAAAGGAATTTAAAACCAATTGAAACTGCGCAACAGCTTCCTGATTTCTGTTTTGATATAACAGATAATCCCCTTTAGCAAAAGCCTTCAATGCTGTTTGGGTAGAATCAGCAACGGTGTTGTCATTTATCAATAAAAAATATTCTAAAGCATCATTAGCAATCAACTGTGTGTTTGCCGATTTCAATTCTTTAAATTGTTTCAATGCCCAGGCAAAATCACCTTTAAAATAACTCGTCTTAGCAGCTTTTAAACTGGCTTCATGTGCTACGGCATCATTCTTTAAGTCCATTTCAATTTGTGAATAATACAATAATGCCTGATTGTACTTTTCTTCCAAAAGCAAAATATCCGCCAATTCCATTTTGACCTGAGCCGTTTCATAATTATTCAATTGTAATTCCAAAGCTTTTTTTATGATTTCCCTTCCCAGCTCTGGTTTCTTTAAATTGAATGCTACAAAATGCGCCTGAATCAGCTGCAAAGATAAGGTAAAAGGGTTTATTTCAAATTCCTTCAACAAAGCTTCAATTTCTTGATTAATGCTTACATAATCTTTTTCACTGGCTTTTTTGATTTTTAAATCAATTAAATAACTATGCGCCTGAATTAACAGTTGTAAATCTTTAGTATTTTCAATAACAAAATCTAAGATTTCTTTAGCCACTTCCTGATTACCTTCTTCAATGGCTAAATTTGCCAAATTTAAAATACCTGAAAGTGACTCAGGATTACGTTTGTAAATGGCTTTTTCCTGAATAAAGGCTTTCGAAAATTCTTTTTGCTGCACGTAAAACCAACTCAAATAATGATTCCAAAACAAATCCTGACTTTTTTGAACCTTTAAAATCAAGGCTTTTCGCAAAGCATCGCTAAAAGTAGCATCGGCTTCATCGGTCATAAAACGCGACAATTGATTTTGAATCACAATCGAATTTTGAGGATTAGCATAGGCTTCATCCAGAAAAGTAACAATCATTTTATCAAAATTGCCCAGTTGTCCGTAAATCAGCCCTTGATGGTAATTGAAATTAAAATTGGGCTGAATTTCAGTAGCTGTCTGATAGGCTTTTAAGGCATATTCTAGTTGTACTTTTCGTTCAAAAGAATTCGCAATTCCGTAAACTTCATTGGGATTTTTTCGAATGCGTTCTATAGCTTGCTCGTAATAGCTTTTAGCTTTAACATCTTTTTTTTGCAATTGGTAATTATAGCCTAATTCGACCAGAAGACTGCCTTGATTGTATTTAGTCAATCGGTTTTGGATTGCCTTTTCTGCAATATCAAATTGTTGTAATTGCTGGTAGCAATCTATTGTGCGTAGAAAATACTGCATGTTCTGAGGAACATTTTCTAACAATTCCTCGTAACTGATTTTTGCTTTTTCAAAATCGCCTTTGTCATAATAATACTGTGCTAACTGCTCGTTTTGAGCAAAACAAATCAATGAAAAAAACAAGGCGATATGTAGAAATAGTTTTTTCATTATTCGATTTATTTCGAAAATATTTTACCGCAAATTCGCAAATTTTATTTTTATTAAACTTAAAAAATAATTTGCGAATTTGCGGTACATGAAAACAAACAAAAGTTAGTTTATAATATCAAATCCGCAATACGGACGCAATACTTCTGGAATTACGATTCCTTCCGTAGTTTGGTAGTTTTCTATAATTCCTGCTAAAACTCTAGGCAAAGCCAATGAACTTCCGTTTAAGGTATGCGCTAATTGGTTTTTTCCGTCTTTGTCTTTGAAACGCAATTTTAGACGATTGGCCTGAAAAGTTTCAAAGTTAGATACTGAAGAAATTTCTAACCAACGATCCTGCGCTGTAGAAAACACTTCAAAATCATAAGTTAAAGCTGACGTGAACCCCATGTCGCCACCACATAAACGTAAAATTCGGTATGGTAATTTCAATTCGTTCAAAATATCTTTTACATGCTCTACCATTCCTTCCAAAGCCTCGTATGATTTTTCAGGATGTTCCACACGTACAATTTCGACTTTATCAAATTGGTGCAAACGATTCAATCCACGTACATGCGCTCCGTACGAACCTGCTTCACGACGGAAACATGGCGTGTAAGCTGTAGTTAGAATCGGGAATTCACTTTCGTTCAAAATTACATCTCTGAACAAGTTGGTTACCGGAACTTCAGCCGTTGGGATTAAATATAAATTATCGGTAGCATCATGATACATTTGCCCTTCTTTGTCCGGCAATTGTCCCGTTCCGTAAGCCGAAGCTTCGTTTACAAAATGAGGCACCTGTACTTCATTATAACCGGCAGCAGTATTTTTGTCTAAAAAATAATTGATTAAGGCTCGTTGCAAGCGCGCTCCTTTTCCTTTGTAAACCGGAAATCCTGCACCTGTGATTTTATTTCCTAATTCAAAATCAATAATATCGTATTTTTTTACCAATTCCCAGTGCGGTTGTGCTCCTTCGTGTAAAACAGGTACTTCGCCTGCTTCAAAAACATTCAGGTTGTCATCTGCTGATTTTCCTTCGGGAACAATATCAGCCGGTAGGTTAGGTAAAGTGTATAATTTTTCAGTAAGTTCGGCAGCGATAGCATCAGCTGTTTCTGCTAGCTTTTTGCTTTTTTCTTTATTAGTAACCGTTTTTTCTTTTAGGATGGCAGCTTTGGCTTTTTCACCTGCTTTCATCATTTCCCCGATGTCTTTGGACAATTTATTAGATTCAGCTAAGATGTTGTCTAATTCTACTTGCGTAGCACGACGACGCTCATCAAGTTCTACCACTTCTTCCACAACTGTTCTGGCATCCATATTTCTTTTGGCCAAAGCTTGGATTACTTTTTCTTGATTCTCTCTAATAAATGCAATTTGTAACATAGTTGGATTTTTATAACTATAAAATTTCTAATAACGGTAGCAAATTTAAGGAAATGTTTGAGACTTCTAAGACAAAGTTTTGACGAAAAAACTATTTCTCAAAACCAGAGCAGCCTTTCACTGATATTCGCCAAGTCTCACTTGACTTTGTATGTAACCGGAGCATTAAAAAGTGTTAGCAGAATTAAATGGAATCCGGGATGCTAAACCTGAAATCACTTCCTTTTCCTGGCTCACTTTCCACCCATATAACACCGCCATGTTTTTCTATAAAATCTTTACACAACATCAATCCTAATCCTGTGCCGGTTTCATCATTCGTTCCTGCAGTTGTGTGCAGATGATCAACTGCAAACAAAGCCGCCATTTTATCAGGAGCAATACCAATACCATTATCCCTGACCGAAAATACCAGCCCATTATTTTCTTTTGTCATAGAAAGCACTACTTCTCCATTAGTTTCAGTAAATTTTATAGCATTGGAAATTAGGTTTCTAAAGATCGTTTCTAACATATTTTTATCCGCAAAAACATATTCCCGAGCTGTAATTTCAGAATGAATGGTTATGTTTTTATTCTTAGCAACATTCGCCAGCAGATGGATTGCTTTATCAATCACCGGACTGATTTCTATTCTTTGAGGATTAAATCCAAGACTTCCTGTTTGAGATTGTGCCCACGTTAAAAGATTATCCAGCAACGAAGACACACTTTTGGAAGACTGATGAATTAACTTTATATATTCATTGGTTTCTTTATAATTAGTATGGGTCTCATCTTCTAATAATAATTCCGAAAGTCCAATAATCCCATTAAAGGGGCCTTTTAAATCATGCGCAATAATTGAAAAAAATCTGTTTTTATCCTCGAGTAATTTCTTAACCTGCAATTCTTTTTCTTCTTGTAGTAAAAGCAAATATCCTACTCCGCTTATAATCATCATCAGAAATATGATTAAAAATAT
The DNA here is from genome assembly GCF_051846875.1 of Flavobacterium sp. ARAG 55.4. Taxonomy (NCBI): domain Bacteria; kingdom Pseudomonadati; phylum Bacteroidota; class Flavobacteriia; order Flavobacteriales; family Flavobacteriaceae; genus Flavobacterium; species Flavobacterium sp. ARAG 55.4. The sequence goes on along the minus strand of NZ_JBPYCT010000002.1, from coordinate 355,217 downwards.
AATCTGCTGTGCGGGATCAACAGAATAAAGGCTTGTTGAAGTTTTAAAAAAAGGATAAATGATTCTGAAAATCACTGCAATCAACAGAATAAAATAATTAAAACCCAGTATTTTTTTAAACATACTGCTTCTGGTTTCGGTTAAAAATCGAAAAGCAGGTATTATCAGCATTATAAAAATTACAAACGAAGCTAGTGCTACCCGAATATTAGCTGCCGCCTCACACCATACTGCCAAATAAAAAGCAGACAACATAACAGCAAAAAGTACGGCTTGTATCCGATAGGCTTTTTTAGAGCTATTCACCATCATAAGCATTGCTATAGATTCCAGATAATAACTTCCAAAAACTAAAGTATTGGGAATAATAATATTTACAGGATTGAATGTAACGGTGTCCGTTCTGAGAAAAAATGCTAACCAGGCAAAAGATTGAAAAATTTTAGAAAAACCAAATACCAATAAATGGGTTTTAGTATCCTTACTACTGAGTGTGAATCGAAAAGTAAAAACAAGTGTTGCCAGAGCGAAATTTCCCCAAAACAACAATCCCATTACATTGCGGATGTCTAATACAAATAATTTTAAAAATTGATTTAGAATCTCCATAACCAACTACATTTTTCTATAGGACTTATAACTAACAGGTATTACAAAAATATACTTATTTTGAAAGTATCCTAACAAATGCTGCAATATTTGGAGACAGCGTTGAATTAATCTATTACATTCTCTTGATTTCGCGACCTAAATAATCTTCTAAAAGTTCAAACATAGCATCCACCGAAAGTACCTGAGTGTCGGGATGGTTTAATAAAAATGCAGCATTAAGTTCCATAAGGTTTTCTTCCAGTTCGAAGAAAGTATCGCTGTTGAGTAAATCTCTTGTTGGATTTACGCCTTCCAGTTTTCCATTTAAGAATTTGTTGAGCTTTACGCTGCTCATTAAGCGGACTTTTTTAGCTTGTTGTTGGAATAATTCCAAATGCTTTTCGGCACCAATTAACTGCAAGCCTTCTTCTATTAATTCGTTCAGTTCTTTATTCCAGCCCGATTTGTAAACAAATTGTGCAAAGTTGCCTTCGATATGTTGCGCCACATAATAATCCAGGTAATAACTCATTAAAGCATCTTCGTGAATGAATTCATCGTCAATTTTTTCCTCACGCATCAGGTTGATAACCGAAATATTAGAATTGATTACGTCTTGAGGGTTTTCGCTATTGGCTGCGTTTTCTGAGATAATAATGCTTCCGAATTCCATTTTGAGATTTTTTAAAGGAGTTTGTCAGCAAATTTCGTTTTTTTTGCCACGGATTTCACAGATTAGCACGGATTTTTTTTGGAGTTTTAGTAGCTAAAACATTTTTAACCACAAATTATGCAGCTTGTTTAAAGTTAAAATTTATTCAGCATTAGATTCGTTATTTTTCTTTTGCTGATTCATTTTGGCAACCAAAGCTTTCATTCGTGCTGCTTTTGCTGCTTTTTCTTCTTGTAGTTTAGCCTTTTTCCGATTCAATAATTTGGTGTGTAAAGCCTTGTTTTTGGTGTTTTTTTCAGGTCCTTTGGGCATGATTTATTTTCTTTAAATCTGTTGGCAAAGATAAACAATAATTGATAGAAAGAATTAGATTATAAATTCTCCTAAGAGGATTGTCATGTACTAAAAATTAGTTTACACATTTGTCTAAATTAATTTTGTACTTTTGCACAGTATTTGATAAAGATTTCATTAATTTGACATAATAATTTAAATATAAACTACAACTTAAAAAAACAAAAAAAGTGTTTGGATTTCAACCTGTTGAGAGAAAAGAATATAAAAAAAATTTCTTAAGAAAAGTTTTTTTTCAAATTGAATATAATTCTTGTAAAAATTTAAAAGACAATTCTGAAAAAATAGAAACTTTATTTAAAGACACTTTTCCAAGATTTAATTTGGGAAAAGGAAAAGGTTTTCAAATTTCAATTGATAAGGAAAAAACTAATTTTCAACACATCGAAGAAGGGGATAATATAATTTTAAAGTCTATTGATGGTCAAAAAGATATTAACATCACTGAATCCTCTTTAAATTTTTCCGTAGAAGGAAGTGTTTACACCAAATACGATTCTATTTTGGATGATTTACAAACTATCCTTAAATTTTTAAAAATTTGTGACATTAAAAAGGTAAATAAATTTTCCATTAGAAAAATTAATATTGTTGAATTCAAAAATAATGACAATCCAAATGGTATTTTAGACTTTTTATTAAATAAAGCATTGATTAACAACAATGATGCTTTTCCAAATATGAATAATATAAATCATAATATTCATTCAGTTAATTTCGTAAATGAAAATTATTTTTTAAATTTAAAATACGGAATGAATATTTTACCACAACTAAATAACGAAAGAGGTCAATTAATTATTGACATTGAAGTAATAAATAAAAGTGAAATTTTATTAGAGACAATTTTGACTGAATCAAATAAAATTAACGATGAAATATTTAACGTTTTTAATTGGGTTATTAATGATAATACTAAAAATTTATTAAATAATGGATAGTATAGAAATATTAGAAGACGATTTATTAATCAATACTTTTGATTATATAAATCAGGATGACTTTTCAAATAATGTTCGTGAAAACAAAGGTTTTGGTTTAAGAGGCAATATTGTATTAACCTCACTTTTTATAGGAACATCTGTTTTGGCTCAATCAAATGACTTTAATAATTATAAAGTTTTTGACAATGCTACAAAGGAATCCATAGAATGTTCTCAAAAAATTGGAAATGAAATATCTAATTATGTTGATAGAATTAATTTTTTAAATAAAAATTTTAATTCTAAATACTCTATTATTGAAAACATATTGTCATTTAAAAGTTTGAATAACAATTGGGACGGATTTAATTCTATTCCATTAGAGATTAAAAGTGCTTCAAATGCAATTAAATTATTAGATTTAATTGGAGATGACTCAGCCTCTTCTGTTAAAGATTTTTATCCTAATCCAAATGGAACAATAACTTTTGAATGGTATAATGAGCAAGACGAAACTGTTTTTTTGGAGATTGGAAACTCTACTTTTTCATACTATGTTGAATATAATTCTATTGAAACTAAATACTTTAACAAACAGATCATAAATGAAGAAAATTCTAAATTACTTTCTACGTTTATTAAAGCGATTTAGAAAAAGAACTTTCGTTAATCTCCCTGTAACAGTTACGACTGAAGCTCCAAATATTCCTTCAGAAATATCCGATTCTGAAAAAATAAGTAGATTTATATTTTCACCTATAAATGTAAATCCTAATACAGGAAAATTAAAGTCAAATTGCTACAAACCTCCTGCAGGATATGACGAAATTTCCGTAAATAGACTAGATTTTACAAATGCTAATTTCTTAAAAAAGATTGCTATAAAAATGCAGAATACTAATAGAAATTATTTTGGTTTTGCAGTTATAAATGCATTAGACATTAGAAAATCCGATTCTGACATTATTTACACACCTAAAACAGAATCAACTGATTACAATCCATATCATTCAGATATTAAAATTGGATATACCGTAATTACTGGAGAAGAATTACCTGCGGAAATTAGTAATAAAATTCAAAAACTAGTAAAATCAACAAGACTCTACAAAGACAACAATCCAGAATTATCCAATTGGACAGGAGATGAATTACTTTAAAAACAATTAATCTTAAAAAAATATAGTTTTTATTCTTCTCAAGAATAACAAATGTTTTACTGCTCCAAATCCCTAGCCCCGATAACAGTGAAAATCCTTTTACTTTTTTCTTTAAAAATAGAAAGATTGCAATGTCCCGAAGTTTCGGGAGCAGGAAATAGCTCCAAATAAAATTGGATTCCTTATTTTTGCACGCAATAAAATTGAATCATGATACAGAATCCAGAAAGATATACCATTACGGCGGCTTTACCTTATACTAACGGACCCATACATATAGGGCATTTGGCGGGAGTTTATGTTCCTGCGGACATTTATTCGCGTTATTTGCGTTTGCAGGGGAGAGATGTTTTGTTTGTTTGCGGAAGCGACGAACATGGCGTTGCTATTTCGATGAAAGCCAAAAAAGAGGGGATTACACCTCAGGAAGTAATTGATAAATACGATGGTATTATCCGTAAATCGTTCTCGGATTTTGGAATTGCATTTGATAATTATTCTCGAACTTCGGCTCAGATTCATCATGATACGGCTCAGGAATTTTTTAAGAAATTATATGATAACGGTGATTTTATTGAAGAAGTAACTGAGCAATTATACGATGCAAAAGCGGATCAATTTCTGGCAGACCGTTTTGTGATGGGAACTTGTCCAAAATGCGGTAACGAAGAAGCTTACGGCGACCAATGTGAGAAGTGTGGTTCGACTTTGAATGCTACCGATTTGATTAATCCAAAATCGACTATTACAGGAGAAACACCTATTTTGAAATCAACAAAACACTGGTTTTTGCCATTGGACAGATACGATGCTTTCCTGAGAGAATGGATTCTGGAAGGACATAAAAACGACTGGAAACCTAATGTTTACGGACAGGTAAAATCCTGGATCGACGGTGGATTAGAGCCTCGTGCGGTAACTCGTGATTTAGATTGGGGAATTGATGTTCCTGTGGAAGGTGCCGAAGGAAAAAAATTATACGTTTGGTTTGATGCACCTATTGGGTACATTTCGTCCACCAAAGAGTGGGCTGCGAAAGAAGGAAAAGATTGGACGCCATACTGGAAAGACGAAAAAACCAAGTTGGTTCACTTTATCGGGAAAGACAATATTGTGTTTCACTGTGTGATTTTCCCGGCGATGTTAAAAGCGGAAGGAAATTATATTTTGCCTGACAATGTTCCTGCCAATGAGTTCCTGAACTTAGAAGGGAATAAATTATCGACTTCTAAAAACTGGGCCGTTTGGTTGCATGAATATTTGGAAGAATTTCCAAATCAGCAAGATGTGTTGCGCTATGCATTGACATCCAACGCGCCGGAAACTAAAGACAACGACTTTACCTGGAAAGATTTTCAGGCCAGAAATAATAATGAATTAGTAGCGATTTTTGGGAATTTCATCAATCGTGTGGTGGTTTTAACCAATAAATATTACAACGGTGTTGTTCCTGCTCCAAACGAATTTTCGGAAGTTGACGAACAAACATTAGCCGAATTAAAAGCCTATCCTGCGGTGATTTCAAGTTCTATTGAGCGTTACCGTTTCCGTGAAGCTTTGGGCGAAATGATGAATGCGGCTCGTTTAGGAAATAAATATTTGGCTGACGAAGAGCCTTGGAAAGTAATTAAAGACAATCCGGAACGCGTACAAACGCAGATGTATGTGGCTTTGCAAATTGCGGCTGCTTTAAGTTCACTTTGCGAACCTTTCCTGCCGTTTACAGCAACAAAATTATCCAGAATCTTAAATATAGAATCTAAAGTAAGTTGGAATACTATTACTGAAACTTCAGACTTATTAGCTGCCGGACACCAAATTGGTGCTGCCGAATTGCTTTTTGCTAAAATTGAAGATGAAGAAATTCAAAAACAAATAGACAAACTGGAAGCAACTAAAACGGCGAACCTTGCCGAAAACAAAAAAGCAGAACCTCAGAAAGACTTGATTAAGTTTGAGGATTTTGCCAAAATGGATTTGCGTGTAGGAACGATTTTAGAAGCAGAGAAAATGCCAAAAGCCAATAAATTATTGGTATTAAAAGTAGATACCGGTATTGATGTTCGTACGATTGTTTCTGGAATTGCTGAAAGTTTTAAACCGGAAGATATCATTGGGAAACGAGTGACTGTTTTAGTCAACCTGGCTCCAAGAGCATTACGAGGTGTTGAAAGTCAGGGAATGATTCTGATGACTAATAATGCCGAAGGAAAACTGGTTTTTGTAAATCCGGATACTGATGGTGTTGGGAATGGAGAAACGATAAATTAAAAATATTAACCGCAAATTCGCAAATTTTCTTTTTAAAGTTTTGAAAAAATAATTTGCGAATTTGCGGTAAAATAAACTTTTTTTTGCACTTGAGATGAATGACATACTAATTGTAAGCAAAACTATTTTCTGTAAACAAAATGAAAATTAACAAACCGCAATTAGCTTTAGTTTTAGGTATTGTCTGTATTTCAATCTTCCCTATTCTGGTTCGCTTGCATTTAACGAATGGACTGATTTCGGCTTTTTACCGGATGTTTATAGCGACACTGTTATTGCTTCCTTATGTAATCATTTTCAAAAAATTTCAGTTACCAACCCTTAAAAACCTCATTTCCGCTGTTCTTTGCGGAATTGTTTTTGCAACGGATATTGCGGTCTGGAATATTGCCATTCAGGAATCAACTGCTACGCAAGCCACTTTATTATCTAATTTGTCGCCGCTTTGGCTCGGAATAACTTCATTTTTATTTTTAAAAAATAAACCTGCGCTAAATTTCTGGATTGGAACTGTTGTAGCCCTTTTCGGGATGATAATTTTTATGGGGTTTGAAACCATTAGCCAATTTCATTTTGACACTGCATTTTTCCTCGCTGTTTTATCCGGAATTCTATATGCGAATTACTTATTAATCAGTAAAAATGTTTTGTCTAAAATAGAAATTCTCTCTTTTATGACAATTGTATTAATTGCTGCAAGTCTCTTTCTGGGGTTAATATGCTGGGTATCTAAGGAAACTTTTACCGGTTTTTCTACTACCGCCTGGCTTGTATTATTTGTTCAGGGAGCTGTGTGTCAATTAACCGCCTGGCTTCTCATTAGCTATGCGACACAACATTTAAGAGCCACCCGAATTTCTGTCAGTTTATTAGGTCAGGCTATTTTAGCAAGTTTTATGGCCTGGCTATTTTTAGATGAAAATATAAATTGGCATATGATTATTGGCGGTATTTTTTTACTTTTAGGAATAAGAATCACTTTTTACAATCAGCCACTTTGGGTTAAAAAAATAAAATAAATTATATGCCTTTTAAAGTTATTGCTTTCGACGCCGACGATACCTTATTTGTTAACGAAACTTATTTTCTGGAAACAGAGGAAAAATTTTGTGACTTAATGAGTGATTACCTGTCACACAAAAGTATTTCCCAAGAGCTTTTCAGAATTGAAATAAAAAATTTAGCCATATACGGTTACGGAATTAAAGCCTACATTCTTTCAATGATTGAAGCAGCTATGACCATCTCGAACAATACGATTCCAATTGAGGTTGTTGCCAAAATTATTCAATACGGAAAAGAATTATTAGACAAACCTATTGTTCTTTTAGACGGAGTCGAAGAAACTCTGGAAGCGTTGTATGGTAAATACAAATTAGTGGTTGCCACCAAAGGCGATTTATTAGATCAAAGACGCAAATTGCACAATTCGGGATTAGGAAAATATTTTCATCATATCGAAGTGATGTCTGACAAACAGGAACAGGATTATCTGGATTTGATTAAACGTCTGGAAATTAATCCATCTGAATTTTATATGATTGGAAATTCCCTAAAATCTGATGTTTTACCGGTATTAGCTATTGGCGGACATGCAGCTCATGTACCGTTTCATACCACTTGGGCACATGAAAAAATAGACCATGAAGTAAAGCACCAAAACTTTAGTACAATTGAAAAAATTACTGATATTTTAAAAAAAATAGAACATTAAAAAATCTGGAATGATTTTTGAAAGTAAAAACTCATGAAAAAATCATTCCTTTTTTTATTTCTGTTTTGCTCATCAGTACTGTTTTGTCAAACGGTTCTCAACTCCTATCCTATTAGCTTAAACAATCCTAAAGGAAATGATAAAGAATTAAATTTTGAGCGCCTAAGATCTCTCGATCAAATCGTTGTCTCCGCCACATCTAATTACTCTAATAAAAACAATCAAATTCTGCATGTTGAAAATGAAAATACCCACGAAGTATTTGTTTTTATAAAGGACAGCGGGAAAATTACGATTCTAAAATACAATCGGGCCTTATTTTTAAATAGTGAATATGTCTTTCCGCTGCAAAATTTAGAAAACGTACAATTAACCGGCTGTAGTTTTAACAAAGATGGAAATCCAAACCTTTATCTATCCCCTAATTTACCTGGCAAAAAAGCTCCATTAGCTTTTATTTTAACTTTAAAATTTAATTTAGAAAACAAAACGCACACCCTTTACAGCACAAAATTACCTGTTAATGAATCTGTTATAACAACATTCCAGATGAATAATTCTTTTCATATTCTGGCACAGCATCGCATGATGCAGGCATTGATTGTCTACAGTTTTGAGGAACCTAAAGTCGCCAAGAAAGTTTTTGATTTATCCTCATTTACTTTTCAGGATAAAAATGGTAAAATGCAAACGTTTAATACCATTACTAAGGCGTATCCAATGGAAAAAATAGATATTAATGATTATAATCTGCTGGAGAAAACGGCTCAAAAAAGTAAAATTTATATTCAGAATAACCACATTGTACTGACTTTAGATTATACCCCTAAAAATACGCAGGCATTTGATCTTAATTTGGAAAATGGTCATTTAACCGAAAAGAACTTCTCACAATCTGTTCTTCAGGATGTAAAGAAAAAGAGTAATTCCTTTTATCACCTCGGAAAACTGTATCAGATTACTGCAGGCGAATCCGAACTCACTTTGGAAATAAAAGATTTTAACTCGGGTCAAATTCTAAAAAAGAATAGTGTTTTAAACGAAAGTGATCAAGACTTTAACAACATTCCCCTTTTCATTCAAAAAGATTCCCGAAAACCGAAAGACATTAAAAAACCAAAACGATTTTTACAGCATCTGAATGATTTAGACATAGGAGTGACCGTTTATAATACTAAAAGAAATACTTATATTTCTATAGGTGGAATTCCAATGACAGAAGATAAAGGAAAACTTATTCAGGCTAATAGGTTTCATAACAGTTTCCTTGATGACGAGTTTTCTGATATAGATTTCCCGGAAATTTATCATTTTAAATATGCTTATTTTGAGGGTATTCTGAATCAAAATCTGGAACTTGTTACCCGTAATCAATCACCACTTGCACTTGATAAACTGTCTTATTTTTTAAGTAAAAACAAGAAAATAGTTTTAAGCAACAGCTTTAAACTTAAAGACTATTATGTTTTAGGTTATTATGATGTCAAAGCAAAAAAATATGTAATGCGAAAATTTACTGATGGTTTTGATTTTTAAAAAACGCAAAGCCCGATTTTCTTTAGTTTTGGAAGATATAGAATAGATTAAAACTATTGCCAAATAGAAATCAAATTGATTCCCTGAAAGATTTTTCACTGCCTTTTTAAGTACCTTTACATCACGTTAAATAAAAAAACTTATCGTTATGTTATCAAAAAATATAGAAGCAGCATTAAATAAGCAAATCCGTATTGAAGCAGAATCCTCTCAAACTTATTTATCAATGGCCTGCTGGGCAGAAGTAAACGGTTTAGAAGGGATTTCGCAATTTATGTATGCACAGTCAGATGAGGAGCGTGCGCACATGCTTAAATTAATCAAATATGTAAATGAACGTGGCGGTCACTCGCAAATCACTGATTTAAAAGCACCTAAAACATCCTACACTACTTTCAAAGAAATGTTTGAAACATTGTATGAGCATGAAACTTTTGTTTCAAACTCCATTAATGAACTGGTACACATCACTTTTTCTGAAAAAGATTATGCGACGCATAATTTCTTACAATGGTATGTTTCGGAACAAATAGAAGAAGAAGCTACTGCTAAAACAATTTTGGATAAAATTAATCTGATTGGTGATGACAAAGGAGGTTTGTACTTGTTTGACCGTGACATTCAGCAAATAACAGTAACCAGTTCTGTTGCAATCAATCCAAAATAAAAAAAGTTAAAGTTTATTTAGAATATATAAAAATAATATTTTTTGTTTTATATTTGTCTCGTTATTAAACGGATAGAAAGTGGGCAAGAAAGAAAAAGAAAAGGATAAGAAGAAAAAAAAGAAAGACAAAAAGAAAAAAGAAGCTCTTGTTGTCATCAAAAAAGTGGAAAACTGTAAATCTTCTTGTTGCGAAAAATTCAAAAAATCAGAAAGCAAGCGTTGCAAACGTTGCCCTATGCATGATTTGATTAAAAAAGTAGCCTAATTTTATATATACAAAAACCCATCTCTTTTTTTTTACATCGAGATGGGTTTTCTGCTTTTAAAAAATTCGGTTCTTTAATTCAATTCAGCTATTTTCCCAATAAAAGTAATTCGGTAACCACTACTTCGGTAACATAACGCTTTTCTCCGTTTTTATCATCATAGGTGCGATGTGTTAATTTACCTTCAACAGCAATTTCTTTTCCTTTAGTTACATATTTTTCAATAATTTCAGCCGTTTTACCCCATGCCACAACTCTGTGCCATTGCGTTTCTTCTACTTTTTCTCCTTTTTCATTTTTGTAACTTTCATTTGTCGCCAGGGTAAAATTGGCTAATTTTTTACCTCCGTCAAAATTTTTGATTTCAGGATCATTTCCTAAATGTCCGATCAACTGTACTTTGTTTCTTAATGCATTCATGGCGTATATCATTTAATTGTTATTATCTGAACTCGTTTCAGACTTTTTGGCTTATAGTATCGAAAACAGTTTGTTTCATTCCGATGGGACAAAGTTGCAACCGTTGTGATGAATTATTCGGTTACTATCTAATTACTTTCGGTTGTAAATAATTGTAAACGTTTGTAAACGGATAATATTTTTTGTACATTGCAGAAAATCAACACATTTATGCAAGCTGAAATTAATAAAGTAGAACTACGAAATTTAAAAATCGAAGATTATAAGGAATTAAAAAAGTCAATGATGGAATCTTATCCTGAGATGGCCGATAATTACTGGAATGAATCTGAGGTTAAAAAATTACTTAAAATTTTTCCCGAAGGCCAACTTGTGATTCTGGTAGATGATATTGTGGTAGGCTCAGCATTGTCCCTGATTGTTCCTGAAGATTTAGTAGATAAAAATCATGATTATGCTAAAATCACAGGAAATTACACTTTTTCGACGCATACTTACAATGGAGATGTGCTTTACGGAATTGATGTTTTTGTGGACCCAAAATACCGAGGTTTACGCTTAGGCCGCAGAATGTATGACGCACGAAAAGAAATTTGTGAACAACTGAATCTGAAATCTATTGTATTTGCAGGCAGAATTCCTAATTACGGTCAGTATGCACAAGAACTCACGCCTAAAGGATATATTGACAAGGTAAAAAGAAAAGAAATTCATGACCCGGTACTTTCCTTTCAGCTGAGTAATGATTTTCACGTGATGCGAATCATGAAAAATTATCTCGAAGGAGATAAAAAATCTAAAGAATTTGCGGTACTATTAGAATGGAACAACATTTATTATGATGAAAGTCCGCAGATTATCAATACGACAAAAAGTGTCATTCGTTTAGGATTAATTCAATGGCAAATGCGTCCCTTAAAAGACTTAGAAGCATTGTTTGAACAATCAGAGTTTTTTATTGATGCTGTTTCAGGTTATGGCAGTGACTTTGCTGTATTTCCTGAATTATTTATTGCCCCTCTGATGGCTGATTACAATCACCTTTCTGAAGCAGATGCTATCCGGGAATTAGCAAAATATGCCGTACCTATAAGGAAACGTTTTCAGGAATTAGCCATTGCCTACAACATTAATATTATTACCGGAAGCATGCCGCATCTGGTAGACGGCACTTTGTACAACGCCGGTTTTCTTTGTAAAAGGGACGGTACCTATGAAACTTATACTAAAATTCACATCACGCCAAATGAGGTTTTCCATTGGGGAATAACAGGCGGAAACAGTATCCAGACCTTTGATACTGATTGTGGAAAAATAGGAATTGTAATTTGTTATGATGTTGAATTCCCTGAACTTTCCCGATTAATGGCCGATGAAGGCATGAATATTCTATTTGTTCCCTTTTTGACGGATACACAAAACGGTTATACACGCGTCAAACATTGCGCTCAGGCCCGGGCAATAGAAAACGAATGTTATGTTGCTATTGCGGGATGTGTAGGGAATTTACCTAAAGTAAATAATATGGATATTCAATATGCGCAAACAGCTGTTTTTACTCCTTCTGACTTTGCTTTTCCAAGTAATGGAGTGAAAGCCGAAACAACCCCAAACACCGAAATGACATTGATTGTTGATGTTGATCTGGATTTATTAAAAGAGCTCCACGAACACGGAAGCGTTAAAATATTAAAAGACCGCCGACATGATTTATATCGTATCAGAAAATTAAAAAGCTAAATATGGAAAGTGAACTATTTGATTTAGAAAAATTAAAGTTTCCCATCGGAGAATTTCAAAAACCAAATTTAATAACCACAGATAATTTAAAAAACTGGATAGCAATTATTGAAGAATTCCCTTCAAAGGTAAAATTGCTGACTGAAAACCTTTCTGTAAAAGAGTTAAATTGGATATACAGACCTGACGGATGGAAAATAAAACAGCTAATACATCATTGTGCCGACAGCCACATGAATAGTTTTATTCGCTTTAAACTGGCTTTAACAGAAGAAATGCCCATAATAAAACCTTACGAAGAAGATCAATGGGCTGAACTTCAGGACGGACTTGCTGATGATTTATCAGCATCAGTACTAATTATTGAAGGCGTACATGCCCGATGGGTTTACTTACTGAAATCCTTTGGCGAAAAGGAGTTAAAACGACAATTTATTCATCCTGCTACCAATAAAATTTCGACACTGGAAGAAACAATCGGAATGTATGCCTGGCATTGCAACCATCATTTAGCACATATCGAACAAGCCTTACTATACAAAGGCCAATTTTAATAATTATGGAAAAAAACTGTTTAGAATGTGGGGAAAAAATTGTAGGCCGCGAAGATAAAAAGTTCTGCAGCGACGGCTGTCGCAATGCTTATAACAATAAGATAAACAAAGACAGTAATAACATTATGCGTAACATTAATAATAAATTACGCAAAAATTATCGTATTCTTACAGAACTCAATACAGATGGAAAATCAAAAACTACAAAAACTAAATTATTAAGTAAAGGTTTTGATTTTGATTTTTTTACCAATATATTGAAAACCAAAACAGGAAACACCTATTATTTTCTGTACGATCAAGGCTATATGTTATTAGAAAATGATTTGTATATTCTTGTAAAAAAAGACAATTAGCAACCCACCCAAATCTACCTTAAAAATGAAAAAAGATTTATCCTCCATTGTTTCGGTACTGTTTTTTATAGCTATTCTGGCTTTAGTATACCTTAGCATGATGCCGCAATGGACTGTAAATAATGACAAACCCCTTGCAGAGTTTTCTACTAAAAGAGCTTTAGTACATATAAAATCAATTAGTCAGAAACCACATTTTACTGGATCAGAAAATCACAACAAAGTCGCTAATTATTTACGTTATGAATTAATAAAACTGGGGCTTGAAACGCATTTTCAGGATGGATATACGTTAACGGATTGGGGAAATTTAACCAAATCAAAAAATATAATCGCCCGAATAAAAGGAAGTCAACAGGGAAAAGCACTTTTATTACTTTCTCATTATGACAGTGCTCCGCATTCGGCATCCCACGGAGCCAGTGACGATGCAACAGGTGTGGCCACCATTCTGGAAAGTGTGCGGGCATTTTTACATAATAAAACCCCACATAAAAATGACATTATTATTCTGTTTACCGATGCCGAAGAACTTGGATTAAATGGCGCTTCACTTTTTGTAAGCAGACACCAATGGGCTAAGGAAATTGGATTAGCCTTAAATTTTGAAGCCCGGGGAACATCTGGTCCTTCTTATATGCTAATGGAAACCAATGGTGGAAATGCAGGAATGGTCAAGAATTTTGCAGCAGCAAATCCTACTTTTCCGGTATCTAACTCACTGATGTACAGCATTTATAAAATGCTGCCTAATGATACCGATTTAACTGTTTTCAGAGAACAAGGAAATATTCAGGGTTTCAATTTTGCTTTTATTGACGGACATTATAATTATCATACAGCTCAGGATAATCTACAGCATTTAGACAGCAATTCTTTAGCACATCAGGGTTCTTATCTGATGCCTTTGCTGCAATATTTTTCTAATGCCAATTTAAACAGCGTCCAATCATCTGAAGATTATGTATATTTCTCCATACCATTTAGTTTTATCAGCTATCCGTTTAGCTGGGTGATACCCATGTTAGTTATTGCTTTTGCTCTTTTACTGTTTTTTATATTCTTAGGAATTGCTAAAAGAATTCTAAGCGTTCAGAAAATTCTCCATGGATTCATTCCTTTTTTGGGAGCGTTAATTTCAGCCGGAGTAATTGTCTTTTTTGGCTGGAAAATTGTACTGCAGATTTATCCGCAATACAGTGATTTACTTAACGGCTTTACTTACAACGGACATAGTTATATTGGCGCATTTGTATGCTTAAGCATCGCAATATGTTTTGCCTTTTATCGCTTTTTTTACCCAAACAGAATTAGTGCTAATGATTTTGTAGCTCCCATATTTAGCTGGCTGCTTATCAATATCGCAATTGCATTTGGTTTACAGGGTGCCGGGTTTTTAATTATTCCGGTTTATTTTGGAATTTTTATGTTTGGATTTTATATTCTTACCCAAAAATACATTCCTCTGTTAAACTTAATTTTTGCTGTTCCGGCCTTATTAATCATTGCCCCTTTCATTCAAATGTTCCCCATAGGTCTTGGATTAAAAATTCTCTTCGGAAGTGCCATTCTTACTGCTTTATGTTTTGGATTACTCCTGCCTACTTTGGGTAATTTTGTCCAGAAAGGCAGCTGGTCCATTCTGTTTTTAATAGCTTCTGTCGGCTTTTTTATTAAAGCAGATGCTGATTCCAATTATGAAAAAGGAAAAGCTAAATCAAACAGCCTTGTTTATCTCTATAATGCTGATACAAATAAAGCAAAATGGCTCACCTATGATAAAAATTTAGATATCTGGACCAAAAAATATTTAGGCGAAAATCCCGGATTATTAAAAGGTCCTGATGATATTCCGCTTTTTAGTAAATACAATTCTCAATTTACTTTTGCTGCACCGGCTCCTTTAAAAAAAATAGCTCAACCCACAATTGATTTTCTTACGGATAGCATTGCAGAAAATCAGCGGTATCTCAAAATTCGTATTTCACCTAACCGGAAAGTTAATCGCTATGATATTTTTGCTCATGAAAAAATGCAGTTTTATAATATTAAAACCAATGGAGTTTCTCATTTAGAACAAAAAAGCAGACTATTAAAACGGGAAGGTAAAAAATTACTGAGTTACTATGTAGTTGATAATGATCCGTTGGTTTTAGAATTTAACATGGATGCATCTGCAGTTTTTGATATGCAATTACTTGAAAGTTCCTTTGATTTAATGGACAATCCATTATTCACTATGGAAAAAAGAGCTGACTGGATGATGCCAACACCTTTTGTATTAAACGATGCAGTTGCTATCCAAAAAACAATTAAAGCGTCTCCGGTTGCTATTCAGTCACCATCAGCAATAGCCGAACCCAAAGTTTACAAAGCGAAACCAATTCCCGTAAAAGCTGTTCCTGACAGGGAACTTAAAACTGTTATTGATACTACAAAAGCATAACAGCAAACTCCTTTTATGTAGTTTCCTTAATTCTCTTTTTAAATCAGAAAGAAAGGTTTATCTTTCGGAATTAAACCAACTGATTATGAGAGATATAAATACCATAAACCGAAAAACAAAAGCGGCAGCCATATTGATTTTTGTTACCATTTTACTGTTAATAAGTAATTATTTTATTGGACTTAATTCTAAAAAAACCAATGAAAGCATTCAGGCGATTTACAACGACAGGTTAATGGTAAGTCATTATATTTTTCAGTATACTAATACTATTCATCAAATAAAATCAGCAGCTGCAAGCTCTCCTTTTTCCGAAAAACAAAAGTTTATCAGCGGCTCTTTGCAGCGCATCCGGTCTTTAGATAAAAAATACTTAGCGACTGTTCTGACTCCCGAAGAAAAAAGACAATTCAATTTTTTCCGGAATCAGTGTGCAGCAATAGAAACAATGAATCAAAATAAAGATTGGCAAAAAGTTACAGAATGGAGTACCCAAAGTTTACAAACCTTAGAAATATTAGCCCAAATTCAAATTGATGAAGGAAAAACAACACTTACAACTGCCAATACAATGCACAATGGAAATCAGTTTTTTGCTCAGTTGGAAATTGGTTTGTTCATTGTTTTAGGCTGCCTTTCAGCCTATTTATTGGTTTTAAAAAAAATGAAAGTAAAAATAAAAATTCCTGAAGCACCCGGTATGAATTGAAAAAAAAGATACCTATAAAGTTTATTTTTTACAAAAACTATATAAATCACTGAGAGCCAAGATGCTGTAAAAAACGTTAAAAAGCCCGAAAACACAGGGGTTCCAAAAGCTTTTATCTAATTTTGTATAGTCAAAAAAAAAAAAAAAAAAAAATTAAACATGAAAAAATCATTTTATCATTAGCTGCAGTTTTTGCATTTGGATTTGCAAATGCTCAGGAAACAAAAAATGTAAAATTAGGAATCAAAGCCGGAGCTAATTACGATTGGTTAGCAACAGGAGCTTCATCTGTACATGATTTACGTCCTGAAGTAGGATATCATGCCGGTTTAGTAGCCGAATTCAAAATGTGCGATGAATTTTCATTTCAGGCTGAAGCTTTGTATTCTCATTCCAGCTTTAAATTTGATGGAAATGGAAATACCAGCGGCAGTGATTTAGAAATTAGTGAAATTGCAATACCTGTTTTAGCCAAATTCAACCTTACTAAAGGTTTGTCAATTGAAGTTGGTCCTCAGGCGAGTGCTATAATTGACTCTAAAGCAAACGGACTTTATGCTAACACCAATTTGAGAAAATACAATGTGGCGTCAGTTTCAGGATTAGCTTATGACTTTACCTCAGGAGCATTTATTCAGGCAAGATACATTTATAATTTTCTGGACTTAGCTTACGGACCGGAAGGAAATAACCGTTTTGGGATTCAGGCTGGTGTAGGATACAAATTCTAATATTTTTCATAAAATAGCAATAGAAAACCACGCGGATTGCGTGGTTTTTTTATGCAAAAAATCATTCGTTTAATTTAATTTTTATTCTATAAATAACTGAAAATAAACATTTAAAAAAATATTTTTTTGTAACTTGTACATATCTAACCCAAAAACCTCAAAAATTATGAAAAAATTAAACTTTTTTATTTGTGGACTTGTATTATCGGCTACATTGATAATATCTTGTAATAATAAACGAAACGATCTGGTAGATACCTGGAAAGTTACAGCGGTAGAGGGAAAAACGCCTCATATGGATTCTGTAAAAAATGATATTTTGGCTAATGGAACTTTAACTTTTACTAAAGACGGACATGTTAACGGAAAACTGGAAACTGATTTCAATGACGGAACCTATGCTTTAACTAAAAAGGGTAAAAACCTGGTAATTAAAGATGAAACAGGTACTCCGTATCCTTTTGAAAGTACCATTTCCGACGATATGCTGATTTTAGACAGCGAAGAAGTAAAAATCACATTCATGAAAAAATAAAATACGATACAAGTTTATTGTTCGGTAGCCGTCTCAAAATTGAGGCGGTTTTTTTATATCCGATAATTTTATATAGCATCTGTGTCTTAAAAAATACTCTAATCTTTGCCCCTAAAATCCAAATAATTATATAGACCTTTGCATCTTGAAATAATTGAAAGCAAAATGGAACAAATAAGCATTTTAGGTTGTGGATGGCTGGGATTTCCTTTGGCGAAAGCATTACTGAAAGAAGGTTTTACGATTAAAGGTTCTACTACAACAGCAGATAAAAAAGAAATGCTGGAAAAGTCCGGAATTAAACATTTCCCTATTGCTCTCGAAGCAGAAAACTCCTCGTCTACCGTAACGCCATTTTTAGACGGAAGCGAAACGCTTATCATTGCTATCCCTCCTAAATTAAGAGGAAAAAATAAAGATTACTCTGATGCAGCACACAATTCATTTGTTAAAAAAATAGAAAACCTCCTGCCTTTTATTCAGCAATCAACAGTAAAAAATGTGCTGTTTATTAGTTCGACTGCGGTTTACGGAGAAGCTAATGACGTTGTTGACGAAAACACTGCTCCCTCTCCTGTTACAGAAAGCGGCAAACAATTACTGGAAATTGAACAATTATTGCTAGCTAATACACATTTTAAAACTACTGTTTTGCGTTTTGGCGGGCTCATTGGTGAAGACCGGAATCCTGCCCGATTCTTAGCCGGAAAAGAAAATGTTCCTAATCCGGATGCACCCATCAATTTAATTCACTTGGATGATTGTATTGGAATCATCCTGAAAATTATAACAACCAACATCTGGAATACTACTCTTAATGCAGTGGCACCATTTCATCCCAGCCGACAAGAGTATTATACTCAAAAAGCAATTATAGAAAATCTGGTCCCTCCGCAATTTAATCGCGAAATTCCTTCAGTTGGAAAAACTATTTTATCCGATAAAGTAATCAGACTGCTAGATTATCATTTCATTCAAATTCATTTATAGTGATAACCAAATTCAAAACCACCGTTTCAACCAGAATAAATGCTATTGGATTACCTGTTCTGGCGCTTATTTGGGTTGGTTTTTTCTGGGGAACCACCTGGATCGCTTCAAAAGAAGGAGTTCGTTATATTCCCGGTATTCAGATGGCTGCCATTCGGCAGTTTATTGCCGGAGCAATTTATATTGTCTTTTTTCTTTTTACAAAAACACCCTGGCCAAAAGGCAAACAATGGAATACAATTGTTATTCTGGCTATTCTCAATTTTACTTTAAGCAATGGTCTGAGTACAGCGGGGGTTAAATACATCAGTAGCGGACTGGGTGCTATTATTGCTGCCATTTTCCCTATCTGGATAGTGCTTATTTCTTTTTTTAAAGGTGAAAAAATTGCTCAGTTAGCTGCAATCGGAGTTTTTGTAAGCTTTGGCGGAGTCTGCATTATTTTTTATGAATATCTGGCAGATTTTTTAATTCCCGACTTTAGATTCGGAATTTTTCTATCAGTTTTAGC
Organism: Flavobacterium sp. ARAG 55.4; assembly: GCF_051846875.1. Lineage (NCBI taxonomy): Bacteria > Pseudomonadati > Bacteroidota > Flavobacteriia > Flavobacteriales > Flavobacteriaceae > Flavobacterium > Flavobacterium sp. ARAG 55.4. Next base: position 336,070 of record NZ_JBPYCT010000002.1, on the reverse strand, counting down.
TACCATTACCTGGGCATTTGGTACTTTGTATACCAAGAAAAAAGCAGCTTCTTATAATCCGTATTTTAGTTTAGGATTCCAAATGTTTATTTCGGGTCTGCTTTTATTTGCTTACAATGCTGCTACAGGCATTTCGGTTAGTGTACGTGAAATTCCGATGGAAACCTGGCTTGCGATCGCTTATCTTGTTGTGGTAGGTTCGTTAATTACTTTTACTGTATTCATTTATTCGCTGCAAAACCTCCCTCCCGAAGTGAGCAGCCTGTATGCCTATATGAATCCTGTAGTAGCAGTACTTTTAGGTTCGGCCATTTTTGGGGAATCGCTTAGTATCTCCATTGCACTGGGCGGATTGGTTACTTTATCCGGCTTGTATTTAGTCAACAAATCATTAAGACAAAGCCGCAAAAAAACAAATATATTAATTAAGTAAAGCTTCCTGATTTCCAAGCAGGTTTTTGTATTTTTGCAAAAAAAATTCATGAAATCTGTTTTATACAAATACCGCATATTCATTGGTATCTTTATTGTTTTTTCGGCAATCACACTTTTTTTATTTTATGGGGCATTAAAACCTAAAAAAACACTTCCTATTTATAATCCCGCCGATGTAAATCCGGAATTAGTAGACAGTACGGTGCAATATGTGAGCAAATACCATACAATAGCTGATTTTTCGTTTACCAATCAAAACGGGAAAACCATTACTCAAAAAGATTATGAAGGGAAAATTTATGTTGCTGATTTTTTCTTTACTACCTGTGGTTCTATTTGTCCAAAAATGACCGCAAATTTAGTGGAAGTTCAAAAAGCTGTCCTTAATAATCCCAAAGTCATGTTGTTATCACACACCGTTTTTCCCGAAGTAGATACAGTAGAAGCTTTAAAAGCTTATGCGCTGAAAAACGATGTAGTTGACAGCAAGTGGAATCTGGTTACAGGAGATAAAAAAGAAATTTATACCATGGCCAGAAAATCATATTTAGCCGTAAAACTGGGAAAACCAAGTGAATTATACGATATGGTTCATACAGAAAATTTTGTTTTGGTTGACGCTAAAAAACGTGTTCGCGGCTTTTATGACGGAACGAAAAAACAAGATATTGAGCGATTAATCGAAGATATTAACTTTCTTTGTGAAAATTAAAAAACCAAAACCCAAAAACACAGAAATATATTTTTACTTAAAATAAATTCTAATTAAATCATAAAACTGATTTTTAGAAGTCAATTTAGTATTATAATTATGTATTTTTGCAATCTTAATTCAATCTAAATAAGCCTTGCGTACCACGATAAATTCACTACGAAAAAACGAAAAAGCAATCATCAAAGATTTTGATATTGACATTATTCCTTTAAAGTTACTTGAAATGGGGTGCTTGCCTGGAAACACAGTCCAATTACTTCAAATTGCACCTTTTGGAGATCCGTTATATTTAGATGTAAATGGTTCTCACGTGGCTATTCGTCTGGAAACAGCTAAAGAAATTGAAGTAGAACTTATCAAAATTGTACTTTAATGGTCCCTCAGAATATTAACGTAGCATTAATCGGAAATCCAAACGTAGGTAAAACTTCTGTCTTTAATCAGCTTACCGGTCTGAATCAACAGGTAGGTAACTACCCGGGAATCACCGTGGAAAAAAAGATTGGATTTTGCAAATTACCCCATAATATCAAAGCTAACATTCTGGACTTGCCGGGGACTTACAGTCTTAATGCAAGTTCTATTGATGAAAATGTAGTTATAGAATTATTATTAAATAAAAATGATAAATTATATCCGGATGTAGCATTAGTAGTCACTGATGTAGAAAATCTGAAGAGAAATTTATTGCTTTTTACTCAGATTAAAGATCTTGAAATCCCCACCATTTTAGTCATTAATATGGCTGACCGAATGGAAACTAAAGGAATTTCACTCAATATCCCTTTTCTAGAAGAACAATTAAAAACAAAAATTGCCTTAGTAAGTTCCAGAAAATCTTTAGGAATTGAGGAGTTAAAAGAGCTCATTGTAACTTATAAATCAATACCGGCTGAGCCTTGTTTAAATGCTTCGGTTATTGACAAAGAATATTTTAACAATTTACAAAATGCTTTTCCGGATCAGCTGTTATACAAACTTTGGTTAGTAATTACTCAGGATGTTAACTTTTTAAATTTAGAACGAAAAGAAATACAGAGTTCGTTTACCAAATCACATACTGAATTAAAGCGCTTACAGCAAAAAGAGACGATTAAACGCTATCAGTTTATCAATGATGTATTAAAAGAAGGTCTTAGTATAGATACCAGCATAGCCAAAGATTTTCGCTCTAAACTGGATCGTGTTTTAACGCACAAGTTCTGGGGGTATATCATTTTCTTTGTAATCCTTTTTGTTATTTTCCAATCGATATTTGACTGGTCTTCTATCCCAATGGATTTTATCGACAGCAGCTTTGCCACATTAAGCACGATGGCCGCTGAGAATTTGCCGGCAGGTATTTTAACCGATTTGATTTCTCAGGGAATTATTCCCGGTATTGGAGGAATCCTGATTTTTATCCCACAAATTGCATTCTTATTTCTCTTTATATCCATCTTAGAAGAAAGTGGTTATATGAGCCGAGTGGTCTTTATTATGGATAAAATCATGCGTCGTTTTGGATTATCAGGAAAAAGTGTTGTCCCCTTGATTTCAGGAACTGCCTGTGCAATCCCTGCTATCATGGCCACACGAAATATTGAGAACTGGAAAGAACGCTTAATAACCATTCTGGTAACGCCGTTCACCACCTGCTCTGCCCGATTGCCTGTTTATGCTATAATTATTGCATTAGTTATCCCTAATCACCGCGTATTAGGGTTTTTGAACCTTCAGGGGTTAACCTTAATGTTATTGTATCTTTTAGGCTTTGGCATGGCAATATTTTCGGCTTATGTATTAAACAAAGTAATGAAAATAAGCGGGAAAACTTTTTTTGTAGTCGAAATGCCTAATTATAAGTTACCCTTATTTAAAAATGTTGCTATTAATGTAATCGAAAAAACAAAAGCATTTATTTTAGGTGCAGGAAAGATTATTTTAGCAATATCCATTGTACTTTGGTTTTTAGCTTCTTACGGGCCCGGAGAAAAATTTCAAAATGCCGAAAGCATTATTACTGCGCAGGAAAAAAACAACACCATTTCAGAAGCTGAACTTGAAAACAAAATTGCTTCCTATAAACTGGAGAATTCGTATATTGGAATCATGGGTAAAACAATAGAACCGGTTATTTCTCCTTTAGGATATGATTGGAAAATAGGTATTGCCATTATTAGTTCATTTGCGGCCAGAGAAGTATTTGTGGGTACATTAGCGACCATTTACAGTGTGGGAGGATCAGATAATGAAACTACTATTAAAAATAAAATGCAATCTGAAATCCATCCTGAAACGGGTTTAAAGGTATTTAATTTTGCTACCGGGATTTCATTACTGCTGTTTTATGCTTTTGCAATGCAATGCGCCAGTACAATAGCCATTACTAAAAAAGAGACTAATAGCTGGAAATGGCCGTTAGGACAATTAATATTCATGAGTGCTTTTGCCTATTTTGTTGCCTTAATAGCGTATCAAATTTTAAAATAAGAAAAGATGTTTCAGGAAATTATAGCTTTTATAACACTTGGCATAGCCGTTATTTACCTTATTAAGAAATTCTTTTTAAAAAAGAAAAAAAAGGATAAAAACTGCGGCGGTGATGACTGCGGCTGCCATTAAAAAATAGTTTTATCCAAAAAAACAAGACCTAAGCGGTAATTTTCACCGCAGACTTGCAGATGATAATTTTGTGAATCTGCGGTAATTTTTTTTATAGTTCTGTTTGTTTAACTCAGCTTTACAAAAAGATTGGTAGCTATTTTATTCGAAATATTCAATGGTTTATCATCCACTTTAATACGCAGCGAAAGATCAAAAGTTTCTTTACCCAGAATTTCAATAGTAGATCCCAGAGCAATTTGCTGCTTATCCAGATATTTTAAAAACTCCGAAGAAGTATCCTTAACACCTACACAAATTCCTTTTTGGTTTTCTGTCAGGTCAGAAAGCAATTGTTTTTCAATTTTAGGCAACAATCCCTGCGCATTAGGAATAGGATCACCATGTGGATCTTCGGTTGGATTTCCTAGAAAATCATCCAGCTTATTAATCAGTTTCTCCGATTTTATATGCTCTAACTGCTCTGCAATATCATGAACCTCATCCCAGGAAAAATCCAGCTTTTCAACTAAAAAAACTTCCCACAAACGGTGTTTTCTGACAATCATTTTAGCCTCCAGTTTTCCTTTTTCAGTCAGACTTACTCCTTGGTATTTTTTATAATGAACTAAATCTTTTTCAGCCAGCTTTTTAAGCATATCAGTAACTGATGAGGCTTTTGTCTCCATGACTTCGGCAATAGCATTCGTACTTACTCCCGAACCGGAAACTACAGTAAGATGATAGATAGATTTAAGATAATTTTCTTCTGAAAAAGTCATTTTTTTGAGGTTGTATGTTACTAAGCTCCTAAGTTGCTAAGTTGCTGAGAAAACCTCAGAAACTTAGCAACTCAGTATCTCAGCCACTTTATTTAACAATTAACAAAGGTATCGAAATTTTATGACGAAGTTTGTCTACAGTTGTACCAAAAATCAAATCTTTAAATCCTGTGTGCCCGTGTGTTCCCATTACTAAAATATCAAAACCACCTTTATTTACTATTTTCGGAATTATTGTTGTTGGTTTTCCAAAACCCAATTCGGTCTTAACATTGAATCCTTTTTGCGAAAGCATTTCTTTGTATTGCAATAATAATTTCTCGTCTATTAAGGTTTCATGATCATCAATTTTTTCACCATAAACCATGGCTCCTACAGTTTCGACGACATGAATCAATGTATAATTAGCTTCTTTCCCTCCCAGTTCAAAAGCATTATTTAAAGCAATTTCATCAGCAAAAGAAAAATCTACTGATACTGCAATATTCTTTTTAGCATAACTTTCCGCTTTAGAAAACTGCAGTTTTAGATTATGTGGCGAATGATTTAGTATCGCCATTCTTGTTTTGGTGATAAAAGGTTTAAATACAATATACAGCAACAAAATTAAAAATCCAAAAGCCAGAGGTACGACTGTAAACCATAAAACCATCGGATTTTCTGAAGTTTCCAGCCATCCGTTGATTTCATCATAAACTAATTTTGCATTTAATATTACGATAATCGATGCTACAATCCACGAAGCAATTTGTGTGAGTTTACTAATATGAAAACCCTTCATTTTACTCTTATCACTCACAAAATGAATTAAAGGAATAATAGCAAATCCCAATTGCAAACTTAAAACCACCTGACTAAAAATCAGTAATTCTCCCGTTACGCCTTCTCCAAAAATAGTAATGACAATTACTGCCGGAACAATTGCAATTAATCGTGTAATGATTCTTCTTACCCAAGGCTGAATTCTTAAATTAAGATAGCCTTCCATTACAATTTGTCCGGCTAATGTTCCGGTTACCGTAGAACTTTGACCGGCAGCAATTAAAGCTACTGCAAATAAAACAGGTGCCCATTTAGTCCCTAAAAGAGGTTGTAAAAATTTATGAGCATCCTGGATTTCAGCAACTTCATGCATTCCGCTTTTATAAAATGTGGCCGCAGCCAGAATTAATATTGCCGCATTCACAAAAAAAGCAAGATTTAGTGCAATGGTAGAATCCACAAAATTATATTTCAAAGCCTGTCTAATTCCCGCAGTTGTACGATCGAATTTTCGGGTTTGTACCAATGAGGAATGAAGGTATAAATTGTGTGGCATTACCGTAGCTCCAATAATACCAATAGCAATATACAAAGCCGCCTCAGTAGGCATCGAAGGAATTAAACCCAGCATCACCTTATCCACTTCCGGCTGTGCAAAAATCATTTCGAAAATAAATGAAACGCCAATTACGGTGACTAAGGCAATAATGAATGCTTCCATCTTCCGGATGCCTTTATTGATCAAAAAGAGTAGTAAAAAAGTATCTAAAACCGTAATTAAAACCCCTTCAATTAACGGAATATCAAACAACAGATTGATTCCGATTGCCATACCTAATACCTCAGCAAGATCACAGGCTGCAATGGCTATTTCTGCCAGAAAATACAAAATATAATTGATAAAGGGCGAATAGGTTTCCCGTGAAGCCTGCGCTAAATCCCGCTGGGTAACAATTCCCAACCGGGCGCTTAAACTTTGCAACAGTAACGCCATAATGTTACTCATTAACAAAACCCAGAGCAGCGAATATCCAAACTGACTTCCTCCGGCAATATCGGTAGCCCAGTTTCCCGGATCCATATATCCCACACTTATCAGATAAGCAGGACCAAAAAAAGCCATTATTTTTCTGAAAACTGATTTTTTATTTTGAGTCGAAACCGACTGATGTACTTCTTCAAGTGATTTTCCCATTGTATAAATAACTGATTCCGGCAAATATATAGAAAAATTACATTAATCAAATATTTTTTTTAGCCTGGACTAAAAATACAAACCGTATTTTTAGCTTTTGCATAAAAACAAAATGCAACATTGTTGCATTTAAGAAAAACTCATTATCTTTACAGCATAAATAAAAAACAATATGACAGCACAAACCCATTTTGAAGTTATAATTATCGGCGGCAGCTTCAGCGGACTTTCAGCAGCTATGGCTTTAGGCCGTTCTCTACGACAGGTTTTAGTGATTGACAGTGGACATCCATGCAACAGTTCAACACCTCATTCCCATAATTTCATCACTCAGGATGGTGAGAAACCAGCTGTAATTTTAGCGAAAGCTAAAGAACAGGTAGCTTTTTACAAAACCGTTCAGTTTTATAATGATTTGGCAACAGCAGCTCAAAAAAACAATGATGGATTTAAAATTACCACCAAATCAGGAAAAACTTTTAGTTCTAAGAAAATACTATTTGCTACAGGAGTTAGAGATTTACTTCCGGATACAGATGGTTTTGCCAATTGTTGGGGAATTTCCATACTGCATTGTCCTTATTGCCACGGATATGAAGTAAAAAATGAAAAAACAGCTATCGTTGCTAACGGAGAAACTGCTTTTGAATATGCTAAACTAATCAGCAACTGGACTAAAGATTTAAAATTGTGTACCAATGGAAAATCAACTTTAACACCTGAACAAACAAAAACGCTGAAGAAAAACAACATCGAAATTATTGAAAACGAAATTGCATCTTTCGAACATCAAAATGGTTATATCAAACACATTGTTTTCAAAAATGGAGAAAAAACGGCTGTCAAAGCCATTTACCATCGTCCTGCTTTTGAACAGCATTGTGCTTTACCGGAACCCCTTGGTTGTGAACACAACGAACAAGGCTTGTTAAAAGTAGATTTTATGCAAAAAACAAACATCTCCGGAATTTATGCAAGTGGTGACAATCAAACTCCCGCAAGATCTGTGGCTATGGCTGTCGCTACGGGTTCATTTGCAGGTGCAGCAATCAATAAAGAGCTTATTGAGGATAATTTTATTTACTGATTATTTTTGACACATGACGGACACAAGCCTGATAAAGTAAAATTGACTTCTTTAACCAAATAATTTTCAGGAAGTTTAAAAGAAGGTTCGACGGAATCCAAACAAGTCACCGATTGGCATTTTTCACAACTAAAATGCACGTGGTTGTGCGTATGTTGATGATGATCATGGCTATGATGACAGGCAGCGTATTTAATAGTTCCTTCCGGAGTGGCAATTTTATGAATGACATCTTCATTGACCAAACGATCTAAAATTCTGTAAATAGTTACCCGGTCACACAATTCCTGATTCATTTTTTGAATTTCAGCATGTGACAATGCTACTTCGGAATTTTTTATCAATTCCAGAATAGCCGATTTAGCAGTGGTATTTCGGGTTGTTTTCATTTATTAGAAAATAAAACGCAACACTGTTGCATTTAAAAATAAGACTATTATATTTGCAACTCAATTGCATTAAGCAAAGATACAAGAAAAGACAATACGAAATGAATTGTCTATTCTTCAACCCATCAATTATCGCATTTCCAAGAATGAAAAAAAAATTTATCCTAATCAATGTATTTCTGTCTATGGCAGTATTGTACTCAATACTGTTCCAGGCGATACATGCTTACGGACATTATTCGGAAGAAATTGCTAAAAAAACTACTTATCATCATTCGGATAACAAGGTCGAAATAAATCAGAATCACAGCATTTTTGAAAAATGTTCCACTTGTGATTTTAACTTTAGCTCGTTTACTACCACTGATTTTTATGTATTTCCTTTTTGTAAAAACAATACAGTAAAAGTCTTTACTTCATTATTTACTAAACAACATCTTTCCTTTTTTACCGGAAGTCTGTTCGCACTTCGGGCACCGCCATTATATTAAAATATTCAAAGAACTACTCATTCTATATAATGAGCCGCTTTTCTATATTTTAAATTCAGGTAATGTCAAAAAAACATCTCGTTTTTTTCTGGCTTATTGTGCTTTGTAATACAGTTTATTCGCAAAACACGATAAGTGGAAAAATAACATCACAAGGGCAAATTAGCGCTTCGGATATCCATATTCATATTGGTCAAAAAATCAGCAGCAGTGATGCCTCAGGAAATTATCACGTTAATAATTTACCGGATGGTAATACAAAAATCTATATTTCACACATTGGATATCAATCCATTGACACTGTTATTGACTTGAAAAACAATTTAAAAATTGATTTTAAACTGAAATTAAACACCACTAAACTGCATGAAGTGGTTATTCAGCAAAAAAACAGCAACAAAAAATCAGTCGCAGAACAACAACTGAAATTAGAAACGATTGAAAAATACAGCAATAAATCCTTAGGTGATGCGCTTAAAGAAATTCCCGGAGTCTCCACTCTCAAAACTGGAAACACTGTGGTAAAACCAATTATTAATGGCTTGTATGGAAGCAGAGTTCCTGTTTTGAATAACGGAGTGCGATTGGAAGATCAGCAATGGGGAACTGAGCATGCTCCTAATTTTGATGTGAATGCAGCCAGCAAAATTACCGTGATAAAAGGTGCTTCAGGTTTGCAATACAGTGGTGATGCTATTGGCGGTTTAGTGATTATTGAACCGCTAAACGCGAAAAAAGATACGCTTTTTGGCAAAACTGTTTTAAACTTGGATTCAAATGGAAAAGGCGGTTCTCTAAGTTCCGGCATTCATAAAGGAAATGATTTGGACTGGAGCTGGAATGCTTTGGGAACTTTTAAATATCTGGGAGATAAACAGGGAGCTGATTATGTTTTGTCGAATACAGGAAATAGAGAAGCTAATTTTTCAGGCGATATAAAATATACTGCCGAAAAGTACAATGCTACTGCTTTTTACAGTTATTACAAATCGGAAATTGGAATTTTGAGTGCTTCACATACCGGAAATGTGAATGATTTGTACCAATCTATTAACAACAAACAGCCGTCAATTGTAAATGAATTTACGTATAACATCAAAAATCCTAAACAAGATGTAGAACATCAAATTGCTAAATTCAACTTTGATTATTATTTGAACGAATCGGCATCTGTTACGTTTCAATATGCTTTTCAATTCAACAAAAGATTAGAATATGATGTCCGGAGAGGTGATTATAAAAACACTGCCGCTTTAGATTTAGATTTAAAAACCCATTCGATAAATATTGATTACAAGAAAAACGGACATGACTGGAATTTAAAATCGGGATTAAGTGCCAATACACAAAATAATTATGCGAATCCGGCAACAGGAATTCGTCCGTTGATTCCTAATTATGACAAAATTGATTTTGGCGCTTATGTCATTTCAGGCTACAATTTCTCAGATAGTTTTTCTGTAGATGGCGGATTACGTTATGATTTTTCAAAAATTGATGCGACTAAATATTACCAAAAATCCAGATGGGAAGAAAGAGGTTATAATGAAACCTTTCCTGAATTTATCGCGGGAGATTATGGAACGCAATGGCTAACTAAACCTGACTTTACTTTTCATAATATCTCGGCAAGTGTCGGTTTTCATAAAAAACTGGAAAGGAATTGGGATATTTTTTCCAATGTAAGTTTTGCTTCGAGAAATCCCAATCCTTCTGAGTTTTTTAGCGACGGATTGCATCATTCTACTGGCGTGATTGAGTTGGGAGATTTGAATCTGGACAAAGAACAATCGACCAAATTATCACTAACCATTCAAAAAAAATACAACGGATTTTCTTTCGAAGTAAATCCTTATTTCAATCACATTCAGGATTATATCTTCCTGAAGCCTGTTGGTTTTGAAACAACTATTCGTGGTGCTTTCCCTGTCTGGGAATACCAGCAAACTAATGTCCGCCTTTGGGGAATGGATATTCAAACGCATTGGAATATTACAAATCATTGGCAACATTCCTTTTCATTGGCGTATGTAAACGGAAAAGATAGCAGTAATGATGAACCTTTAATTGATATGCCTCCATTGAATTTGAACAATAAAATACGGTTTTCTAAAAAAGAATGGCATCAACTTATTCTGGAATTAAACAGCGAAATTGTATCCAAACAAAACCGCTATCCTGACAATAATTTCTACACCAATATCATTAAAAACAACGAATTCGAATCGGTTTTGGTAGATATCAGTACGCCGCCTCCAGCCTATCATTTACTGCATTTTTATACGGAAATGAAATTCAATACGTTCAAAAATGCCACGACAACTATAGCCTTTTCTGTTCAGAATATCTTCAATTTTTCCTATAGAGATTATTTAAACCGCCAACGCTTTTTCGCTGATGAAATCGGGCGAAGTTTCCAAATTCAACTCAAATTCAATTATTAAACTATATCCCTTAATTTAAATTCAAACAAAATGAAAACAATTCAGAAATCAAAACAATTTAGATTGTATGCTCTTGCCGTAATAACTGCCTTAACTTTTTCATCCTGTAGCAACGATGATGACAATCCTGCTCCCCCAGTAAACGAGGAAGAATTAATCACAACAGTTACGGCTGTTTACACTCCTGCAGGTGGCGGAACAGCGGTAACTTTACAATACAAAGATTTAGATGGTGAAGGTGCAAATCCTCCGCAAATTACTGTTTCCGGTCCTTTTTCAAAAAACAAAACCTATAACGGAACGGTAACATTTAAAAATGAATTGGTAAATCCTGCCGAAGATATTACTGCTGAAATTCTGGAAGAAGCTTTAGATCACCAACTTTTTTATCAGACAACAGGAACTTTGAATCCGTTTACGTACGCAACAACTTCAAGTAATTTTGACAGCAATGAAAAACCTATTGGTCTGCAATCTGTTTTTGTAACAACCGAAGCTTCTTCTGGAACCTTAACCATTACTCTGAGACATGAGCCCAACAAATCGGGTGCTAACGTTGCTGCCGGAGACATCACTAATGCAGCCGGTTCTACTGATGCCGAAGTTTCTTTCTCTATTTCAGTTCAATAAAAAATCATAATTAATCTAAATATCCAATGAAAAACAAATTTCAAAAATTATTATTTTTATTTGCCTTATCTGCTTTTGCTGTATCTTGTAGCAATGATGACGATCATGAACATGACCATCATGATGACGAAACTTCACAGGAATATAAATACCTGAGAGTATTGGTTTCTGACGAAAAAACCACTGAACTTTCATTTATAAATCCGGTAGACGGAACAGCATCATTTTTCAATGCTAAATTTCCAAAATCGGCATTGTACACTACAGAATCCGGAAGATTTGCCGCAATTATTCACAGAGCCGACAACACCGTTGAAACTTTCGACAGCGGATTTGAATTCCACGGTGATCATGTAGATACCAAAGGAACACCAAAATTTGGAGCTTTGACAGGAACATCGCTTTCACCAACGCATTTCAAGAGTAAAAAAGGAGAGCTATTAACATTTAATGATGGTGATGGCACTTTATCTGTTGGTAAAGAATCTGAAATTCATACCATAGGAGCAACATTTAAAACTATCAGTGCCGGACTTACAGCACATCACGGCGCAATGGCCACTTTCTCTAATGGTACTTATGCTATTACTGTAAAAGACAATTCTATTGCAGGAACACTTCCCGAAAAAGTAAAAATTATAGATAACACGGGAGCAACTGTTCACGCTGCAAAACTGGCTACACAGGGAATTCACGGAAACGCTACCGATGGAACTTATGCGGTTTTTGGTTCTGCAAGTGGAATTCTTGTGGTAGAAAGTAATGGAAATCAAAAATTAATTCCTCATCCTGAAGGTTTTGGAACAGCCTGGTTTGGTAGTATTCTGGAAACTGCTTATCCTGGAAAATTTATAGGTTATACCGCTGCAAAAGGTGCTTTTTTAATTGATGTGTCTAATGAAACTGTTACTCCTGTTTTTGAAAGCACAAAAATCATGCAGTGTAAAGTGAGTTACAATCATAAAAAACTGGGAATCCTTTTGCATTCAGGAGAATTCAGATTATTTGATTTGAACAGTTTACAAGCTGAAAAAACTGCTAATATCATTTCAGCAACTGCTGAAGATTCGACACAAAAACCGCAATTGGAATTAACCGAAAGGTTTGCTTATATCACTTCGCCAATTACCGGAGAATTATTAAAAGTTAATCTTTCCAGTCTGGCTACTACTAAAATAAAAACATCAGCTACTCCCTACAGAATTACCATTTTTGGTCATGAGAATAGTTCCGGACACTAATTTAAAAGTAACTTATAGTAAAAGGCATGCAATTTTGTATGCCTTTTTTTCTTTGATAAAGAATCCATTTATAACTTCAACAATTGGCTTTCTAAATTATTTTCAAACTTTATTTTGTTAATCAAATATTATTTTTAGATTTGTCTAAATTTAATTAATAAGTCAATCTAAAATATAATTGTGAAAAATCTAATTCTACTTATCGGTATTCTATTAACAAATACTGTTTTATTTGCTCAGACCACCATAAAAGGAAAAGTATCCTCTGAAGGCATGCCATTACAATATGCCAACATTTCACTTAAAAATTCGAAAATCGCAACCATCAGTGATGAAGACGGTAATTATTTTATTCAAAAAATAATGCCGGGAAATCATGAAATGGTGGTTTCATATACCGGTTTAAAAACCCGGACAAAAAAAATCATGGTAACAGACACTACTGAAATCATTTTAAATTTTGACCTAAAAGAAAGCAACACCTTAGACGAAGTCGTGATTACCGGAACATTAAAACCGGTCAGCCGTTTGGAAAGTCCTGTGCCGGTGGAGGTTTATAAACCCGCTTTTTTTAAAAAAAATCCGACGTCAAATATCTTTGAAGCCTTGCAGAATGTAAACGGAGTACGTCCGCAATTGAATTGCAATGTTTGTAATACGGGGGATATTCACATCAACGGATTAGAAGGTCCTTATACCCTAGTTTTAATTGACGGAATGCCAATAGTAAGCGGACTTTCAACCGTTTATGGATTATCCGGAATCCCAAATTCTCTGCTGGAGCGTATTGAAATTGTAAAAGGACCCGCTTCCTCTCTGTACGGAAGTGAAGCTGTAGGGGGATTAATCAACATTATTACCAAAAATCCTAAAAATGCTCCTGCTTTTTCTGCAGATGCTTTTACCAATAGTTGGGGAGAGCTTAATCTTGATTTGGGTTTCAAAGGAAACGTCAGTAAAACAGCTTCAGTATTAACCGGAATTAATTATTTTAATTACAGCAATCCGATTGACAACAATCACGATAATTTTACCGATATGACTTTACAGGATCGGATTTCCGTTTTTCAAAAATGGAATTTCAATAGAAAAAACAACAAATTGCTTTCGGTAGCAGGGCGTTATTTTTATGAAGACCGCTGGGGCGGAGAAATGCAATGGGAGAAAAAATACCGTGGTGGTGACGAAGTGTACGGAGAAAGTATCTATACCAAACGCTGGGAAATATTAGGAGCTTATGAATTGCCTTTTTCAGAAAAAATGTTATTCTCCTTCTCTTACACCGACCACGATCAAAATTCGGTGTATGGCAATATTCCTTATCTGGCAAAACAACGTATTGGTTTTGGACAGTTGACCTGGGATAAAAAAATAGCATCACATGATATGCTCTTTGGAACAGCCCTACGTTATCAATATTATAACGACAATACGCCTGCAACAGCAGAGGAAAGTATCAATTGGATTCCGAGTTTATTTGTTCAGGACGAAATAGCTTTAGCCGAAAAACACAAATTGCTTTTAGGCGCACGCTATGATTACAACCGCAATCACGGTGCTATTTTTACACCCAGACTGGCTTACAAATTGAAAATCAACGATAATAACATTGTTCGATTCAATACCGGAACCGGTTTCAGAGTAGTCAACTTATTTACCGAAGAACATGCAGCACTGACCGGATCTCGCGATGTAATAATTTTAGAAGAATTAAAACCCGAGCGTTCTTACAATGCGAATTTAAACTACCTGAAGAAAATTTTCACCAACAACGGAAACTTCATCGGCTTGGAAACCTCGGCCTGGTCCACGCATTTTACCAATTCAATTATACCTGATTATGATACTAATCCGAATCAGATTATTTATAAAAATCTGGACGGATATGCGGTTACCAAAGGAATTAGTACCAATATCGATATGGTTTTTCAAAACGGACTGAAAGTCATTGTAGGAGCAACTTATATGGATGTATCCAAAACCGAAAACGGAATAAAAACCCGCCAGATACTAACCGAAAAATTCACAGGAACCTGGGCAATTTCATATCGGATTAACAAACTTTTCCTGGATGTTGACTATACCGGAAATCTATACGGCCCGATGCGACTTCCTACTCTGGGAGAATTGGATCCAAGAAAAGATTATTCTCCAACCTGGAGTATTCAAAACATTCAGTTTACGTTTAATAAATTTAAAAATATCGAAATTTACGCCGGAATCAAAAACCTGTTGAACTGGACTCCTAACAAAGGGAATCCGTTTATTATTGCGCGCGCCAACGATCCATTTGATGATAATGTGAAAGTTTCTGACGGCAATACTAATGATCCTAATAATTATGGCCAAAAAGGGAATTTTGTTCCAAATGGTCAGGTAGTCGACACAGCAGATAATCCGTATGCCTTAACTTTTGACCCCGGCTATGTTTATGGACCGAATCAGGGAATCCGAAGTTTCTTTGGCTTGCGATATACTTTAAAGTAATGAAAAAAAGGCTATTCATATTATTAATTTTCTTTTGGGCGATTCCATCCGGTTTTGCCCAATTGAAAACCCATACGTTTGAAGAAGCCGAACAATTAGCCGTAAAAAACCCAAAACCCTTTGTCGTTTTCACCCATACTTCCTGGTGCAAATACTGCAAATTGATGGAGAATTCCACTTTTAAAAATCCTGAAATTATCTCCATACTGAACGATAGCTTTTATTTTGTCGCTTTAGATGCTGAAGACAAAAAAGACATTACGTTCAACAAACATACCTTTCAATACAAACCCACCGGAACCAATACCGGTATTCACGAACTTGCAACAGCATTAGCTACCAGCAACAATCAGGTCACTTATCCTACATTGACTATTTTAGATCCGGACTATTCTATCTTATTCCAGCAAGCTTCCTATCTAAAAGCCCTAGACTTACTTGAAATTCTTGAGAAAATAAAATAATTGGTTACTTTTGGAAAGCATCTTCTAAAACCAATATGAAACACTACCATTATATTTTTACCGGAACAGGCCTCGCTGCTTTAATGACCGTCTATAAAATGGTTTCATCCGAAAAATTTAAAGACAAAAGCATTTTACTTTTGGATGAAAATCCTAAAAAAACCAACGACAGAACCTGGTGTTTTTGGGAAAAAGAAAATGCAATTTGGGACTCCATCGTTTCAAAAAAATGGGATTCGGCTTTGTTTGCCAATGAAAATTTCAATCGAAATTTAGAAATTCAACCCTATCAATACAAAATGATTCAGGGATTGGATTTTTACAATTTGGTTTTTGAATTACTTACAAAACAAAAAAACATCACTTTTTTAAATGAAAAAGTAACTGATATTAACGAATTGGAAAATCACGTTTTCGTGGCTACCGAAAACAATTCCTTTACTTGTGATCAGGTTTTTAATTCCGTTTACAACAAAGCTGTTGTAAGCAATCAAACGAAATTTCCGGTTTTGCAACAGCATTTTATTGGTTGGAAAATAATATCAGAAGAAGCCGTTTTCAATCCGGAGCAGGCTACGTTTATGGATTTTTCAGTATCTCAAAAAGGAAACACCCGTTTTATGTATGTGTTGCCAACATCTAAAACCGAAGCTTTACTGGAATATACTTTGTTTTCACATTCGCTTTTAGCAAAAGAGGAATACGAAGCCGAAATAGAAAACTACATCAAAAAACTTGGTATTACTAATTACCAAATCATCGAAAAAGAACAAGGAAGTATCCCAATGACTTCTTATCCTTTTTGGGAAAAAAACACTAAAAAAGTGCTCAACATTGGTACCGCCGGTGGATGGACGAAAGCCAGCACGGGTTATACTTTTAAGAATTCCGATAAAAAATCATCGCAATTAATTACTTTTCTTCAACAGGAAACGGATTTTAGGAAATTTCATCGCAAAACTAAATTTTGGTTTTATGATTTACTTTTATTAGATATTTTGGACCGACAAAACGAATTGGGTTCCCGCATTTTTTCTTCGATGTTTAAAAATCGAAATCCCGCTTTGATTTTTAAATTCCTGGACGAAGAAACTTCACTAATTGAAGATATTCAGGTTATTCTAAAATGTCCTAAATGGCTTTTTATAAAAGCACTATTCCAAGCGGTACGTTATCTCTAATATTGAAAAATACGCTGTTTTCTCTTTCGAGAACGGCTATTAAACTATAACAAAACTTTATAATCCAAACCATTTTGTTCAGCAGATTCTTTGTAACTTTGCCTATTCAAAATTTACAAATTAAAATACAAAAGATATGTATCCACAAGAAATGGTAACCCCAATGCAGGCTGAATTAACTTCAGCTGGATTTCAAGATTTACATAGTGCACAAGAAGTTGACAACGCTATTAAAGCGGAAGGAACAACATTGGTAGTGGTAAACTCTGTATGTGGTTGTGCAGCAAGAAATGCACGTCCGGGAGCTAAAATGAGTTTAGAAGGAGCTAAAAAACCAGATCATTTAATCACTGTTTTTGCAGGAGTTGATAAAGAAGCGGTTGATGCTGCCAGACAACACATGTTCCCTTTTCCTCCATCTTCACCATCTATGGCATTGTTCAAAAACGGAGAATTGGTTCACATGTTAGAGCGTCACCACATTGAAGGTCGCCCGGCTGAAATGATTGCTGAGAACTTACAAGATGCTTACAATGAATTTTGCTAAGGATTAAATTCTTACAAAAAGAAGAAAATTATTTACCGCAAATTCGCAAATTATTATTTTTAATTTGTGAATTTGCGGTTTTTTATTTGGAGCTATTTCCAAGTTATTCGTTTCAGTCTTTTCGGAATAAAAATTAATATATACATTTGATTTACTTGTAATCTATTAAACAACTCTAAAAATTTAAAAATGATTTCTGAAGAGGAAGCAAATGAATCTCTAAATAGAATTGAGAATCTTGATAAAATATTAAATAAATTATCTAATCATTATTCAGAACTTAATGCTAAGTCGATTTTAAGAGAGGATATTTTTGATGCTCTATATCTATCTTTGAAAAATAAATTGGACTGGGAACACCCACTTGACTTTTGGGATTTAGAAATCAACGAAGATGAGGCAAAAAATGTGTTATCTGACTTTGATTTTAAGACTGTATTTTTTAAAGTGCATACAAATAAAAATATAATTCCTCAGGACTTATTGATGCAGTACAAAGTCAAAATTAAATCTAATGGTTTAATTTGGCTAATTCATAAATATGACGCTGATCCTTTTCCTTCTAATCCTCACGCACATGAGTTAAATAACGGAATAAAACTAGACTTAAAAAATGGTAACTGTTATCGAAAAAACCAATTTTTGCATACAATAAAAAAGAAAGACTTACTTGAAATAAGAAAACAAGCTAGTAAAAAATTTAATCTACCTGAATTAGAAATCTAAAGGATACTTAAAAACTTTGCGAAAAACATTTGCATCTTTGCGGTTAAAAACTTTGGAAAAAGAATTCAAAAATATCCACTTCACTGTTACAGAAAACGGAACTCGAATTACCATTACAACGCGTCATGGCAGCTATCCTAATTTGATGTATTTGCTCAAGGAAGAATTACAGTTGGAAAGTTTTGGCGAATGTGGCGGCGTAGGCCGATGTGCCACCTGTGTGGTAAAAACATCCGGAATTACCGGAAATTCTGCCGTAAAAGACCGAAATGAACCCAATACTTTAGAACAATTAGGCTATTCTGATGAAGCTACACGGCTTTCCTGTCAAATCTATATCACCACTGATTTGAATGGAGCAGAAATTAGTATTTTGGAAATATAATTTTTCTTAGAAACTACGAAAGTCAAAAAAATCAAAACAAAGCCCTTTGACAAGCTCAGGGTGACAAACAACGTAAACACAAAGTTACACTACGCTTTTTTTTTAATAATCTGCGAAATTTGCGGTAAAAAAATTAAAAAATAGTTCGTGAATTCGGGACTGTTAAAAACAAAAAAGCCACAACATTCTAGTTGCAGCTTTCTGTATAAAAAATTCCAGTTGCGGGTCTCACTTTATGTGATTGCTTCCGGATCTCGCAATGACGAACTAATGGTATTATCTCCTTTTCACATAATCCAATTGCTCGTCCTGATCTATGATTTCAAATTCGGCATCTTTTTCCCAAATTTCCATCTCACAAGGTTTACAATTGAATTTCAATTTGTATTCGTTTTCACCATGTTTCAAGGTTAACGGTTCCTTTACTTTTTCTCCCATAGTATCTCGCTGGAAACGGGCACATTTACCCAACTCGTATTTCACGCAATATTTGGTTGTCATCACACGCGCTTTTCCCGGATCCCATTGCAATTCAAAGGCTTTTTCAATCTCAGTTACCCCGTGTCTTTTATAAAAAGCTCTGGCTAATTTATTCGAAACATTAAAAGTAAAATCCAGTTTTTCGGTTGGATAAGGATGATCCGTAGGAACGATTTGGAATTCTTCTCTGTGGTATTCGTTGATACGGATATCAATTAATTGTTCCAAAGCAATTCTACGTACTTCATTCACCTTTGAAATAGGTAAAAAGCAGTTGTTGCTGAATTCCACTTCAATCGCATCCACGATAAAAGGTGTGTTTCCTGTTTTAGCTAAGTTCTTTTTGATATTTGGTATTACCGATTCTTCACTTTTCGCTTCTTCTTTTGCTGTTTCTAAACTAGCAATACTTTGATGACCGTCTTCATCGGTAACAATCAGTTCAAAACCATTTGCTGTTTCTACAAAACGCATTTCAACACCAATTTTACGAACCGCAGCGTTTTCTTTTTCTACAATGCGGTTAAATTCCGCATCCGAATTACGATAAATCATTGTTCCTACCGGAATATTCTTGAACGTATTAGGCACCACAATATCATTCACAATAATATTGATTTGTACTCCATCAGCAATTCCATCTGCATTGATAAAATACAGACCATCGCCATTATTCAGCTTTTCGGAATTTTCAATTACATAACCATTGGCTTTGATTTCTGTTACTTTACCAATATGCTGTCCTTGTGATTTTGGACTTTCCCAGTTCCCAATTTTCTCTTTTCGTTGGTTTACAAAATAATCGGTGTAGCCTCTGTTGAAACTTCTGTCCATTTCCGGTTCGAAATTATAGAACGTTCTACCGGAAGATGCTTTTTGGAAATTCTCATTATTTTCTAAGAAAGCATCTAATTTCTTTCTTAAAAACGAAGTGTTATTTTTTACGTAAACAATATCTTTTAATCGACCTTCAATTTTAAATGAAGTAATTCCCGCTTCGATCAAAGCCGGCAATTGATCACTTAAGTCCAAATCTTTAATCGAAAGCAGATGACTTTCGGTCAATAAAGTCGTTCCGTTTCCGTCAATCAGATTGTAAGGTAAACGGCAGTTTTGCGCACAGGAACCACGGTTAGCGCTGCGTTCTCCACCCGCAATACTCATATAGCAATTCCCGCTAAAAGAAACACATAATGCCCCGGAAACAAAGAATTCTAATTCTACATCAGTTGCAGCAGCAATATCACGTACTTGGTCTAAATTCAGCTCTCTGGCCAAAACCACACGTTGCATCCCGACATCTTTCAGAAACTTCACATGTTTTGGGTCACGATTGTTCGCCTGTGTACTGGCATGAATCACAATGGGAGGCAAATCCATTTCCATAATAGCCATATCCTGCACAATAAGTGCATCGACACCAATATCGTATAATTGATAGATTAATTTTTTACAATCTTCTAGTTCGTTATCGTACAAAATCGTATTAATCACCACAAAAACCTGTGCCTTAAACAAATGGGCGTATTTGACCATTTCGGCAATATCTTCCACAGAATTCGTGGCATTAGTACGCGCTCCATAATGTGGTGCTCCAATATATACAGCATCTGCACCCGCATTGATAGCGGCAATTCCCTGAACCAGATTCTTAGCCGGAGCCAGAATTTCTACTTTCTTCTTTGTCATTTCAGTCCTTGAATTCCTTCTTTTTTGGAATCAGAGTGCAAAAGTATAAAATACTTCTTAAAAAATCAGGATTTTAGTGGGATTAAGATTTAAATGATTTGAAAAACAACTACTTATACAACAAAGAATTAATTGAATTAAAATAAAAACATAAAATTGAATTTATATCTTTATTTTTGATAGTATCAAATGATAGTATCAAAATGAAACCGCCATACGAAATAACCTCAGTAATTTTAAAATATATTTCTTCCATTTCTGAAAAAATTGGGGAAGTGAATGCTAAATATTTAGTAAAGACAAATCCAACTTTACGAAAACAAAATCAGATTAAAACAATCTATTCATCATTAAGTATTGAAGGGAATACTTTATCTGAAGAACAAATCACAGCAATATTAGAAAACAAAAGAGTTGTTGGTCCCCAAAAAGACATAATAGAAGTTTTGAATGCTTTAGAAGTTTATAAAAACTTAAATACCCTTAAACATCATTCTGAAAAAGATTTTTTAAAAGCACATAAACTGCTAATGAAAAATCTTATCGGAAATTCAGGAAAATACAGAACCAAAAGTGTTGGGATTGTAAAAGGTTCAAAAGTAGAACATATTGCACCTCCTTATGAAAATGTTCCTTTTTTAATGAAAGATTTATTTCAATATTTAAAAGATAAATCTGAAATCTCATTAATTAAAAGTTGTGTTTTTCATTATGAGATGGAATTTATTCATCCATTTATAGATGGAAACGGAAGAATGGGAAGATTGTGGCAAACTCTAATTTTGAAAGAAGAATATTCTGTTTTTGAATTTTTGCCTTTCGAAACATTAATAGCAAAAAACCAAGAAGCTTATTACAATTCATTATCCGTTTCCGACAAGGAAGGAAAATCAACTAAATTTATTGAATATATGCTAGGTATTATAGATGAATCTTTAAATGAGCTTTTAGATAATTCAACAAAAAAACTTTCTGATGAAGAAAGAATTCAAGTTTTCATTGAAAATTTCACATCTATTTTTACAAGAAAGGATTATTTAAATTTCTTCAAAGATCTATCATCAGCAACAGCTAGTAGAGATTTAAAAAAAGCGGTAGACAATGGAATCATTTCAAAAACTGGGGATAAAAAAACAACTGTATATCAAAAAAACTAACATTCACAGGAATGACAAATCTATGAGTTTAACAAAAAAAGCACGAATCGAAATCCGTGCTTTTTAAACTAAAAATATCGAAAAAATTATTCCACTTTAATATTCACAGTAGCAGCCGTAATATTTCCTGCTGTTGTGGCTTCCAAAGTTATATTTTCGGCCTTTTTATTTGATTGCAAAATTACTACGCATTTTCCGTTGTACAATTTGCGATAATCGGCTTTAAAAGGTTCTAAACTGGCTTGGTAACCATTATCAACACCAACAATTGTAGCACCTCCCGAAACTTTAAAGTTAATTAGATTATCAGCTTTTGGAAGTGGATTTCCGTCTTTGTCCTGCAAAGAAACCGTCACGTAAGCCAAATCATATCCGTCGTTTTTAATACTCGTTTTATCCGATTTTAAATCAATTTTAGTGGCTTCGCCAGCAGTATGAATTTCAGTTTCTTTCACCACTTTGCCTGCTTTTCTGGAAACGGCTTTCAAAGTTCCTGCTTCAAAAGGCACTTTCCAGGCAATATGCAATTCATCTCCTTGTTTGGTTTTCGAACCTAAAGATTTTCCGTTTAGGAATAATTCCACTTCATCGGCATTGTTGTAATACGCCCAAACATCTATCACTTGACCTGTTTTCCAGTTCCAGTGTGGCAACAAATGCAAGACTGTTTTATCACTCCATTCGCTTTGGTACATATAATACACATCTTTAGGCAAACCAGCCAAATCTACAATTCCAAAATACGAACTACGGGCAGGATACGGATACGGATCAGGTTCTCCAATATAATCGAAACCGGTCCAAACAAAAGTTCCTGCTATAAAATCATATTTCTTAGCTGCTTTCCAGTTTTCCTCATGCGTAGTTCCCCAGAAAGAAGCAATATTATCAAACGCAGTTACGGTCCAATCATCATTTCCATCAAAAGGCGCATTGTATTTTACGGGCCACATTCTGATGGTGTCTGTTGGCATATCATAATGACCACGAGTTTCTAATGCCGAAACACTCTCAGAAGCTATGATTTTTTGTCCTTTAAAACGTTCGGGGAAAGTTCCGTAATCAGCATGTTTGTAGTTAAATCCTAAAAGGTCTAACGCACCCGATTGATAGATAAAATTCTTCTCTGGAACATTCTCTGTCAGCGCCGAAGTTACGGGTCTGGTTTTGTCTAAGGATTTCACAATTTGTGCCAGTTCTTTAGTAATCGAAACTCCCGTACTATCAAATTGTTCCCGGATTTCGTTCCCAATACTCCACATCATCACCGATGGATGGTTACGGTCTCTTTTAATAAAATCTTCCAAATCACGTTTGTGCCATTCGTCCCAATATTTGTTGTAATCGTGGCTTACTTTTTTAAGTTTCCAAACATCAAAAACCTCATCTTGCACGATAAACCCCATTTCGTCGCACAGCTGAAGCATTTCTAACGAAGGTGGGTTATGAGCCATTCTGATAGCATTCACGCCCATTTCTTTCATGATAGTCAGCTTTCTTTTGATAGCATGATAATTAGCTACCGCTCCTAAAGCCCCATTATCATGATGCAGACAAACGCCGTAAATTTTCATTGGAATACCGTTTAAAGAGAAACCTTTTTCGGCATCAAAGGCAAAAAATCTAAATCCAAGAGGCGTTTCATATTCGTCTATCAAAGTCGTTTTTTCGTAGATTTTAGTTACTACCTTGTACAAATTAGGATTTTTAGTATCCCACAATTTTGGATTTTTCACTTCAAATTTTTGTCCTTTTTCCAAAACAGCATTTGCAGCAATAGTTTCAGTAGATTCTAATTTGGTCACCACATTATTATCAGCATCCAGAATAGCTGTTACCACTTTAAGCTGCTTTTGCATAGCAGCATCGTTCTGAATATTAACCTGATAATCTACCGTAGCTTTTTCCTTTGAAACTTCAGGTGTAGTGACATAAGTTCCCCAATGTGCCACATGCACTTTATCGGTAGTTACTAAACGTACATTTCGGTAAATCCCGGAACCGGTGTACCATCTGGAACTCGGCTGAGCATCATTATCCACTTTTACAGCAATGTAATTTTTTTGGTTACCAAATTTCAGATAAGGAGTCAAATCATAAGAAAACGAAATATACCCAAACGGACGTTTTCCTAAATAATGACCATTAATCCAGACTTCGCTGTTGCAGAATACCCCGCCAAATTCGATAGCAATGCTTTTATTTTTGGCAGATTCCGGTAAAGTAAATGACTTTCTATACCAACCTATTCCCGCAGGTAATGCGCCTTGTTTGGGTTTTGTTGGATAATCTGCGCTAAAAGTACCTTCGATACTCCAATCGTGTGGCAAATCTAATGTTCGCCAATCATTTGAATCAAAATCAGCCTGAATTGCCGATGGATGATCGCCTAATTTAAAATTCCAATCCGGATTAAAATCGGCAATTATTCTACTGTCTTTTTTTGTTGAGGCACAAGCCACCAATAACACCATTGCTATTGCTATTCCTCCTTTTTGTAAAACACTTTTATATTCTTTTACCATTGTATTATTTTTTTTCCCTACAAGGAATTTAAATTTTATCACGCAGATTCAACAGATTTGAGCAGATTTTTTTTAAGCTTATCTGACATCCAAAAATCTTTATTCTTGCCTCTTTTCTCTATTTTCTATTTTCTTTCTATTGAAACTCTAAAGACTCCAGACGCAATCCTTTCATATTATCCGATTCAATTCTTATTTTGTATTTTCCGGCATTAATATAACCTCCCGAAGTGGTATTTAAAATCTTCCATTTCTCTGTTGGTGCCGGGAATTCAATTTCGTCATTTCGTAACAAAATTCCATAAGCATCTTCGATAATCAATTTCACTTTTATCGGTTCCTGATTTAGATTCATGTATCTGAAACGCATCAGATAGATGTTCGCAACACCGGGATTGACTTCAAATTCAATACTGTTTGGTGTATTTTTAGCAAATTCAATATAATCAGCTGATTTGAAATTTCCTTTCACAGTTCCGCCTCCTTTTATTTTAGCAGTTTCAGCTTCCAGTTTTAGTGAAGGCCGGTCGTCTTTTACTTTTCCTAAATCAGAACTTGGCACTACTACAATCGTAAAAGCAGGAGTTCCATCACCTTTGTTGCCAAAAAACACCTTTTCGTCTTTTTTTACTTCTTTTTCAAAAATACTAAAAACAACTCCTTTATTGTTTGTAGCTGTTGCTTCTGATTTTTTATAATCTGAAAGCCATGGTAACGCTGTTTTTAGATTCGAATCAATCAAAACCGAAACTGTTGCATTTTCTTTCGAAATAAAAGAACCTGTTATGTTATTTTCATCTGCAAAATAAACATAATCGGAAGTGTACAAATTAGACGGTAATTGTGTAAACGTCACATCTGAATTTAAATATTGTTTTGAATTCAGCTGTAACCAGGAACCAACTTCAACTGATGTATTTGCAACAACATCTAAGATATTCTTTGGTGAAGGAGCAGCTGCTTTTACCGATTGATCTTTCGACGCAATCGCAATAGCGGAAATAATTCCTTCTCCGGAAGTTACTTTTGGAAAATCAATTACTAATTTTCCATTTTTGCTTTCTGCTACAAAAGTTTTCTTTACCGCTTTCGCAAAACCAACTTCGTTCCAAATATCAAAATCCTTTAAAACCACCTGATTATTGATTGCCACATCAAAAATACGCCAGTCTTTGCAATCTAATCCTCCACCGGTTCCGTACCAAGGCTCAGAAAAATACAATTCGACTTCATATTCCCCATCGGCAACAGGAAATTCATATTTTAACTTATCCATTCCATAACGGAAATTTTGGAATAAGGCATCATTCTGAGTTCCGTCAACAAGGTCAAAAGTAGCACGCTGACTCGCAAAATAAGCGGGTATATTTTTAAAATCATCTGTCCAGGACAAAGAACCCCAGGTGTTCGCTTCCGTTTTATGAACATCAGCTAACCATTGGTTTCCGTCTGCATCTTTATAATCAGGACCTCCACAATTGACACGATAGATGTAATTATAATTCGCTTTTGTCGAAACAATTTCTTCTTTGGAACTTAATGATTTTAAGTTGGGTGCTTCAGGCAAATTATGCAGCACAATATAATCCTGAGCTACTTTTTTGCCATTTACATAACCCACAGCGTACAGGACATTATACTGAATATTGACTTTATTCCATTGAAAATGCTGTCCTCTTCCCGGATTTTTTAATCTCCCTAAAGACTGATTATTGACATCATTAAACAATTCTACCTCATCACAATTAGAATATACATCAATCCCGTTTTTAATCCCGGCAGATTCCCAGCGGTTGGGCCAGGTGTGTGAAACAATATACACCATCGGGTTGGTTTTATTGGAAACATAATTAGCGCGGTACATATAATACGCATCTAGCGGCTCACCCCAAATACTGAACAATCCTTTGTAATTTACCGGTCCCACCTGATCGACAGCTCTGAATCCTTCTCCGTTTTGTTCCCTTCCCGGATTTTCATGTGATGCAAATAACCAGTTGTATTGTCCCGCAATTTTATCTTTTACAGACTCCGCTTCACGCACTTTAATCTCCATTAACTGCGAAAATCGGTTTTCACTCAAAAGCCCTTTTTGGTCAAATTCGCCAAAAGTATGTAAATCTATGGAACGCCAGGCACCATATTCTCCGTTTAATAACTGAGACGTCATTTCGACATCATAATTAAACGGATCACCACCATAAGTTCCGGACCAGTTTTGTACTACATTCCAATCCGTTCCTTCGCCACCGTTGCAAGTTGTTACTTTTCGTTGCGAGGATGCTGTTGGATCCATTTCACGAATAATCGCTGTACATTCTTCGGCAAATTCTTTCGGAATCGTACTTTCGTTCTGCAATCCCCACAATACTACTGATGGATTATTACGACGTTCTTTAATCCATTCGCGCAATAAGGTTTTGAAATTCTCTTTAAACTCCGGCGTATCGTACCATATATGAGCCGAAAACTGGCTCCAGAATAAGATTCCGCTTTCATCCAGCAATTCCTGATATTTCAAATTATGAGGCTGATGTGCTTCTCTAAATGAATTGAATCCTGCCGCTTTTATCTGTTCAATTCTGGCTTTTATCTGTTTATCCGAAAAAGAATGACTCTGACCTATCTGATGTTCATATTCACAGGTTCCATTGATAAAAACAGGCTTATCATTAATAAAAAATCGGTTATCTTCTCCCGGTCTGTCTACTGGCCAGGAAACCCAACGGATTCCGTAAACTGTTGTAATTTTATCTAAAACTTTATTATTTTCTGAAATAGTAGTCGAAAGTGTATATAAATACGGATTGTCAGGCGACCACAATTTTGGTTTTTTAATTTTAGGTAATGTTTGCTGAATTTCCTTCGTTTCATTAGAAAGTGAAACAGTACTGGTAACCGAAGCTACCTTTTTACCTTTTTCATCCAAAAGTACACTAGTGACCATAACATTTCTATTGGATACGCTGTAATTTTGTAGCTCGGTTGTGGTGTGTAAAATAGCTTGTTCTTTTGAAGTCGATTGATCATTCCAGATATGAACACCAAAAGGTTCAATTCGAACATCATTAGTAATCACTAAAGTTACCGGTCTGAAAATCCCCATAGGCTGTGAACCTTCTGAAAATCCCCATTCACCGGAACATCCGCCACAAACCCAGGGCAAATCGGCAATGAAAGCAGGATGAGCCGCTTTGACAACGATTTTATTTTCAGCATCAAACTTTACAACATCCGTTATGTCCAGAGTAAAAGTGGTACGACCCCCTTTGTGCTGACCTACTTCTGTTCCATTTACCCAAACGGTAGCATAACTGTTTACTCCTTCAAAAAACAGGAAATATCTTTTGGCTTTTTGCTGTTTTCCAATTTTTATTTTTTTTGAATACCAGGCTGTTCCATGCAAATTGCCGTGTGTCATTTGGCGAAAGCCATAATACTGATCCCAGTTATGCGGAACATCTACCGCTTTCCAGTCCGTATCCGAATGATGTACAAAATCCTGATCTGAACCTGAATTGGAATCAACCATAGTTGTTTTCCAATCGGCATTCAGCGAAATTTCTTCACGTGTTTGCGCCAGAATTTGATCACTTTTGCAAAAAGCAAAAACAATAAATATCAAAAATAATATAGTCTTTGTTTCTTTTTTCATAATTAATAAAATAACCAGTCTACAGCTTCTTTTTCATCTGCCCCAATGAAACCTACATCACGGGTTTCAATCTTTTGATTGGCATCAATAAAACCTAAAATCAATACTCTTCCTTTACCCAGATTAAGTTCATTTTCTCCTGCTTTAAAAGTATAAGTATGAATATTAATTCTTGGCAAATCTTTTAAATTCATCGCATTCGCCAAGATTACTTCGGCTTCACCTCTTTCATTTCCTGCTGCATTAGTTTCGAGACTTGGAGGAAATAAAAATCTTTTCTGATCTGAGTTAAAATAGCCTACCACTAATTTCACTGCTTTATCATTTTTAAATTTCAGCGTAGTTCCTTCGGTATTCTGCTGGTCTTCTATCAATGAAATTCCTTTTAAATTTTTTAGTTCAGGAGCGACTTTTATCAATTCAGAAATATCCGTTCCATAGACTTTAGTTCCTTCTTTCACCGCATAAGAGACTGCCTGTGGACTGAGCATTGTCACTTGGGCTGTTTTCCAAGGTGTAATTGCTTTTGGTTTGATTTTTCCATCTTTAGCTTCTTTTAACAATACTAAATTTCGTTTAAAATTAGCCAGTTCACGTTCGTAATGCGGTAACAATTCCTCCCAGGTTTTGTTGTTCCCATCATCACCACCTATTGGAATTCGACGTTGCGCAGTCTGCATACTATTGGCATACCAATAGGTATCTTTAGTCAGCTTTACCAATTCCTCATAATACGTCAATGCTCTTTCTAAATGTGGTACGGCCTGATCTAAATCGGCAATATCATTCGAATAACTGAAACGTAAAACCAACATGGCTGCTTTTACTTTTTCGGAAAAACAATTGGCAAAAGCATTATAACAGTACACATCATTCTTTAAACGATTGAATTCTTCCTTGTCTTTAGTCACCTTTGGAGCGGCTTTATCAATCGCTGCTACGGCAATTTTTCCGTGTTGCACAATTTCGCTAATCAGCTGCGTAGGAATTTCTCCGGAATGGGCTTCATGGTTCCATTCTTTTCTGGCATACTCCTGAAGCAACTCGCCCGGAGGTCCGCAAGATTCGTGAAATCCCGGATACACGCGCCATTTGGCTGGATTGACCAATTGGCTTTCGAACATTCCTAACAACAACGTTTGACGATTTCCTTCGGTAATTCCGAATTTTCGAAGTGTTTTAGGAGCAATTTCACCTATTTGCTCATAAGCTTCCAGAATATTTTTTGCACTTTCAACATCTGTACCGTATTTTGTAGCTAATTGGGCATCCCAATAACTAATTTCCTGAGTTCGGTCTCTTTTACTGTCCCACGCATATCTTGCCCATGCTTGATACCAAATCCAGTCGCGGTCCATTTCTAATAATCGTTCCCCGGTTTTGGTTTTATCGGCAGTATACGGCCAGTCCCAATATGACGCTTGCGGATACAAATGCAACGCATTTGCTCCATGAATAGTATGCATTGCTTTTACAGTTTTCTGGATAAAATCAGGAGAACCATATCTAAAAGGCTCCAGATTGGCCAAAATATGTACATTTTCAATATGAATTGAACCCAAAGAACTCAACTGTTTGTGCGTTTCTCCCCAAGGTCCCCCTGGTGTATATGTGGTCAAAGATTCTCCGGTGTACTTACTCATGGTATATAAATTTTTATATAAAGGCAAAGCTTTCGCCATTACCGCTGGAGCATCGGTATCGTGTGAACGCAAAATAATGGGTGGTTCTTCCGTTTTTCCTAAAGCTTTCAAACCGTCCTGAACACCGGGAAGAATGGTTTTAGTAAACCAATTTACATCATCTTCAACCGTATTCATCGCTTCACCCAAGCAAACCAACAAACCAACATTCGGATATTTTTCGATAAAGGCAGTAATTGATTTTTGGGTATAATCGGCAATTAACGGAGTGATAACGCGCTCTCTTTCCTGAGTTTTTAAGTTGTAATGATCGGCAAAAGGCTTCGAAAGAATGATATTATAAAACATCTGAATGACCCAGATTCCTCTTTTATTAGCTTCTTCGGTTAAGAATTGAAAAACTTCTTCGTTTTTCTTAAATGTTTCATCACTTACTTCGACAGCAAACGGATACTCCTTTAGTTTTACCAATGAGGCAAACGGATGTCCGTTCCACAAATACAGGGAATTCATGCGGTTTTCAACCATCATATCCAGATATTTGATCCAAAGCGCTTTATCATAAAACCATGGAAAAGATTCCGGCGTATAAGGATATTCATAAACGCCACGACCTTCCAGATAAGTTGTTTTTTGCATTCCGATACAAGTTCCTCTCAAGACCATTTCCGGACTGTCGTTTTTACTGATTTCGGCTGGTAATTTGTTTTCTTTTTTAATAACATCGGCTAGTTCTAAAGCACCATATAAAGCTCCAGAAGCATCAAAGCCTTCAATAAAAATGATGCTTTTTTGCGTACTGATTTGGAAGCCTTCCTTTTTAGTTAACTGACTTTCGTCCAAAGTAAATTTGGCCGTATTTTTTTTCCAAAAATCAGTTCCTTTTTCGCCAATGACAATTACTTTATCTTTTGATTTTTTTGGTACTTTATCAGCAAAAATCACTTTATATCCTTTTGTTTTTGCTGCTTCTGATATTTTTTCGGCTCCAAATTGCGCTCGTGGCGACTGAACATCACTTACAATGGTAAGCTGTTGCGCTGTCGCAAAAGAGACGTAAAAACTGAAAAAAAGTAAACTTATATATTTCATTTCTATTATAATTTTGTTTTAGAAATCTCATCCTGTCTAGTTTGTCATTTCAACGAAGGAGAAATCTCCAGATACTGAATCCACAATACTTAACTCACTTTGTGAAGATCCCTCGTTCCTCAGGATAACAAAAATGAGGAACCATTTTTTTAATTCTGAAAAATTTTCTTCAAATAAGCGGCATTAGCTCCATAATTAGCTTTCACATCATGGACTTGATTGATATCTCTGGATCGCTCTATAATTAACCACCCATGCCATTGCATGTCGTCAAGTGTTTTCTTTATTTTAGGAAGATCAACAGCTTTATTATTTTCCAGCCAAACTCCATCTGTAGTCGAAGCATGAATTTGAGCAATATTGTCTCTTCCCAAAGTTTTTAATTCTTTAGAAATGTCTCTTCCGTTATCAATTGCATTGGCAAAATTGAATGAAATTTTAATATTTCTATTTCCAATTTCTTCTAATAATTTTTTATCTCCCGCAGCATCCAAAGAAGTTTCTACAGCAATAACACCATCCACTTTATTTACTTGTTCTCCAGCCCATCGAAGACGTTCTACAATTTTTGCTCTTAATTCCGGATGTTTTACTAAATCTCCTTTCGTACCCAAAGGCAAATAAGCGACCTGAACATTCATATTTTTCATAGTTTCGATGCAATCATTTACCATTTTCTCTACGGATTCTCTTTCTGCAAAAGATTGTCCATAAAAACCAGACATCGCAATCGAACTTATTTCTACTCCAGTCTCTTTTGATTTGTCTAAAAACTTTTGTCTCTCAACCGGATCTCCCAATTTACTATCAAAAGTTTCTCGATTACCCAAACCACCCATATCCAATTCGATGCCATCTGAACCAATTGTTTTCGCCAATTCAAATGCACCCAATTTTTGTCTTTTTAATATCATCCAGTCACAAACCGCAACCTTATATCTTTCTTTAGTCGGACCAGGCCAAACTCCATCTACAATAGGAAAAGATACTAATTTTGAAGGATCAATTTTTACATATTTGATACGTTGCCTTCTCCATGTATAAACACAATGTAACATCCCATCTGAGCTTTGAATGATTGCCGGATAGGAATATTGCCCGATTCCTGAATCCTCTAATACCAATGAAGCATCCCAATTGATTCCATCTTTTGATACAGCAATATTCAATGGAGTTCTGATTCCTTTTATTTGATCTTCATTGGGCCAAACATGATTGTAAATTAAAACATGCTGTCCATTTTTCATGGTTACTGCATCGGTTCCTGAGCTATTATTAGGCATATTCAACAGTGAAATATCCGACCAAGTATTACCGTTATCTGAAGAAAAAGTACTAAATAAATGTCTGTTTCTTGTTCTTCCGATGGCTTGTATCTTTTTCCCTTTATGGAATAAAATACTAGGCTGAATGGCATTTATTGTGTCTTTCCCTCGAGATATCGTATCTCCCATAATCCAATTTTTTCCAAAATCTGGAGTCGATTCCATTCGCAAATACCAGCCCTCTCCTTCAACGCTTGACGGTGATAAAAGTGTTCCATTTGCTAACAATACCGGTTTGTTTTTGATGGGCCCTAAAAAATCTTTAGGCATTTTTTCTGGTTTTGACCAAGTTTCACCACCATCTGATGAACGAATAATCATTCCCCACCACTCTGTAGGACTTGGACCTATTTTATAAAAAAGCATCAAATCACCATTTGGAATTTGGTATAATACAGGATTCCAAGTGGCATAACGCAAGGTATCGTTGATTACTCCATTGGCAACTTCTACACCTTCTGTCCATTTTCCATTTTTAAGTTTGCTTACCCAAATACCAACATCCGGGTCTTTTTCATTGGTACCACCAAACCATGAAGCTACAAGTTCTTTATTGGTTGTTTCTACAATGGTTGCCGCATGACAAGATGGATAAGGAGCTGTCTCAAATATAAATTCATCTTTAACAATCCCTTCTTTCCAGGTCTTATCTTGTAATGCTATTTTAGTATCAAAAGTTGGTTTACAACTTCCTAAAAGTAGTATTCCTACCAAGATCAAAGCAATTTGTATTATCCTCATTCTAATTTGTTTTTTAATTTATTTTAAAAAGTAAAACCGATTAAACTAATTTTGAAAAATTTTCTTCAAATAGGCCACATTTGCACCATAATTCCTCTTTACATTGTACACATCAGTGGTGTCACGAGAGCGCTCCACAATCAACCAGCCTTTCCAATTCATTTTATCCAAAGTGCTTTTGATTTTTGGCATATTAATAGCCGGATCTTTTTCTAACCAAAACCCATCTGTATTGGAAGCGTGAATTTGAGCAATATTCTTTTTGCCTAAAATTTGTAATTCAGACGCAATGTCTTTTCCGTTTTCTATAGCATTTGAAAAGTTGAACGAACTCTTAATTTGTTTACAGTTTACCTCTTTTAAAAAGGCTTTTTCGGCTGTGGCGTCCAAGGTTGTTTCAACAGCAATTACCCCGCCTACTTTGGCAACTTGTTTTCCTGCCCAACGCAATCTTTCGATAATTACAGGACGCAATTCCGGAAATTTTTTCAAATCACATTGATTACCCAACGGCAAATAAGCCACTTTTACATTCATGGTTTTCATAGCATCAATACAATCCTGAACCATTAGTTTTACGGTTTCACGCTTTGCAAAAGATTGCCCGTAAAATCCGGACATCGCAATTGAAGAGATACCAACATTGAATTCTTTGGACTTGTCCTTAAATTTCTTTACTTCAACAGGATCAGCAAGTTTACTGTCAAAAGTTTCCCGGTTTCCTAAACCGCCCATGTCTAATTCGATTCCGTCGGCTTTTATTTGGCTGGCCAATTCGAACGAACCTAATTTTTGTCTTTTTAAAATCATCCAATCGCATACTGCGACCTTGTATTTTTGCTTGTTTTTTACTTGTCCAAAAACCAAATTATTAGATGTTCCTGCAATTAGCAGCAACATCACAACAATGAAGTTTTTATTAAAATTCACTTTACTCATAATTTCTTTTTTACCATTAAGAAATTAAACTAATTAAGTTTTCTGCTTAACTTCCTTAATTTCTTAATGGTTCATTTTAAATTCTTATTCTTCTTCTGCCTTAACAGCAGTAACTACTTTTCCTTTTTCACCAGGCCAAATTCCTTTTTTGATAGGAAGAGTCACTAATTTTGAAGGATCAATTTTTACATATTTCAATTTCTGTCTTCTCCAGGTGTAAACGATATGTACCATACCATCTTTACTTTGTATTACTGATGGATACGAATACTGACTAATATTTGAATCTTCTAAAACCAAAGCGGCATTCCAGTGGATTCCGTCTTTTGAAATCGAAACATTTAGCGGTGTTCTTGGTCCTTTGGCTTCTGTTCCCGGAGGTAAAACATGGTTATACACCAATAAATGCCTTCCGTCTTTAAGTGTTACCGCATCGGTTCCTGAATTGTTGTTTGGCATATCTAGCAACTCCAAATCCGACCAAGTTTTTCCATTGTCTTTAGAAAAAGTACTAAACAACGCCCTGTTTTTTGTCCTACCAATAGCCTGAAGACTTCCGTCTTTATGAAAAAGAATACTTGGCTGAATTGCATTAACTTGGTTTTTTCCTCTCGAAATAGTATCGCCCATCACCCAGGTTTTTCCAAAATCAGGAGTTGATTCCATACGCAAATGCCATCCATTTCCTTCGGTGCTGGATGGTAATAATAAATTTCCGTTACTTAGTAAAACAGGTTTATTCTTGATAGGTCCTAAGAATCCGTCAGGCAATTTCTCTGCTTCTGACCAGGTTTTTCCTCCGTCAGTAGATCTTCTTAGCATTCCCCACCACTCTGAAGGTTTTGGACCAATTTTGTAGAACAACATCAAATCGCCTCCGGGAATTTGATACAGAACCGGATTCCATGTTGGTAATCTTGGTCCGTCTTTCATTATTCCGTCTGCCACCTGAATTCCTTCACCCCATTTGTCGCTGCCTTTCTTTTTCACACTTACATAAATACAGACATCAGGATTTCTTTCACGTGTTCCTCCAAACCAAGCTGACACTAGATCACCATTAGTTGCCTCTACAATAGTTACCGAATGACAAGAAGGATAAGGTGCTTTATCATAGATAAATTGATCTACTAAAATGCCTTCTTTCCAGGTTTTATTTTTTAAAGCAGAACTACAACTTCCTAATGTTATCACTCCAATAAGCATGACTGCTATTTTTAATCCTCTCATTTTATTTTTATTTGTTATTGTAATTTATTTTAAGTTTATGGTATAAACCCCTGATGGCAAGCTTACAATTTGTTGATTACCTTCAGTTTTATATTTAATTCCTATTTTTTCTAATTTTGCTTTATTTACAGTAATTTTTTTCGAATCAGTTGTTGGTAAATAAACCACAGCCGAAGTATTTGCCGGAATTGTAATGTTCCATTCCAAACCATTTTTATTTTTTTTCCAATGGCTTTTAATCAATCCATGAATAGATTCGTAAGAAGCATTTACAAAAGTGAGTCCGGCATTAAAATCGGGTTTCATGATAATTTCCTTGAAGCCCGGATTTTCAGGATTGCTCTTGATTCCCGCCATATTTTCGTAGTACCAAATCATTAAATCACCTAAAAGCATCACGTGATTTTGAGAATTCATCGTGGGGTCAGCTGTGTTTCCATTCCATAATTCCCAAATGGTTGTGGCACCGTTTTCGACCATATAACCCCAGCTTGGATAGGTTTTATTGGAAGCTAATTTATAAGCCAGATCACCTCTTCCAAAATTGGTTAGCGTTCGCATTAAAAACTGTGTTCCAATAACTCCCGTGCTGATATGACCGTTTTTAGTCACTTCCACTTCGTGAACCATATTTTGAAAAACCTTCTCTTTTAGGTTTTCAGGAACCATCCCGAAAGCCAAAGGCAGAACATTAGCGGTTACGGTATTATTAGCATAGCTGTTGGTAGCTGTATTCAAATATTTAGCATTGAATGCTTTTTTAATTCTTGTTGCCAAATCCTCATAATGAGCAATATCGGATTCTGCATTCGCTATTTTAGCAAACTTTTGCATTATACCCAAAAGCTGACAATAAAAAGCACTGGATAACAATTGTCCATCGGTTAAACGGGCAGGATCTTTAGAACGAATCAACTCTAAAGATTCCGGTGGAACACACCAATCTCCATATTTATCTTTGTTCATCAAATCGTTTTTCAGATAATTTTCTTCCATATACGTCATCCACTTTTTCATCGACGGATATTGTTTTTTAATTACTTCAACATCTGCAAATTGCTGATACAACATATCCGCAACTGTAATGTAAGTTCCGGGCCAGGTTACATTATCACCATAATAACGCCAGAATGCCGGCGCCACATCTGGCAATCCACCGTCCTGAGTTTGGGAATATTTGATATCGTCGAGCCATTTGGCATACAAAGTCTGATTATCGAATAAAAAACTTTCACCATAAGCTCCTGTTGTTCTGTCACCCAACCAAGGTTGGCGCTCGTTTCTTTGCGGACAGTCGATTGGCATTCCTTTGTAATTTCCGCTGATTCCCCACCAGGCGTTTTTAAAAATCTGGTTCATCGTTGCATCCGAAGATTCGAAAGTTCCTGTTGTTTTAATGTCGTCATATACCACTTTTCCAATGAAATTATCCAATGTTGGCTTGTTCGGAAAACCGGAAATTTCTACAAAACGGAAACCGTGAAATACAAATCGTGGTTCCCAGATTTCTTCTCCTCCGCCTTTTAGTGTATAAACATCGGTAGTTTTCGCATCACGCAAATTGGCAATGTACAGCGACCCATCCTCCTGTAAGGATTCGGCGAATTTCAGTGTGATTTGGTCACCAGATTTTCCTTTTACTTTCAATTGCAACCAGCCTACCATATTCTGACCCATGTCTAAAATGTAAGTTCCTCTTGGAGTCGCTTTGATAGAAATGGGTTTTACCTCAGCCATTATTTTCATATTCGGTGTCATCTGCGCTTCATAAAAACCGCCCGGTTCCTGCACATATCTGGCATTTATCCAAGTAGAATCATCAAAATTAGTTGTGTTCCACCCTTTCATTTCCTTACGGGCATCGTATTCTTCACCGTCGTATTCGTTGTTAGCCAAAATTGGTCCGTCGGTAGTTAATTTCCAGGTTTCATCGGTTCTGATTACCTCATTACTTCCGTCGGTATATTCCACAAACAATTGCAAAGCCATTTTTGGAAAACCAAAAGATTTTATTTTATAGGGTTTGTAATCCTGACGCATCGCAAAATAGCGTCCGTTTCCTAAAATAGTACCCAACATATTTTTGCCTTCTTTCAATTGCGCAGTCACATCAAAAACATTAAATTTTACGTTTTTTGTATAATCTGTTGGAACGGGAGCCAATACCTGATCGCCAATTTTATTTCCGTTGATGTACAGCTCATACAAGCCCATACCCATGATGTAAACCTTGGCATTTTTGATTGGTTTTTTCAAATCAATTGCTTTTCGCAAATAACGGGCTGAAAGTCTGGAATACTGAGAAACACTATCGTCTTTTGATAATCTTTCATAGCCAATCCAACGTGTAGACTTCCAATCGGCATAGGTCAAAATCCCGATGCTGAAATGTGCCGTTTCATCCGATTTAATTTCGCCTTTATTTGTCCAAACAATTACTTTCCAAAATGCATTTTGTCGGTCGCCCAGCTTTTTGCCTTTGTAAACAATATTGACAGATTCGTTGCTACTTACTTTTCCGCTATCCCATAAATCGGCTTTGTTCGCATTCAGATTTTCCAAAGTCGAAGCGACCATAATTTGATAGGCCGTTTGTTTCACATCATTCACATCCGACTTTATCTGCCAGCTCAAACGAGGTTGCACTACATCAATTCCTTCCGGATTGTTTAGCATTTCGCATTGCAGATGGGTCACGCTGATTTTATTTTGGGCTTTTGCCAAAGAAAAACAGAATAATGCAATTAGAATAAATGTATGTAGAAGTATTTTTTTCATAAGTTTTATTTTTATTCCCATTTTTGTCATTCCGACGAAGGAGGAATCTCCACAAGAAACTCCGTAAGGTAGTTCAATCTTTGTCGATTCAGCTTACTGAGATCCCTCCTTCGTCGGGATGACAAAGCGAACGTAAATTCTATTACTCCGCAACTAATTTTTCTAATCTCTCAGAAACCCCAATTTCCTTCCCATTCTTAAAAATCCTAAACCCTTTCCCTTTACCATATTTTTCTCCTGTTTTATCCCAAAGGATGGTGATGATATTGCCGTGATACAACACATTATCCAGACAAAACCAATCCCATTTTTCCTGTGGAATCAACGGATTCACTTCAATTTTCTCATCAGCTCTCGGACGTAAACCAACTAATCCCGTAATCATCAAATCATTAAAAGTAGAGTGATTGTAATAACGGCTGCGTTCTCTGTCGCCCATTAACCAATACCCCGTTGTTTCGTCCAGATATTCGCCAATATATGGTCGCCCACGATAATATTGTGATTCCACATACAAATTCATTTGTTTGAAATAATCATTTGCATCTACTACTTTTTGCTCATAATCATTTAGCAAATTAGCCATAGCGGTTAAGGTTTGCGAAGTAGCAAATGGCCAGATAGCACCATCCCACTCACAAGTTCCGGTTCCATGTGTTCTAAAACGCGGACTTCTTCTCTCGGCAGTGGTTAAACCAAAAGGAGCCGAAAATCCTTTTTCATCCTTTAATTGTTCCCAGGCCTTTTCAAAACCTTTATTCTTTTGCGGCAAATTAAAATACCACGGAATAAAACCAATGGCTTCTCTTACTTGTGCCAAGGTATCTTTCTCGGTAAAGGTTTCAAAGAACTCGCTTTTCGGATTCCATAATTTGGTTTCTACCAATTGTTGCAACACATCGGCTTTAGCTTTAAATTTTGCTTCCGTTTCCTTATCGCCTTTCATTCCGGCCATTTTTGCAATCGCCATCGCATTACCATACATATAACTGTTAATGGTTGGTCTTGCATTTTGCACTTTTCGTCCGCCACTCAGGGATTCTTCCATTCCGTCTTTTACATCATGCTGCCAGAACAAACCATCTTTGCGCTGACGGTCTTTTTCCCAAACGGCATAATCCGTAACCAGATCCGGCATCATATCCAATAAGAATTTTTTATCGTTGTTTACCAAATAACGATTGTACAAAGCATCGGCAGTCCAGCTACTAAACTTATACAACTTGTTCATAGGTTTTCCCTCATTGCCTCTGTACCATAAATGCACATCCTGCTCAATGTATTTTGGGTCATGAACCCATCTGAATTCGTTAATATGATGCCCTAGAGCACAGGCAATCATATTGTATTTATCGGCATAGGAACGATCTACCAAAAACTCAGTGATTGCATAACCCTGAGGCGTATTTTTGATGTGTTTGCGGGCTGTCCACCAACGGAAATAATAGATTTCTTCAAAATTTTGCTGTGGACATTCAAACAACGGAATATTCTTTTCCATCCATGTCCAGGCACTATCATTTGGAATGGCAAACTTCAGGTTTTCGTCTTCCATGGTGTTGAAATAATCAACATAATGTTTGAAGTTATCGGCTTTCAACACAGCTCCTTTTGAAAAATGTCCCGAAGTGGATTTACAGCCGCTTAATGAAGCGATCAAAACTGTAAAAGCGATTATTTTGTATTTAAAATTTGTCAACATTTTAATTATTTATTTTTTCAGTTTGTTTGTCATTGCGCTCACGTTATGAGATCGCAATGACCTTATTAATTCCCGTAAAAAGTATAGGTTTGACCCGCTTTCATCTCTACATCATATTCCTGATACTTTGGCAATTTTACTTTTGGTAATTTTGCTTTATCTGAAATAATTGGCTTCTTCACATTCGCTGTCTGGAACAATGGATTTGGATTTTGTCCTTTGGCTTTTTTCATTGCAAATCCGCTTGCTTTTAAATTATTTTCTAATCTCAGTCTGCAATTTCCATCTAATTTGGCCTTGATTTTCAACATCGAAACCTTATTATTTTTCCATTCGATATCCAGTACGTAACCGCCTCTGGCTACTATTCCTTTTATAGAACCATTTTTCCAAACTGTTGGCAATGCCGGTAATAATTGAATAGCACCTTCCTGACTTTGCATCAGCATTTCGGCAATTCCCGCGGCGCAACCAAAGTTACCATCTATTTGGAATGGTTGGTGTGCATCCAGCATATTTGGATAGGTCCCCCCTCCTTTTCGTTGTTCAGCGGTAACTAAATGCAACTGATCCTGAATTAATTTATAAGCATGATTTCCGTCTAATAAACGAGCCCATAAATTTACTTTCCATCCCATCGACCATCCTGTAGATTCGTCTGTTCTGTAAATCAAGGATTGTTTAGCCGCTTCAAAAAGTTCCGGTGTTCTAAATGCTGATATTTGATTACTTGGAAACAAACCGTACAAATGGGATACATGGCGGTGATTGTCTTTAGGATTGTCCCAATCGTCCTGCCATTCCTGTAATTGATTGTGTTGTCCGATTTTCATCGGAGGCATTTTAGCCAGCGCTTCCTGTACTTTTTTAGCAAAAGTCACATCTTCTGACAGAATATCGGTAGCCTTAATTACATTAGTAAATAAATCAAACAACAATTGGTTATCCATTGTGGTTCCCGAAGCAATAGTTGCTTTGCCGGAACCTCCTGCATGCGTATTTTCAGGTGAACTTGCCGGAACGACCACCAGACATTTTGTATTTGGGTCAATTACCATAAAGTCCAAAAAGAATTGAGCCGCTCCTTTCATAAGAGGATAGATTTCAGCCAAATATTTTTTGTCTCCGGTGTATAAATAACGTTCCCATAAGTCCTGACAAACCCATGCGCCTCCGGTTATCCACATACCTGAAGTAGCGTGGTCGATAGGTCCGGTAATACGCCAGATATCAGTATTATGATGCAATACCCATCCGCCACAATTATACATAGTTTTAGCCGTTTCCTGTCCTGTAACCGCTAATTCTTTTGCCATTTGGATAAATGGTTCGTGCATTTCCGAAAGATTGGTCAGTTCAGCTGGCCAGTAATTCATCTCCGCATTGATGTTCATGGTGTATTTACTTTCCCATGGCGGTGCAAGCATATCATTCCAGATACCCTGCAAATTCGCAGGCTGACCGCCCGGTTGCGAACAGGAGATTAAAAGGTAGCGTCCAAATTGATAATAAAGAGAAACCAATTGCGGATCAGATTGCTTCGCAAAGTTTTTGATGCGTTCATCGGTTGGTGCATTCATCGCTGCGTTGCTTCCCAAATCCAAACTGCTTCGTTTGAAGAATTTTTGATAATAAGCCACATGTGCTTTTTTAATTTCGTCAAAATTTTTAGTTAAAGCTGCTTCAAGAAAACGTTTACATTTTTGCTCCTGATTTTCGTCTAGTGTTTTGTAATCCACAAAATTAGTGGCAATAGAAACATATATTGTAGCTTCATCAGCGCTATCGATACTGATAATTCCGTTTTTTGAAGTTACGGTTCCTCCAACATTTTGAACAGCAGTTCGCCCCTGAAATTTGATTTTCCCTTTTTGCCCTTCCACAGTGCTTCCTACACCCGAAATGACACTTTGTTTCCCATCTGAATAAGGATCCGTTTTATCAAATGGACTATTCATCATCAGATTACAGCTAATCATTCCCGGCTTACTGGCAGTCAGTTTAACAGCAACAACCTGATCACCAAATGCGGTCAAAATTTCTCTTTTATATTCTACACCGTTCACCGTATATTTTACTGTTGCCGTTGCATTTTCAATATTTAAATCACGGTAATAATTAGTAAATTGATCATGTCCTGAAAAGGAAATATACAGGCTTCCAAAAGTCTGATACGGCATTCCGTTATTAGTTTGCGACATGATATCCGAATCTGCCAAAGCCTGTGCTTCATCAAATTTTCCTTCGAAAATTAATTTTCTAACCACTGGCAAAGCCGCTAATGATTTGGAATGCGCGTTAGAATTGGGCGAACCGGCCCAAATAGTTTCTTCGTTTAATTGCAATCTTTCAATGGATGGATTTCCAAAAACCATAGCACCTAAACGTCCATTACCCAAAGGCAAGGCTTCGTTCCAGATAGCGGCAGGTTTATCATACCATAATTTTAGTGGCTGTTGTTGTGCCAATGCAAAATTCACTCCCAATAAAACCATTAGGAATTGAAAAAAGAATCGGCTTTTTGTACTTGTAAAATAATTCATTATTGTTTTAAGTTTTTCTCTCCAAAAAGAGCGTATAATTGATTAATATCTTTTAATGCATTTGCCGGTAGTTTTTCACCTTTTGCACCAAAAACGTACATTTTTTCATAAGGTTCAATTACGCAGGCAGATTCATCAATTTCACCTTTACTGTTTTTTACTTTATTGATATCTAAGCCTAAATGTTTTGCCATAAAAGGATACATTGCCATGCGTTTCGATTCGCCATAATTATGTCCCTCTTTAGCAAAATGTGCGTTTTCAACTAACTCCTTTTTTCCGTATAAACCATAGGTTTTTTGAATAAATGGAAATTCTAATTCCGGTACTGTCGATGTCCAATCACCACCATCAGAAATTATTAATTGTGGTTTTGGAGCTGCCATTGATGCAATTTCAGCATTATTGGTTCCGTTTCCACAAAGGTGTAAACCGCGACCGCTCTCACAAGGACAACCACCTGAAAAATGAGAAGAAGTCATCACTACCGGAACCGAAACCGTAATTCTATCATCAATTGCTGCCAGGAACATCGTCATGGAACCACCACCGGAACCACCGGTAACTCCCACGCGGTTTTTATCGGTATACTTTTGCGAAAGCATATAATCTAATAATCTTTCGGCACTCAAAACCTGAATGGTTTGCGCAATACTTTGTCTGTGCAAAGTAGAATCAAACTGTAAAGTCGATTCGCCCCAGGCAAACAAATCAAAATTCACTACCACTGCTCCCATTTTGGCCAGAATAGCACAACGCAATTGCTCGTCTTTTCTGTATCTTCCATCCCCAAAATGTCCGTTAGGTGTAATCACTACCGGTGCTTTTCCTTTTAAAGGATACGGTTTGTAAATGGAACCCGTAGCATAAACTCCCGGCATAATTTCTAAACCAATATTCTCCACTGTATAATTACCATATTTTCTAACTTTAGTTAAAATTGGGTTTTTGTTTGGCATTGCCGGTGCTTTGTCTAAACCAATGGAACTGATAATACAGGATTTCAAATCGGCTTTTCTGGTTTCCCAGGATTTTAAATTAGGATATAAGTCTGCTAGATATTCTAATCGTTCCTTACCTACAGCATCCGAATTTCGGGCATATTCAAATTTGCGTATGCGATAAACAGAATCATTTTCTTTAAAATACGTCAGATTAAAAGGCGTTAAAACAGCTGTCAATGAAACTTCTAAATTGTCCTGACGGATTCTCCATCGGGCATATTCTAATTCTTTCTCTTTAAGCAAACCAT
The DNA here is from genome assembly GCF_051846875.1 of Flavobacterium sp. ARAG 55.4. Lineage (NCBI taxonomy): Bacteria > Pseudomonadati > Bacteroidota > Flavobacteriia > Flavobacteriales > Flavobacteriaceae > Flavobacterium > Flavobacterium sp. ARAG 55.4. The sequence goes on along the minus strand of NZ_JBPYCT010000002.1, from coordinate 292,775 downwards.
CTTTGTCATTGATAGTAATTTTAAAAATAGATTCTATCGTTTTTATTGTTCTTACTATGGGTTCTTTGTAATTATCATCTGAGGTTTGTGCGGCTAGTTTTGGCAAAACCAACAGCAACATCAGCAGTAAAAAAGTCTTTTTCATTATAGCTCTCATCATTCTTAAAGTATCATTTTATTTATATTTACAAAGCACATTCCACAACATAAACACCTGAACCTAAAACAAATGCAGTTTTACCATTCTCATTTTGAACCGTTTTAGAATTGCTCAGTTTTTTACCATTTACTTTGATAACGGTAGTATTAGCTACAGGCAATTTTACAGTTGCCGTTGTATTAGCCGGAATCGTGCATTTATAAATTAATTTATTGTCTTTTTTCTCCCACTCTGAAGCGATTTCTCCATAAACCGAATTATAAGTTCCTTTTACAAAAGTCATATCGCCCACCATTTCAGGTTGTAAAAAGAAATGCGTAAACCCTGGATTTGCTTCATCGGGAACAATCCCCACTAAACTTTTATAAAACCATTCTTCAATTTGCCCCAGCATAAAATGATTCCAGGAATTTCCTTTTCGCGGATCCCATTGCTCGGTTAAAGTGGTCAGACCAAATTTGATTTGGAAACCATAACCCGGTGCATCATAATGGTTGTGCATTTTATACATCACCTCATTCAAACCGTTATCGGCCAAAACCTGAAACAAATAACGATTCCCAACATCACCCGTAGTTAACCGATAATTTCGGGCTTTGATGTCGTTGACTAAATTGTCTAAAACAGCCTGCCTGTCTTCTGCGGAAACCATGTTTAAAAACAAAGGTACTGCATTAGAAAACTGACTTCCGGTACCGTACTGCTTCGTTTTTTCATCAAAAAACCTGCCATTAAATGCATTTTTTACACTTATTGCTAATTTTTCATAAATAACGGCATCTTCTTTTTTATCCAATAGCTTCGCAGCTTTGGCCAATAAATCAACACCAAAATAGTAATGACTTGTCGCTGAGAGTGCTATTGGGCTATTTTTAGAATAACCTGCCGCATGATCTCCATAATCATACCAGTCACCTAAACCGTAAGAAACAATTCCTTTATCAGCTTTTGAAGTCAGATAATCCACATATTTTTTCATTACCGGATAATATTCTTTCAATAAAGAATCGTCTCCATAATAATCATAATACATCCAAGGCAGAATAACTCCAGCCACTCCCCATTCAGGCGAATCGGTAAAATCACCACCAAAAACTACATATTCCGGAGCAATAGTTGGAATCATTCCGTTTTCACGCTGTGCATCGGCAATGTTTTGCATGATCCCGGGAATATAATTTTTCATGTTGTAATTGTAAATCAATCCGGGTCCGTTTAAATGTGATTCTTCCAGCCACCCCAATTTCTCCCGATGCGGGCAATCAGTAAGCACCGCCTGAAAATTACTTTTGATAGCATTATTAATCAGTTCATGCGTTTTATTGAAAATTTCATTCGAAGAAGTAAAACTTCCGGCAGTTCCGGCTGAATTATAAATAAAATTAGATTTTAAATCTATAATTGTTGGCAAAGAAGCATCCTTAGTCGCTTTATAATTTGCCCCTTCAATCTGAATGTACTGATAGCCATAATAACTAAATTTAGGCTGCCATTCTTCAACTCCTTCGCCTTTTAAAGTGTAATCAAAATAATACGGTTTACCGGATCTTCCCTGACCTACCGTTCCATCATCATTGAGTCCTTCACCAACCCACATTCTCACGGTTTGTCCTTTTTTACCCTGTACTTTCAGCGTAGGGAAACCGGATAGATTTTGTCCCATATTAAAAACACGAACACCCGCTTTCGGTTCCGTAACTGCTTTAACAGCAAACTGCTCTTCAATTTTTACAGGAGTAAGTTGTTGTGGTCTTAACACCCCTTTTGGCGCTTCCTGAATCACAATTGATTTCCAGTGAGCATCATTAAAATGAGCCTTATTCCATCCTTTTTGTTCCAAATTTGCATTGTAATCTTCGCCTCCAAAAATACTATTGAAAGTGATTGGACTTTTAGCATATTTCCAGGTTTTATCCGTTTTGATAATTTGTTCAGAGCCGTCTTCGTACAGGACTTTCATTTGTAAAAACAAAGTAGGCGGACCGAAACTCACAAAGAACTTAGCATACCTTTCTTCAATCATGTTGTACATTCCGTTGCCTAAGACCACCCCAATTGCGTTTTCACCTTTTGATAATTCATTTGCCTTAATTTCATAAGTATTGTAGTAAACGGTCTTATCATAATCTGTCCAGAGCGGTGCAAATTCACTATTGCCTACTTTTTTTCCGTTTAAAGTCAGTTCATAATGTCCCAATCCGGAAACATAAACTACCGCTTCTTTTATTTTTTTCGAAATTGTAAATGGTTTGCGTAACTGGATACTTCTACGGGCCAAAGAATCTGTTGCATCTACCATAGCCTGTCTCTTTTCTTTTTTGAAAGTAGCGGTATGGTAGTTTCTGCCTTCCGGCAAATGACTATCGGCTTTAGTAATGGCTCCAATCCACGTTGGATTTAAATCCGAAGGCTGGGTTCTGAAATAAGCCACATTGCTCCATTGAGTCACTTTTCTATTACTGTACCAAATTCTGACTTTCCAGAAATATTTGGTTCCATTTTTTAAAGTTTTCCCTGCGTACTTAACGTCCTGACTTGCGTTGGAAATTACTTTTCCGCTATCCCAGACATCCCCTTCATTGGCATTCAGTTTTTCTTTAGTAGAAGCTATTACTAACTGATACGCTGTTTGTGAAACATCAAATTTCTTAGCAACTATTTTCCAGCTAAAAACCGGATTTTGGGTACTTACTGCTAACGGATTTGTAGTACTATTGCATGTTAAATGGGCAACATTAATTTGTCCATTAGAAATAAAAGTTACTAAAAGACAAACAAGCAATCCTATGTTTTTGAAAAACTTCATGTTCTGTTTTTTTTGCCACGAATTCACGAATCAAAAACAATTTGCAAATTCGTGGCTGTTTTTTATAATTTTTCCGTAACCAGTGATTTAATATTAAATACCGCTTCCGGGATTTCTAAACCAGTGTTTGGTAAATCCACATAATCTTCAATATCGGGTGCTGTATCCGGATTTGGAGTGTAACGCTGATCGCCGGTTCTGAACATAATTCTCGAAATTCCATCAGTTGGTGCATAGAATATCTTTGTACCTGATTCTTTGTCATTTACTTTTACAGTATAAGAACGGGAAGCAGCATCCAGTTTTACGGTAATGGTATACTCTTTACCGGCTTCGTATTTAGTAATTCCGCTAAAACGGGCACCATTTTTCACTTTTAAAACCCCTTCCGAATCAAACACCAGTCGAATAGATGGTAATCCTTGTTTATTCTGGAATTCAATTTGCAATAAACCATGATCATTTTGTTCCGGTTTTACGGTAAAAGTAGCTTCCATCTTTTCAGCAAAAGGAATTACACGTTCTACACGGGAATAGTCAAACAAATCATGATCACGCAAAGTTAACCATTTTACACCGTCAGCTTTCTTTTCTATTTTGGCGGAAGCCCAGGAAAGATTATACGTATTCCAGAGTTTTAATTCCTGACCGTCAGGCATAGCATTAAAAACGTCATTGGCATTTTCTTTTACTTCACTTGTTACCGGAACCGGAACAGAAGCCACCCAGATATCTTCCTTATTCACACTATAAGAAACCCAAAGTTTCCCGTCTGGCGGAGTTCCGTTGTTTTCAGTAATTCCTCTCACGTATTGCGGACCATAGGATTTGTAATTTCCTCCGTAACGCATTGGAGAAATTTCTCCATGAACCAGCAATAAATCGGTATAATTTAAACCGTCATCGGATGTTGAAATGGCTAATGGCCATCGGTATTCTGATGGGTTATAAACCGTAGCATACCGATTATCAGACGTTTTTTGTCCCCAGATTTTAGCATTACTGTTGACAAAACCCGGTGCACGCAACGGCATGTATTCCCAGTTTTTACCACCATCTTTACTAACAGAAGTTAAGGCGTGTTTCCATAAACCTACCACATTTCCGTTTGCTAAGTGGTAATAACTAAAGGCTTTATATGGTTTTTGTAATGGAATCAATTCATCATCTCTGTCAGCTTCTTCTACCCATTGCTGCATGATTAAGGGCTGAGAAAGGATTTCTTCACAAGCTTTCTTTAAAGCTCTGTCTTTTGATTTGGTATATAATGGAAAAGCCGATTTCGATTTATCCCAGGATTTATTGTATCGAATGAAATAGATAGGTCCAAAACTTCCGTCTTTATGAATCTCACGAATCACACGGCCCACTCCTTTTCCGTCATTGGGATCGTCTTTTTCGTCCATTGCAATCCCGTAATAAGCTAATGCATACAATTTTTTATCAGATGATGTATAAAATCCCATTCGCTGGTGCATAATCGCATCCAGATTTTTAGCTACACCATCTACTCCTTCTTTTTTCCATCCGTCAGGAATGCGGTAAACCGGAAAAATCACCTTTGGCATTCCCCAGTTTTCGCCGTCTTTAGAAGTCACTAATAAAGTTTGACTTGGCGGAATATGTTCTCCTGAACGACCACTTAAATATTCCAGAAAAAAAGTATTATTCCAATACGCCATGGTAGGCTGATGATTGTAAGTCCAGCCATAGCCATCTGATTTTTCAGGATGTTCCCTGCTGGCACGCATAATTTGCGTAGCATGAACCCCAACAGCAGGACTTAATTGTCCGTGGTGGTAATCGATATTAGACAATGTTTTTCCAACATATCTCACGGTATCATTTTGTGCAACAGCTGCAGTACAACTTGCTATTGTAACAGCTATTACTAAAAAATTGTTTTTTATGTTTAAAATGTTTTTCATTATTTTTTATTTTCAATTAAATTTTTCAAAGTTTTCTTTGAAATAGTAGTAATTGTGCCGTGTTTATGACCTTCCGGAAGTTGAATTTGCGACGATGCATCTTCAAATTTTTTAAAATCAGAAGTCTTTACTGCTTTATAATTTTTTGCTCCGTAATTATCGTAATAAATCAGCCAATCGTTTCCTTTTTTCAAAACCGTAGGGCCTTCAGAAAGATATGCCGTATACGGTTCAGAAATATTTTCGAACGGTCCCAATGGTGTTTTTCCAAAAGCTACTTTTAAATTTCGCATGGGTCTGGTATTGTCTTTTAAAACTAATACGTAATCGTTTTTAGCTCTCTTGACAATGACGCAGTCAATCACAGAAAAACCGGGTTCAAAAAACAGTTTGGTATCCGAAAATGTTTTGAAATCTTTAGTCGTCACATAATACATGCGATGGTTGTTCTTCTCGTCTTCTACTCCTTTTTCAAATCGAAACGGAATGGTAGAAGCCCAGATAATGATATAGCGGTCCTGTTCGTCATCATAAAAAATTTCGGGAGCCCAAACATTTACCACTTCAGGTTCATTTTTCATCACATGAATATACTGCTGCTCTGACCAATGCAGCAAATCTTTAGAACTGGCATACCCAAAACCATCGCCACCTTTCCAGTCTGTTGTCCAGACCATGTGATACACATTGTCTTTTCCTTTTACGATTGAAGGATCACGCATGATTTTGCTTTTCCCTGCTTCCGGTTTTAAATAAGGACCTCCTAAATCTTTCCAATGGTAGCCATCTTCGCTGGAAGCCAAGTACAATCCATCTGTAGCTGGCTCACGAAAAGAAGTAAACAGATAGGCTTGTTTCGAATTGGAACAACTCCAAGTGCTTAAAGCAATTGTCAGGATAAATAGAATTTTTTTCATTTTTTAAAAATTAATTTCTGTCCATACGATCAAAAAGACCTTACAGGAAGATACACTTATTCTACAACAGCGTTTTTGTCTAATGCAGCTCCTTTATTTATCACTTTTTTTACATTGTTAAAAACATTGTTTTTCAGGAATATTCCTTTAGTTTTCGCACCATCAGCTTCCAGGAAAACATCTGTAGTAAACATTGGAAAATTATTAGAAATCATCATGTTTGATGCATCAGTTAATTTAATTAATGCGGTGTTAGCTATGGGTTTCATTGAAGCAACATTATCCAAAATCAGGTTGTTTGAATTTTCAATTTTAAAAGAAGCTCCTAAAGTTGTTGTAACTTTTGCATCATGAAATTCCACATTGTCAGTTGTATTTAGTGTAAATCCTTCTGTACCCTGAATGTTTATATTTGAAAAAGAAATATTCTGTACCGGCATTTCGGAAATTCCTAAAACAGTTCCTGCTTTTTTCACATTTGTTCCGGTCACATTGCTAATATGAATGTTTCTAAAAATAGGTGTTCGCTCTGAAACCGGTTCTTCTACAGTATTTTTATCATAAAAAAGATTCATCATAAAAGCTTCTTCTTTGATGTTTTTCATCACAACATTATCTACACGAATATCCTCTACAACGCCGCCACGACCACGAGCTGCTTTGATACGGATTCCTCTGTCGGTTCCGTCAAAAACACAGTTTGAAATCGTGATTTTTTTAATTCCTCCAGACATTTCGCTTCCTATAACCACACCACCATGACCACTTAGCATCGTACAATTAGTAATAGTCACATTTTCTGTAGCCATCCCATATTTACGACCGTCTTCATCTCTTCCTGATTTTATGGTGATGCAATCGTCGCCTACGCTAATGTGACAATTCGAAATATGTACATTTTTACACGAAGAAGGATTGATTCCATCTGTATTAGGAGAGTGCGGATTAAAAATGGTGATTCCCGTGATATTTATATTCTCACAAAAAACCGGATTTATCGTCCAGAAAGGAGAGTTTTGAAAAGTCACTCCTTCGATTAAAATATTCTTAGAGTTCTGTACCTGAAAAAAAGCTGGTCTGAAAAACTTTTTGTCAATTGTTCTTTGATAATATGGCGAATACACAATTCCTTTGTTTTGTTCCACCCACATCGTTTGGTATTTTGTCAACGGAATCGGACCTTTAGCTGTTTCAATACGGTACACTTCGTTCCACCAGGCTTCCCCTTGACCATCAATAACACCTCTTCCTTTAATGCTGATATTTTCGACATCTTTAGCATAAAATAATGGCGAGAAAGTCTTCATCATGATTCCTTCGTAACGCATTTCTACATAAGGCAGGTAATCATCAAAATTATTGGAGAATTTCAAAACCGAACCAGCATCCAGATAAATCGTGATATTGCTTTTGAATGTAATGGGTCCTGTTAAGTAATTTCCCGCCGGAAAGAAAATAGTTCCTCCGCCATTTTTAGAAGCTTTTTCGATCGCTTTTTGAATGGCCTGAGTACAAAGGATTCCTTTATTATTTCCTCCTTCGTTCAAAATATTTATCCAGCCTTCATTTTTATTTTTGGCAGTCGCCAAAGCAGTAATTAATACAACACTCAACAGAAGGTATTTTTTTATAAAATTCATTTCAGATTATTTTGATGTTAAAACTAAAACCCAGTCATTCCCGTCAGCTTGTTCTCCCGGAGGATCAAACTCTAACACGCCTTCGTTTTTAAATTCGCCAATAGATTTATTTTCACCATTTTTAGGATTAAACCAGGAAGCATCTACTTTATCTCCTTTAATTTTCCCCATATTCAAAGACATTGTTCTGCCATTGTAAGTGTAAATTAAAGCGTAATCAGCTCCTCTCGTAGCTGCTAAGTAATCGTATTTTTCACCCTGATTAGCTATAATAGTTTCATCCGGAACACGTTCAAAATAATTGTGATCTAAAATCAATTCCTTGAGATATTTCATTTGACCGGCGCCGGGAGCTTTCAATGCATCGCTCCAGATTTCTCTGTTTCCATAAGCCCCTTTCTTTTCTCCTTTATGGTACATTTGCATCACAGCATTATTTCCATATGTAAAACCTGCTCCTCCTGCAAAAACAGACCAATATGCATATCTTCTTAAATCATGATCTTTCCACTTAGGTTGCAGGGTATCGTGTAAACCGTGAGGAATCCCTTCGTATGACGGTTCTCCATCAAGTGTTGGTTTTGTTGGTTTTAAATCCCAATCTCTACTAACATATTTGTAATTGTCTTCTTTAAAAGCTCCTTTCGTAGTATCCTGAGCATAGGTTCTGTGTCCGGATTGGAACATATTAAAATCCAACCAGTCGGCATTATGATAGTTTTCAGAAGAATCTGTACGTCCAAAAGGATGGAAAGTCACCAATTGATCCGGATTGCTGGTCTTTAAAGTACTCCCGATAGCATTCCAGATATCCATGAACTTTTCACCATGTGTATCGCCACCGTTTAACCAAATTACATTGGTTCTGCCTTTGTATCTTCCGGCTAAAAATTGTGCATATTTTTCAGCATCAGCTTTAGTTACTTTACTGTCTTTACTACTCACATTAGTTCCCCAAACTGGAACCATTGCCAAATAGATTCCGTTTTTTTCAGCTACTTCCAATGTATAGTCTACATGATCCCAGTAATCATATTCATCCGGATTATTAAAATTATTTCCGGGAGTTACCAATGGTTTTGAAACATTCTCATCTGTTAAAGCAAAATCTCCATAGACATTTTTTACAGCCAAAGAATGCAATACCATCACCTGAACTACATTGTAGCCTTTTTGTTTTCGATCTTCAAAATACTGGTTTACTTCTTCACGACTTAATTTTCCAAAAGTCAGCCAGCCTGTGTCTCCCAACCAGAAAAAGGGTTTTCCGTCTTCTGTCTGGAAATAATGCTTGTTTGAGGCAACTTCTAATTTTGCCAAAGCTTTTGTTTCTTCCTTATTTACTTTGCATGAAATAGCCAGACAGCTTAATCCTGCAATTGCAAATAGTTTACCCATTTTCTTAGAAATCATTACTTTCATTTTATTTCTTTTTAATATATGCTACAATTTTTGAATCTTTTCCGCCCGGAGCTGTCAACGTATGGATTGATTTTCCCTGAATCACTTCTTTTGAAATCTGGTTACCGTTTTCAGGATTTATCCAGTATACTTCAAAAGTTCCTTTGTAATCCGATAAATCCAGTTTTGCCTGATTTGCTTTTTGGAAGTAATAAAGATATCCTTCTCCCTTATCTTCAAGTGTCCAGACAGCGCTGTTGTAATTTTCTGCAGAAACCGTTTTCATGTTTACCAATGCTTCATGAAAACCCGGAATAGTAATTTTAGGAATGGCAGCCAGAGAACCACCGGCCATCAATACCGGCCAGCCAAATCTATTAGCTCCCGGAGTAGAATAAATAACAGCTTTATTGCTGTATTTATCTCTGTATTCCCGCACTGCTCTGTACACCTGAGCATCTGTTTCTTTACCCACTTTCATTTGTCTGGCGTGTTGTCTTGGTGCCAAATTTACACCTCCCTGAGGAGCATATGCGCTTCCGTCTTCTTTATAATACCAATATCTGATATCAATTACATCAACTGTTGCAGCTCTTTTATCATCATACAGAATAGCGTCCTGAACATCTTTAGTGGCACTTAAGGCGATTTTAGATTCACTTTTATGTGCTTTTTTATAATTGGCTGTTACATCAATCCAAAATTGCATGAACGATAAAGGTCCGGTATATTCGGCACTTGTAAGTTGTAATACATTGGCATTATTGTCGAAATTTTCTAAACTTTTTTCGATAAAACCCTGGTGTAATTTCCTAATATTTTCATTTCGAACATCATAAAATTGTTCTGCAATAAAAATTCTTTTATCACCTACATAAGGTGGTGGCTCGGGAAGTCCGGTATTGTTTACATTATTAGCCGGACGCCAGGGTGAACTTGACCAGTGCGCTCCAGCTTCTAAAATATTATGTTGAAAATATTGTTCGTTCATTAATATCTTATTCTGCTGAGCCGCTAACTCCGCAAATGTTTTCAAACGATCCCAATACCATGTATTGAATCTTGTTAAATCATATTTACTCAGATGGTCCCAAGCTGTTCCTTGTCCTGTTCTGTCAAAAGGCTGTTCGTAAAAAGGTGCCCAGACATCGGCATCCATTCGGCGGATGCGTTCGTGATCGGCCATTCTTTGTTCGTACCACAAACCGTAATTATGATCTAAAGATGCCTTATTATTATCCACTAAAAACTGAACCGTTTCAGCTAAATTATCGGTATACCCCAATCCATAATGCCCCGGAGCAAAACGGGTAATATGAGGTCTCGCGGTTACAATATCTGATTCACGCAAACTGCCTCTCCACCATGGAATATCAATAATTTCGCCTGTTAACAATCCTTTATTACTAATTAAAAGGCCATTTTTAATATCGATTTTATCGGTATTATCTGCAAAAGATTTTGATTCTGTTTTTACTTCGTTAATGCGTTTTGCTTTCGAAAAATCAATTGCAATAGGATTTCTCGTTGCTGCCTGTTCAATCCATTCTTTTAAAGTGGTTTGCTTTTTATAAGATTCGGCTGTTAAAACAGCTGCCTGTTCAATCGTAGGACTGGAAGTAGGCTCTGATCCTAAATCAATAATCTGGGATTGCATTGGCAATTTTCCAAGACGCTGTTCTAGCAAAGCATAGTACAAACTTCTGGGATTAATATGACTGTTTACGTCATTCCAATGTCCGTTTCCTGCCCATTGTGCCCAAACTCCAAATGCCCAGTTATCAGCTGTAGGCGGACTAAAATTATCAATTTTTGAAGCCGATGTTTCCCAAATGACACTATTAGCTGCATTCCAGCCGATTCCGCGGCCATCCTGTCCTAAATTCTTAAAACTTAATGCGTTTCCATCAATTAAAACAACATCAAACAACATTCCGGTAGCCCAGCTTCCAACAGAGCCACTAAAACTATAAGGTAAATACGATTGACATTGCAAAAATACGTTAGGTCCCGCAGTAGCATAGCCACCAACAGCAAAATCATTATAACCATATTCTGAATAACAGCGCTGAAATAAGGTTTGCTGCCCTTCGGTATAAAAAGTACTTCTTCTGAAAGCAGCAATTTCTGAGACCGGATTCAAAGAAATACAATCCTCTACCGTGATTCTTTTAGCTGACTTTAATATAGAAACAGCGCCTCCGGCAAATTGTTCAAAATTCACTTGCCTTACCCATAGATCTTCCGTATTTTGAATGGATACTCCATACCATCTATGTTGTTCGTCTTTTGGTTTTGTAGTATCAAAATCTGATTTTAAAATCAAATTTTCTACACCCACATTATTAATTCGGCCTGACCATGAATAAATTACTACTTCCGACGGAGACAGTTTTGTATCCAAAGCATTTGTTAAAGGAGCATCAATACTGATTTTGTTGGACTGAACCTGAGTCACTTCTCTGTCGGCACGAATTACAAAATCATCACTTTTCCAGCCTATCCATCCTGTTTCACCACCAAAATCTTTCATTCCAAGACTGTCAATCCATTTCTGGGTGATAGGAGTATTTACTAAAATATGATCGCCTTTTTGTATAGCATTGGCATTTTTTAAAGAAATTGTAGTACTGCCAAGCGGTGTATAAGCATCAGCAACTTGAAATTTATCTTTTAAAATACGATTATTATTTCCGGATATATTTACAATAGCGCCTCTTGAAATTCCTGTTGCCAGAATTGTGGTTCCGCTGTTTCCGGATCCGCTTCCTCTTAAAACGATTCCGCTTTCTTTAATCGTAAGAATTCCCGAAACCTTAAATATTCCTTTATCTAAAAGCACCGCTCCTCTAAAACCATTTTTATCTGCTTTAAGTGTCGCCACATAATCAATAGCAGCCTGAATAGTAGCTGTTGCATCGCCTGACATATGAGGTACAAACGCTTTAACTGCAATATTAGGAATCGCATATTCTCCGGCACGATAACCTGCAAAAGAAAAATCAGGAATCTGGTCTCCCAAATTGTTCTGAGTTCGGATTATTTTTCCGGCTTTATCTTTTGTAATGGTTGGAAAACTGTTTTGAGCATTCAGAGAAACAGCCAAAAAGAACAACAAAAGTGCCTTAAAACTAAGGCACTTGTTGATTATGTTGTGTTTACAACAATTACTATTATTCAAATATGGATATTTGTTTTTCATATATAAACCCTAAGGGAGTTAAATATTAAAATTCAAAACTATTGTAACAACGGAGCTGTAAGCGTCTCTTTGTTATTTTCCTGTTTTGTCCAGTCCGTTTTTTTAACAGGATCAATTCCGTTGATATACTTTTCAATATTTGTATATCCATCACCATTTAAATCTCCATTAGCATCAGAAGCGTCTTTAGGATTTAAACCGTATTTCTTTTCCCAGGCATCCGAAATTCCATCATTATCAGAATCTTTGTATGCTTTTCCTCTGTATTCAGGATAACCTCCTACCTGATCCGGATGTGTTATGATTCCTTTCTTATAAGAATCAGCAGGCAATCTTCTTTTGATAAATTCTTTTCCAATGGTGTTTTCCAAACCATCTTTATATTCTATTTTTCCTGTTCGGACATAATTAATTACACGTTTATCAACTTCATCTCTTTTAGGCAAAGTGGCTCCTACATTATTCAGCACAAATTCATAAGCTTCATCAGCTTTCATAATGGTTACATGTGCCATTGGAAATGGTTTGGACTGTTTAATTAACTGTAAATAATCTTTAGATTCTGCTAAAGAACGATCTTCCAGCTGTACTCCACCATTCCAGTTATCAGCGGTAACTTCCGGTGAACCTACTACAAAATTACCCGATACATAAGCTCTTCCAAAAGTTTTAGGCTCCATATAACCCGATTCCGGTTTTAAAATTCGGTAACTAATCGGTTCTTTTTCAGGAGTAATAGGTCCAGGTTTGAAATAATTATTGATGATGTTAAACATCGAACGATAATCACCTCCGTCCAGAGAGCGATTCCACCAATTGAACAATACATTATTTACAAAATTAAAACTTCCGTACATTCCTATGGAAGGATTTCTTGAAATATTATTGGCCCACAAATTACGAATAAAAGTACTGTTTAAGCCTCCAATAGTACTTCCGAAAGCATGGTTATAAGTATCCAGACCTTCCGAAGATATGGTATTTTGTATTGTTACATTAACTGCAGGAATTTTTTCTAATTTTGATTTTTCATTAGCCTGAAACTGATGGCGGTACAACGAAATGTTTTCGTCTAACCCCCAGCTTACAGAACAATGATCAATGATAACGTTTCCAATCACATTGCCGCCTAAAGCATCATCTCTTCTTGTAACCTCAGTTGCGCCACGGCGAAAACGCATATAACGGATAATGATATCATGTGTATCCAACAAAATAGATTCTCCTGCTACGCAAATACCATCACCAGGTGCAGTCTGACCAGCGATGGTAATATATGGTGCACGCACACTGATTGGTTTTTGGAGTTTAATAATACCTGATACATTGAAAACAACTGTTCTTGCTCCTACTGCTTCTAAAGCTTCTCTTAAAGTTCCTTTACCGGAATCTTCCAAACTGTTCACGACGAATATTTTTCCTCCACGTCCACCAGCGGTAAATGCACCACCACCTTCAGCTCCTGGAAAAGCAGGGATTTCAGCCTGAATTAAATCTCCCGGATAAGCTGCCCATGGAATAAAGGGACGCCCTTTTATAGCCTCTTCTCTGAGTATATTTTCATTGTCTTTCCAAATTTTAGCTAATCGTGCATCTTCCTCTGCTAAAATTGCATCGGTTTTGTCCTGAAGGGCTTTTGGAATTTCAGGATATTGAGCGTGCATAACCGAGCAACTGAAAAAGAGTATGCTTAAGTTAAACAGCTGTTGTAGGTTGTATTTCATTTTTTGAAATTTTTAATGAATGAGTTTATATTTTTATGAAGTTTAAATCACAATACCAAATCTATAAAACCTTATTTTTTCTTATTTTTCTCTCTTTCTTCTAATCTTTTATGCCAGTCAGCACTTTCTTTGTTTAAATCATATCCTTGTTTAGAAAGATAATTATTGATTCTTCCTTTGTATTTTCCAAACCAGGCATGCTTTTCTTTAGAAGAACCCGCATCCATTGCATGTTCTCTGGCTTCCACCAGCGCATCATAAATGTACTTTTGTTGTTCCTGAGTCAGGTTGGGTAACATATCATTATAACCTGTAACAGTTATCGGTAAAACACCATAAGTCATTCCGTCTTTTACCTGAACTATCTGACTATTATTAAGTTTTTTACTTAATTTTTTCAGATAGGATTTATGCAGTGACAGGATTTTTTTATCGGCATCATTCTTTAATTTATCAATTGCTTTTTGCTGCTTCTCCTTATCCGTAATACTTTTTTTAACTTCCTCAATTTTAGCATCACGACCATCCTGGATCTTACTCAATGAACGGTATTGTTCTGCAATTATATTTCTAACTGCCAGCTGATCTTCCGATGATTTTAATTTCAAATCATCAACAATTTTCTGAGCTCTTTCATTAGTCACTTTTACATATTCAGGATCAACGCCTGATTGTGCCAAAACTATATTTGAACCAACAAACAACATTAAAGCAACTACTAATTTTTTGTACATTTTCATCATTTATTTTTTTAAAACTTAAGTAATATAAAGCAAAATTCTTGCTCAATCTGTTACCAGATTAGGCAAGAATTATACCAAAAAACACCGATTTACTTCTTATACTCTGCTAATCCTTGTTCTTTTTTAGCTAAAGTATCTTCATTATTATCCAGGTTTTTCCAATCTACTCTTTTAGTAGGATCTATGCCATTGATATATTTTTCAATATTTGTATAACCATCTCCATTACTGTCTTTATTTGCATCAGAAGCATCTTTCGGATTTAAACCGAATTTTTTCTCCCATGCATCCGGCATCCCATCATTATCTGAATCTTTATAGGCTTTCCCTTTGTATTCCGGATAACCGCCTACTTGTGAAATATCAGTAATAATTCCTAATTTATAAGAATCCTGCCCCAGACGTCTGTGCTCAAACTGATAGAATGATTTAGGATCTAATCCTTTTGCATATTCCGGTTTTCCTGTTTTTACAACTCTTACAATTCTGGTATCAACAGGATCTCTTTCAGGCAATGTTGCTCCGGCATTTTTAAGTACAAAATCATAACTTTCTTCAGCAGTCATAAATGTTTTTAACCAAGGCATTGGCATTGGTTCATTTACTTTCATTTTAGGGAAATACGTTGACGCTTCTTCAAAACTCATTGCATTTCCTTTTTTATTTTCCATCTGTACACCGCCAGCCCAGTTATCTTTAGAAACTTTTTCATTTCCTTCGACAAAATTTCCGTTTACGTAAGCTCTACCAAAAACTACATAAGGTAATTTACTTCTGCCTGATTCCGGTTTCAAAATTCGGTAGCTTATCGGATCATTTTTATCCGTTGCCGGTCCTGGTTTAAAATAATTGTTAATGATATTATACTGAGCCGTATAATCACCTCCATCAATAGAACGGTTTACCCAGTTAAAAATAACATTATTAGCAAAATTAAAGATTCCGTTCCAACCGATTGATGGGTTTCTACCTGTATTAGAAGACCATAAATTTCGAATAAAAGAACAATTTTCCCCACCTAAAGTACTACCAAAAGCATGGTTATACGTATCTAAACCTTCAGCAAACAAACTGTTTTGAATGGTAACATTTACTGTTGGAAATTTTTTATCCGGACCACCGGTTCCATCAGCATACATATGTCTGTAAAAAGACATGTTTTCGTCTAAGCCCCATGTTGCAGAAACGTGATCAATAATGATATTCCCCACCGGATTTCCTCCAATAGCATCGTCACGACGACCTACAAAAGTTTCCCCTCTACGGAAACGCATGTGACGAATAACCACATCATGAGTATCTACCCAGATGGTTTCTCCTGCTACACAAATTCCGTCACCGGGAGCAGTTTGCCCTGCTATAGTAACATAAGGAGCACGAACAATTAAAGGACTTTTAAGCTTTATAATACCTGAAACATTAAAAACAATGATTCTGGCACCACCTTGCTCCAGTGCTTCACGCAAAGACCCTGGACCTCTGTCTTCCAGACTGGTAACAGTTAAAACCTTACCACCTCTACCGCCAAAACTATACATTCCTCCTCCTTCAGCACCTGGAAAAGCAGGAATGGATGCCTGTGGCAAATCAGTAGGTCTCGAAGCCCACGGTATAAATGGTTTTCCTTGTCTTTCTTCCTGTTCCACAATTACTTTCGCTTTTTCCCAAGCCTCATTTGAAAGTTTCTCAGCTTCAGCCTTAATCGCATTTTCTCTTGCCTGAACCTCAGGAGATATTTTTGGATATTGTGCAAAACAGTTTACACTGCTTCCTAAAGCCAAAAAAGCCAATAAATAATTTAATTTGTTCATTTTAAAATTCTCTTAATTAATAAAAATGTTTGGTTAGAACTGTGTTTTTATTAGATTAAAATTTTGATAGTTGTAATAGAAGAAATGCCTGAATAAATCAGGCATTTCTTGTTGTTATAAGGATTTATTATTCTTGATAGTTGTAAGTTCCTGAATTACCAGAAGCATCATTCCAACCTTTAGTTTGTGTTAACCATGGATTTTGAGACAATACCGTAAGATTAAGTCCCATAATATAATAATTTGATTTCCAATCGATATTAGTTGCCACATTATTCACAGCATCCATAGGTGTCGGAGGAGAACGTAATTCAAAGTTAGCAGTATAAAAATTAGACAATGCTGTAATTTGAGCAGCAAAATTAGAAGCATCAGGATCTACAGAGATACCTGCTCGTGCAGTAGCTAATGGATCAGTATTTGTAGCGCTAATACCGTTCTTATAATGTAGATAATTACCTATCCTTTGTGTGCCGTTTATAGCAGGTATACCTAATTTAGCATTTGTATCATCATTTAAACTTGCATCATCACTATACAACATCCAACGCTGAATGTCATAAAAACGTTTCCCTTCGTAAGCCAATTCTACACTACGTTCATATAAACATGCTTCTAATGCAGCATATTTAGAACCTAAAGTTCCTATACCATAATTATTAGCAGAAGGAATCCCAACACGATTTCTAATTTTACCTAAATAAGTAATAGTGTTTGTAATATCATTTTTTGCAGCGTAGCATTCCGCAATATTCAACAATAATTCCGCATAACGGTATTCCATAATATCTGTACCGGAGAATTGGAAATTGGATGCATTACTAACTGTAGGGCTAGACATTTTTCTAACAAAAGCAGGGCTTGCAACATCATTACCCATACTATAAGCTACACCTGTAGTTGCATTAGTTGACCAACGGTATGCCCACACTGTAGGTTGAGTAGTTGAAGTGGTAATGGTATTATTATAAGGCCAATAACATCCTGAAAAACCAAAAGTTCTGTAAAAACGAGGATCACGATCCTTAAAGAAAAGGAATGGATCATAATTAGTTCCGGCAACAGGTCTGGCTCCAGTACTTGTTGGAAACAGGTCAATCATTCTTTTCGGAACATCTACTCCACCACTTCCCTGACCACCTTGACTAGCCAAACGGATGGATCTTTCCCAAGAATTGTTTGAAAATAAAGACCCTGTATTACCATCAGATAAAAGTTTAATAGTAATTGCTTCTTTATTGAAAGCATTATTATTAACATAAAACATCTCAGCCCATTGTTTAGCATTTGTTCCATACAAGCCATAACCATCCTGAGTTAACTGAGTTTCAGCAGCCAAACCTGCGGCTAAAGCAGCATCCCAACGCGACATATCAGTATCCCAGTTTTTATTAAATAAAGGACTGGCATAAGTCAATAATACTCGAGATTTTTGAGCCATTGCTGCACCTTTAGTAAAACGTCCATAATTTGCAGCATCCCAATTTGGGGGAAGTAAAGCAGCTGCCTGATCTAAATCAGCTACAATTTGATTCACCACTTCTGTAACAGATCCTCTAGGTATTTTGATAGATTCGTCAGAATTTGAAGCAACCTGAACTGTAGTTACAATAGGAACTCCTCCATAAGTACGCATTAAATCATAGTACTGAAGCGCTCTTAAATAATACATTTGTCCTTTAACTCTGTCACGAAACTGTTGTGGCAAATTAGAACCCAAAACATCAATATTCTCTAACATAGCGTTGCAATCTCTAATTCTATTGTAAGGTACATTATCAAAAGCATCTCTCAAAGCCGGTCCATAATATCCAGAAGCATCTTGTGCATTTACCAATGTAATATTAGGATTGATAAGATTAGAAATTCCTCCTAGTTCTTCAGTGTATGAAGTTTCTGTTGTTGTAAACGAACCTACTCTAATTGCAGTAGGAGTTTTATATCCATCAAAAAAATCATAATATAAATTATTCACATATTGAGTTACACGATCTTCACCTTGATAAAACTCTTCATCATAATATTTATATTGCTTTTTATCTTCTAAAAAATCATCACTACAGGAAGAAAAGATTCCCAGAACCAGTAATAATGTTACTACTATATATTTATTATTTTTTGTTTTCATAATTGTGATTGAATTAAAATTAGAATGATACATTCATACTAAGAGACCAAGTTCTAAGTGTTGGATATTTTGTAGATGAATCATCATACATATTACGGTATTTATCAGGGTATGGATTGTATAAATCCCATAGATTCTGACCAGTAATACCAAAACTAAGACCGTCAATTTTTATAGATTTTAATGCTTCTTTAGGAAGCGAATAACCTACTGTCAAGTTTCTAACCACACATCTAAATGTATTTAGTTGCCAAAAATCGGATGGTGCAAAAATATAATCTTGTTGTCCCATATTAGGATATTTACCATTTGGATTATCCGTTGCATCATACATATCTGTCCAGAAACTTTCATGAGCCCAGTCATTATGAGCAGAAGAAGTTCCTTGTTTAATCATATCTAAAGTATTATAACCTCCCCAAGATGTAGCAATTTGGGTTCTAAGAGAGAAATTTTTGTATTTCATCCCTAAATTAGTAGTAAATCCGTACGTTCTGTTTTGGTTCACTAATTTTTGGTAATCATCATTTCTCGTAATTTTACCATCAGCAGGACGTCTTTCGCCAGTAGCTGCATCGAAAGCACCATTAACATCCTCATACGCCAGCATACCTTTTCTCATATTAGCTACATTAGTGACATTCAGATAATTTGGAGTACCCCCTACTGCTGCAGCACGCTCTGTTAAATAATTCCAATAATTAGTAACATCTTCATCTGTACGTAAAATTCCATCACCAGTTGAAGTTTCTTTCCAAGTTTTGAATCCCCAAACCGGAGTTATTAATGAACTACCGACAACTCTTGGATTAGTTGAAGGATCAGTCAAAGCTGCCTCAGGATACTTTTTAATTTCGTTATTAGAAAAACCAAAGTTCACCCCTACGTTATAACTAAAATCGTCTTTTATGTTGTCTCTCCAGTTTACAGAAAACTCAGTTCCCCAAGTATTGATTGCTGCATAATTTGATTCAGCTGTTGCCCCTCCTACAGAAATAGGAGTACCAGCCTGACTGGCTAAAGTAACCAACATGTCTGTTTTTTTATCAAAATAATAATCTGCAGTAATTTGCAGTCTGTTATCCAACAGGGCTAAATCAATACCGTAGTTATGTTTTATAGTAGAATCCCATCTTACATCTCTATTAGGAGTAACTCTAGGTGTTATACCTGTTCCTAAGGTACCTCCTGCTGATCCAAATTGAGCTCCCTTATCAACAATTGGTTCCCACAATTGTAACCAACGCCACATTTGTAAATTATCATTTCCTGTTTTACCAATAGAATAACGTAATTTCAAATTATCTACCCATGATACATTATTTGCAAACCAATTTTCTTTTGAAACAACCCAACCTACTTGTGCACCAGGGAAAAAGCCCCAATAATTTTCCGGAGCAAATTTTGTAGATGCATCGCTTCTAAAAATTAATGATAACAAATACTTATCCTGAAAGCTATAGTTCAAACGCCCTAAATAAGATAATGTCCCAGCCTCTCCCTTGTCAGCAAGAGAATTTGAACTTAATGGACCTGCAGAAGTACTGGAACCTAAATAATCTTTACCTGTTCCCTCATAAGCCAAACGTACTGATTTGTAATCTGACTCCGAACGCTCCATACCTACCATAGCATCTATAGAGTGATCTCCAAAAGTTCTTGCATAATTGGCAAAAATATTAGCTTGCTCTAAATTACTCAAATCAGTATTGTAATACACTCTTGATCCACGTATATTAGTTTCTGGCAAACCATTATTTGCATATGTTGAATTAGGATTCAAAAGATGATTATCCTGCAAATTATGGTTAGTAATTCTAAGCAAATCATAAGGTAGTTGCACCTGCTCTGTATTAGCACTAGACTGACTTCTGGCATAACTTCCTTTAATCGACATTCCTTTAATAAAAGGAACTTTATAAGTCAGATTCAAATTGACATTATATGAAAATTCCTGATCAATTTGTTTTCCTGCATCCTGAGCTGCAAAATAATTCCATCCTGCAATAGTAGTATTAGCATTTGCACTACCCAAGTTACGATCGGTACGAGGAAAGGGAGACATCCAATATTCTACACCATCCTTAGTTGTTTTCCAAGGCACATATTTAGGCATGTGTAATAAGTACATATAATCAGCTTGTTCACCACCCCCAAGTGCACCAAAACTACTATCATTTAAGTTAGCAGAAGCTTTGGAAAATGATTTTTGAACATCTAATGTACTTACAGCAATAGAGGCAGAAAAATCTAAACTATTACTAACTTTTACATTCGTACCTGTTCTAAAATTCCATTTGTTGTAATCTTGTGATCCTAAATTAGCTCCCTGAGTAAAATAAGTCAAACCTGCAAAATAAGTTGCTTTTTCAGTACCTCCACTTACATTAAGAACGTGTCTTTGTTGTGTAGCAGGTTTCCAGGCTTCTTTTAACCAATCATAATTTAAACCTTTCATTTGCTCTAACTCATCTGTAGAAAAATAATTTGCCTGATTTGCATTTAAATTAGAATTTAAAAACCTGTTTTTCCAAATTCCATGTTCATAAGCATTCATTGTTTTAACATGACTTATCGCATCATTTACAGCAAACTGAGAATAATAAGTAAATTTAGCTTTACCTTCTTTACCTCTTTTTGTCTTTACAATAATTGCCCCCTGAGAAGCACGTGAACCATAAATTGCCGCAGAACCATCTTTCAAAATAGTAATACTTTCAATTTCTGAAGGATCCAATCTATTAAAAGTTTCCTGTGTCGGCTTACCTGTTTCCGGATCAATCTGAACCATATCATCGATTACAATTAATGGAATAGTAGAGTTACCATCTTTAGAGAAACCATAACTTTGACGTATTTGTATATCTGCAGCTCCACCCGGACGGCTTGAACCATTAGCATTACTAACTGATAAACCAGGAATCAAACCTCTCAAAGATTCTGATAAATTTGACACAGGTAAATCCTGCACATTCTGAGGATCAATTGTCGCTATTGCACCAGTTAAATTTGCTTTCTTTTGCGTACCATAACCCACAACCACTACTTCATCTAATGTAGAAGCATCTTCCTGCATCGTTATATTAATTGTTGTTGCAGTACCAACTGCTCTTTCCTGAGTTTTCATACCGATATAAGAAAACTGCAAAACTGCTCCTTTAGGAACCTGGATTTTGTAATTACCATCAATATCAGTCATAACAGCATGTTTTGTCCCTTTTTCAAGAACATTGAGGCCCACAACCCCCAGTCCGTCTTTATCCACTACTTTTCCAGTGATAGCTGTCCTTTCAGCTGCATTTTGAGCAAAACCAGTCAGACTCATCATGCTGAACAGTAATACACTAAATACCATTTTAAATGTTTGTTTCATAAGTGTGTTTCTTTGGTTAAAAAATTATTAATTTGTTTGGCTTATTTATTTCTGTATAAGTGAGAAATCAGTTTCGGATGTCTTTAACATACTGTTTTTCGGTTTATTTAACATTCTGACCGCATGTATTTATGAGTGTTTTTATTTGTGTAAACGTTTACATTTCTGTAAGATTTATTTAATGATTTTGCTTTTAAATGAGCTAAATAAATCAAATGTAAACGTTTACATTTTTCAAATGTACTAAAATTTTATTACAACACATTTTTTTAGCACATTTTTTTTAAGTTTTGATGTTTTTTTTATGTTAAATTTTTCAAATTCTCTTGTTTTCTAATTTTTAACAAGTTTTTTAACGTAAAAACCATACGTTCATTTCTTTACCTGAACCATTTCCCCAAGCAAAATAAGGTATTAGTTTTAAGGAAACTTTCTCCTTATGATTGTGCAACGGTTGGTACAATTTTTTATCCCACGAATTGGTGTTTAAAAACCCCTGTGCAGTAATCGCAATCAGATTTCTATCGTTCTTTTCATAATTTGCAGTTTTAAAATCTGAATTAATATCTAAAACAACTTCATTAATTGATGCCTCTTTTGAAACTCCGTCAGATTCTAAACAATATACCAGCGGTCCTCTTTTTACAGCCACTTGGTTTCTGGTTTCTTCCACCAGCGGATTCGCCTGCATTAATTCCACAGGCATTGGGATGTTTAAGCTGATAACATCTCCTTTCTTCCATTTTCTTTCCAGCTTAAAATAAGTTCCGGAAACCAGACTTGCCTCTACAACCTTATTGTTAACCATAATAGTTGTTCCATTACTCCATCCCGGAATTCTTAAAAATATAGCATAGGATTCTTTAGGAGCCTTATCCATAGTTATTGAAATAGCACCATCCCAAGGATAGTTCGTTTGTTGACGCGATTGAATCTTAGCACCTTCTTCAGTATTGGTATCCAAATTGTTACTACCATATAAATTAACATACAAGCCTTCTTTAGTCAGACTGTAAGCATAGTTACTGACTTCGGCAATAGTTCTGGTAACATTTGGCGCACAACAATTAGACAAAGCAATATAACCTTCGCGTTCATTTCCCCATCGTTGTTTAAAAGGTAAATCAACGGACACATTCAAAGGATTGTTATAGCAGAATTTATTTCCTTCCAAATTAATTCCTGACAAAACACTATTATATAAAGCCAATTCTACTACGTCAGCATATTTTGCATCAGCAGTAAGTTGTAACATACGCCAATTCCACAATACGTTTCCAATGTTTGCACAGGTTTCTGTATGCGCTGTAGCATTTGGCAATTGAAAAGGTCTTCCATAAGCCTGATGAATTTTTTGAACTACGGTTGGATCATAAGAAGTTCCATCCGGTGAAACCCCATCATACAAAGCACCACAGGCTCCGGTAATGTACATTTTGCGATAAGCTACATCTTCCCAAATGGATTCCAGATTGTCTAACAATTTTTTCTCTCCTGTTTCAGCATACAAATCGGCAACACCGGCATATAAGTAATTGGCTCTTACCGCATGTCCCATAGCGGTAGTTTGTTGTCTAAATGGAATTCGGTCCTGATTGTCATCCGTTCCGTCATTAGTAGTTCCTCTGATATCTATTAAATTATTCGCTAATTCTAAATATTTAGGATTCTTGGTCGTACGGTACATTTCTACAATTCCCATATAATGCGAAGGACAAATCGCATTTCGTGCTAAATCAGGAGATGCTTTTTTATAGAAATCATATAAAAAGTCAGCTACTCCCTTGGCAATATTTAGAAAATTCGTTTTTCCGGTGGCACGATAATGCACACAGGCTGCAGTCATTAAATGACCCATATTATATTTTTCAAAACCCAATTGTTTTTTCACTTCTTCAGGGCCTAAAGTTCCCCAACGTTCATCAATTAAAACGGGAGTATGCAAGTAACCATCTTTTCGTTGCACTTTTTGAAATAAAGCAATCGCTTCATCCATTTGCTTGTCTAATTTAGGATCTTTAGTAACGGCATAAGTTGCCGCCATTCCTTCAAAAATTTTATAAAAATCACCATCGTGAAAAGAAGGGCCTTTAAAAGTTCCTTTTCTGTTTCCTGCTGCTATTTCAAAATTAGCATAAGCATGGGAAATGTCATCATCATGATACAAATCCCACATATAAGGTAAAGTCTCCTGATTTTCTACATTCAGTTGCTCTTTCCAAAAACCGCCTGTCCAGTTTACATCCTGCAAACCAACACTTTTCAATTTCGTGTAAGGACTTGCAGAATTATCGACTAAACCTTTGTTTTGCGCATTAATAACAGTCGAAAAAAGCACGGCTGACAATAGAATGATGTTCTTTTTCATTTTCACTTATTTTTACCATATAAGTCATATAAGTTCATTAAAGTGTTTTCTTAAAAACCAAAACTTATATGCTATTTATTATTACTTATAATTTAAACTAATCCTTAATCATTAAAACATAAAGCTCATAAAAGAATACAATAAAACACTTATTTTAAAAAACTTATATGACTTATAGGCTTTTTTTATTTTAAAAATACATTGATAATTCGGCTCATAGAATCTCCGTCAGCATCTTCAACTTTAACTTCAACAGAAGCAAAACCCTTTTTATCTGAAGTAAATTGAATTTCATTTTTAAACATCGAAGCGGAACCATTTATAACTGTTGTTACAGTATATTTAGGTTTTTTAGTATAGCCTTTAAAAAATGCCTCAGCATCAATTTCTAAAGATTCTCCTGCATTTATAAAATAATGCGGTTGTGCCATCCAGTTCAAATAATCTTCTAATTGTGTATAGCCATCTCCTGTGTGCTCATTTGCATCAGCAAAATCTCCTTTTGCAGAATTTGGATTCAAACCTTTGGCTTCTTCCCACCAATTTGGCAACCCATCCTGATCCGTATCCCAAATATCCGGACGCGTTTCTGTTGCAAATTTTGGCCATCCACCTGCATCCTGTTCATTATCAATCATTCCGCCCAAACCACTTTTACTGCCTTTGAAACTATAAGTCCCCTTTAAAGTTTCCTCGATAATTCTCTGGTCGTGTGTATCAAAAACAGGTTGAGTCGCTCCTACATCTGATAACACATTTTTATAAGCTGCTTCTGCTGATTGTGTTTTTACATGCGATTCAAAAAATGGTTTGTCCACAAATGTTTCATAGGTTTCTTTATCTCCATGAGAATAAGTAGCCGTTCTTCCTTTTTGCTGGTTTTTTTCATTAAAATGACCCGGCATCACATTTCCATCAAAATAATATTCTTGTTTCCCTTTCCCAACACCTTCGTGCTGCGCATTTAGAGCAAAAAAGAAATTCGTTGAAGCTCCTGGTTTGTAATAGTTGTTTACAAAGTTAACCTGGCTTGCTCCTCCATCGGTAGCACGGTGTCCCCAATTGTAGACTACATTATTTCTAATATCAACTTTTCCTCCGTAAAAACCATTCCCGTTCAAACCTCCGCCAATACTCCAGTTACGTCCGTAATTGTGTGCTAATAAGTTGTGGTGAAAACTACCTACATCACCACCAATAGTAGCTGCATAACCGTGCATTTTTCCTGCCGGATATTTATCATGACCTGCTACATTTAAAGCCTCAGAAATTAAAGTGCGTTGTAAACTGATGTTGTGCGCACCGCGTGAACTAAATGATTCATCAATTGTCCAACTAATTGAACAGTGGTCAATGATACTGTTATTTGCTCCCGTTAATCCCATTCCGTCATAAGTAGTTCCTCCGCCGATACGAACTCTTAAAAAACGAATAATTCCATCATTTCCTGTCAGTCCTATTGGCGCTCTAGTAATTGTAATCCCTTCACCTGGTGCTGTTTGTCCTGCAATGGTTACATTAGGCTGACTAACTACCAAACGAGATTTTAATTCGATATTACCAGAAACATTAAATACAATTGTTTTGGGCCCAATTTCCTGTTCCACCGCGTCACGCAAACTTCCTGGTCCGCTATCATTTAAATTGGTTACTGCAATCACTTTTCCGCCTCTTCCTCCTATTGCAAAACGTCCATAACCTTCAGCTCCCGGGAAGGCAATTTGGGCTGGTTTAAAAAACCAAACTTTTCCTTTAGTTACTTCTTTACTAGCGTCTATTTCATCAATTCTCCAATAATAAGTATTCAAATTACTCAAAGAAGCTCCATCTACAGCTGCTGTATTTTTGTTTAAATTCCCTTTAAATTCAGCTGAACTATGAGTAGCATTAGCTACTTTTTCAAGGCTTTCGCCAAAATAAAAATCGTGAGAAACAGTTCCTTCTGGCGAATTCCATTCTAATTTAAAGTCATTACCTAAAACAACATGCTCGTCATTATTAGCCGGACTTGGCGTACTGGCTTGTTTCTTTAAATTAGGTAAATCCAATTCGAAACCATTAATAATTACTTTTTGTATAGCCGAAGCCGCTTTGGCATCAGCCTCAAACTTAATGACAACATCTTTGCCTGTTTCAGCATTAAAATGGATATAAGAAGTAGCTGCGTCAATAGTTGCTGTCGCTCTATTGGTTGGTTTAATCGTTTGCGAAAAAACACCATTCACATACACATTAATCGGAGCATAATTAGCCAGCTCCGGACTATCAAATGTATTATTGAAGGTTAACAGACTGTGTTTGCCTTCTGTCAATCCGCTAATAATTAATTCTACACTTTTATCCGCTACAATTCCGTCATTCACTAATCGCGCATAAAATGGCGCCTGAATTCCGGTTTTGTACCAACTCGAATTAATGGTTCCTTTTAACGTCATTTTGATTGTTCCAAAACTTTTTTCAATAGACGTCCCTTCACTAATAGGCCAGGAAATATAATTAGGATCATTAACTTCTAAAGTGCGGCGTTGTGCCAAATCAAAATCTACTTTTAATGATTTTGAAGCAGAAATTACATTTTGATTTTGCGCGCTGCTACTCAATGTAAACGTTATCATTGTTCCCGCGCAAAATGCCAGTTGCTTTACTAAATTCATATTTATTATTTTAGGGTTTTTATATTACCATTCGGTATTTCTACCAAATTCAGATAACATTTTCTATTTTAAATTTGTTTTCTCTGTTAGACTTTTTCCTAACAGATTTACGATATCTTTTTCTCTTTCTTTTGGATAAACACTTAGAAAAGTTACTTTTCCGTTTTCCATTTTCACTTCAACAGAGGTGTTTTTTGGTGCATGCAATTTAAAATGCACATCCCATTCTTTTGGCCAGGCGGGAAAAATATAAATTTGGTTTCCGTTTGTTTGCAAAAGCATTTCCTGCATGCCTATCATTCCGCTTCCTCCCCAATTGTGATCCGGAACCCAATCAAATCCCGGCCCCCAAAAAGCGGGGAATCTCCTTTCTGAATTCGCCATTTTCAGCAAATTATACTTAGCCGCTTCCTCGGTTAATCCTAATCTTGCTGCAAAAATATTATCCTGTTTCCAGCCAATGTGACTTCTGAATTTAATAGCATCCGTATCAAATTTCCAGGTATTCAAGGCTGTTTCCAAATCTGGTTTTCCCAATCCGTGAATTTTCCAAGGATAAACCGAATACAATTGTGGCACCTCTGAATTATTAATACGTTCCCAAAGTTTGGCCGGAGCCAATGTTTTATGTCCATCAAATTCTCTGAAACTCAAAGGCGGAATTCGGGTTTGAAAGCCTTTCAAATAGTCCACCTCGTCTTTTGATAATTTGTTTTCCGATTGTCTCAAAAACTGTTCCGTAATTACTTTTAAAGCTGAAATAGTGCTATTAGCATTATAGGCCATTTTATAGGTTTCTGCACCAGAACCCGGATAAAGTATCAAGTGACCATCATTGTCCAAGGCTTTTCTCCCTCTTTGTTTTGCCAAATATTGGTAATGTTCGTCAAAAAATCGCAGACAACTCATGATAAACGGATGGTATTTTTGAATATCTTCGCCGTCATATTCTTTTTGTTGCAACATCATTTGGCAAAATTCCAAAACGGTATCCCATTCATATTCTAACCAAGCATTGTATTCCATACCAGGATCGTAATCTGCCGGGCGTTTCCATTCGTATTCCGCTGGATTAGGCAAGCCAAAATTCTCCAATTGTTCGGTAAACGAAGCGCCACCGTGATTCCAATATACCTGAGAACGCAGTTCGGCATTTTTTTGTAAACTCAAGTAATAATCCAATTGGGATTTCATCATATCAAAATCACCACTTTTCAACATTGGAAAATAAACCAATCGTTGGTTTTGCTGTGTCATAGTTCCTCCGCCCCAATTCCTGAAATCAGGTGTAAAATTCAAATCTTTGTTAGTATGAACCGGATCTACGGTAAACAAGCCACCATTGAATTTAGTTGGGTACTTGCCATACGCATTACAACCCAACATATAACGAAACAACTGATAATTCTGTCCGATTTGATATACGGAATCTTTTTCTATTTTTGATTTTTTTGTATAAATAAAAGAACGATTCCAGAAATTATGCCACCAAGAAATGGTCTTTTTTTCTTCTTTTTTATAATTCGCAATTTGTTTTTGCAATCCTTTTTTCCACAAATTTGCATCTGCCGATTGATTGGTATGCAACTGGATTTGGAACTCTTGCTTTTTAGAAGCTTTGATACTTTTGAGTTGAAACCCTTCAAAATCAGTATCCTGATACATGCCTTTATAAGTACCATTAGCTTTTAAATTTTCACCAAAAAGCTTCCCACCAAAAGTGAGATTCGCCAATGGATTCATCATTTG
Organism: Flavobacterium sp. ARAG 55.4; assembly: GCF_051846875.1. Taxonomy (NCBI): domain Bacteria; kingdom Pseudomonadati; phylum Bacteroidota; class Flavobacteriia; order Flavobacteriales; family Flavobacteriaceae; genus Flavobacterium; species Flavobacterium sp. ARAG 55.4. The sequence goes on along the minus strand of NZ_JBPYCT010000002.1, from coordinate 264,171 downwards.
ATCCTTTACCGATTCCATTTTTTGTTGTTTCACTGCTACATCAAAAACCGTATGAGCTCTATTTCTGTGATAAAATTGCACCCCATTCCCTTCCAATGAAATAGAATCTTTATAAGTTACAATTTCGCCTTTTGGAGCCCATTTATAGGAATTGGCATTATTGGCTTTGCCTTTAGATTCTCTGTTTTTATATCGCCAACTTTCATACGCTACTTTCATTTCGGTTGGCGTTTTACTCCCAACTTCAACATGAATTACTGGATTGAATACATCTACCCAAAGTTTCACCGTAGTTCCGTTTTGAGAAATTTTGATTCCACCATCTTTCAAAAACAATTCCTGTTTGAAACCTTCATTATCGGTAAAAGGATTTGGACTCAAACTTACTTTCACTCTTCCTAATTTCAATAAAGTGTTGTGCTCATCAAATGTTCCGGAACGGGAAAAATAGAAATACAAATCCCCTTTTTCCACCCAAACATTTGTGCCAATATCACCACCTCCCAAAGGCATGGATTCTGATGAATTACTGCTTTGCGTATTCCATACCTGATTGTAAATATCAATCACAGGAATTTGCGCTTTGACACAAAGCGTTAGAAATAGTAGAAATATGGAAATTAAATTTTTCAAACTTGACATTTTTTAAGTCTTGCTTGTCATTCCGACGAAGGAAGACACGAGCATTGGCGAACTGGCGAAGCAATCTTCGTTAGTTACTTCCGTTGCGGAAATTTCTCCTTCGTCGGAATGACAAAATTGTGTGTATTTTTATATCAATTACCAATTATCCGTCCTGAAAGAAGATAGTGGCAATCCTCCGGTACTAAAAATTTGTGCCTCAGCAACATCTTTAAACAAATAACGCACAGCAACCGGATTGGTCACTTTATCCGATTTTAACACCACCGACTTTCTTCGTACTTCTGCTTTTGCCGGATAAAACACTTTATCTTCACCAGCTATTTCAAAACCAGTAACTTCCTTTCCATTTGCTGTAATTCCGTTAGGAGCGTTATCAAAAGCAACTATTACAGAACCCTCTTTGATTTCCATTGCTTTATATTCAGGACTTCCAAATTCAAAACCGCTTAGACCATAAGTTTTTGTCAAAGCCAAATATCCCAATCGAGTTCCTCCTGCTTCTTTATGAATAGGATGAATGTTATTTTCTTCGCCAATATCCATCAAAACTGCCATTCCTGAATTCGGAATTTCTTTAGAAGCTTTTAATTGTGCTTCACGCAAAAAAGCCGAATTGTATTTTTCCAAATAATCATTCGGATGAAATTGTGCATAATTAAACGGTGCAATCTGGCAGTAATAAAATGGGAAATCCCCTTGCCCCCAAAGCGTTCTCCAACTGCTTACCATCTTTTGCATTAAAGCTGAATATTCCGCAGCTCTTTCATAATTGGATTCACCCTGATACCAGATACATCCCTTGATACCGTAACCAATAACCGGCGACAACATTCCGTTAAACAAAGTCGTTGCCACACGATTAGGGTCTTTGGCCAAATCTTCTTTTTTGGTTGGAATTTTGGCACTGCTAAAATCTTTCAGCATTTCCTGATTCATCCAGGCTTCCATGCTTGAACCACCGTAAGAAACGTGAATTAATCCCACCGGCACATCTAATACTTCCTGCAACAAAGAACCAAAATACCAGGCAGTTGCACTAAAATCTCCTGTAGTTTGTGGCCCTGCTGCATTCCATTTCCCAACAAAATCTTCATTTGGTGTCAAAACAGTAGCGCGTGGAATGGTGATAAAACGAATTTGATTATTTTTCGAATGCACAATGGTCTCGTTTCCTTTATAAACAGGCTGACCCGGAAATCCTTTCAAAGGCATTTCCATGTTGGATTGTCCGGAACACAACCACACCTCACCTATCAAAATGTTTTGAATCTTTTGAGAAGCCTTACCATCTGAAACTGAAATTTCATAAGGCCCACCAGCAGCTGGTGTTTGCAAAGCTATTTTCCATTTTCCTTCCTTATCGGCTTTGACTTCGTAAGTTTTAGCATCCCAGGAAGTTTTGATTTTTAGGCTTTGATTTTTATCTGCCCAACCCCAAATAGGAGCGTTGCTTTTTTGTTGTAACATCATATTATCCGAAAACAAAGCCGGTAATTTAATAGCTGCATTTATTTGGAAGCTTCCAATTAAACATACAAACGCAATAATTGATTTACTAAAATTTCTCATTTATTCTCATTTTAATCACCACAAATTCGTGAATCTGTGGCAAAATTTATTTGACCTTTATTTTTTACTTTCTAATGTCACTGGTCCAAGCAATCCTGCTTTTAACAAATTTTCACTTTCTACCAATCGGTAGCGAGCAAGTGTCCAAGTCAATCGGTCTTTTTCCGGTAATTTCTGATCACCAATTAATCGATTTGCCCAGGTATTCGTCACCTTGATAGTGATGATGTTTTTTCCTTTTTTCAACGCTTTCGAAATATTAGTTCGGTATGGAAAGGTCCAAATCGTTCCGCAATCTATTCCGTTTACATTCACCTCAGCCAAATTTGCAATCGAACCTAAATTCAAATAAACAGCTTCTTTTGTATTTTGATTCCACATAAACTCTTTCGTATACACCGCTGTCCCCGAGTAATATTTAATACTTTCATTTTCCGATGTACTCCAATCAAAAAGGGAGTTGATCTTCAAGGCTTTTTCCGGCCCTTTAAAATTGGGGGCAAATTGTAAATTCCAGTTTTCATCCAAAGTCTTAACCGTTTCATAATGAAATATATTCGAACCATTTTTAGATTTTGAAACTGTGGTTTTTTCTTTAAAAATAACAAAACAAGATTCGTTTTTATCCAATTCCAATGGAATAATTGTTCTGCCATTCTTAACTTCCCATTGTTTGACAACAGTGGTTTCATCCGTCACCGGATTGTAAACCGATGGAATTTTACCGCTTTCGCGAAAAGAAAAAACAACAGATCGTTTTTCTTCCAACTGATTAGAAATAAAATAAATTTCTTCATCGGCTGCTCTTCTGTGTGTCCAGGCTATAGAGCCTCGGTCATTAGTTGTTGCATCCTCAAATAACAAATCAGCATTAATTCCAATTTTAGAAAAATCAGTGCCTAAAAATGGAAGTTGGATTACTGTTCCTTTTCCTAATTGTCTTGAGCCGGAAGTTGTATTTTTATCATTCGACCATAATTCATCTAAAACATTCTCCCATTTTTTAGCTTCGTCGGCAGTTTGAAAACTTGGTGCGTCAATAGGTTTTTCGTCAATAAACAAAGTGGCTCCGTCCTTAACTAATTGCAGCATTTTTTCAGCTACCGCCAATGAAATAATATTATTGGGAGCCATTCTTCTGCTTCCCGGAAATAATAAAGCACCATATTCAATTCCGCCACCAAAACTCACTTTTCCATTTTCAACTTTGGCTCTGTTCAATAAAACATCAGCATTAAAAGAATCATATTGGTAACCATTCATTGGATTTATCCATTGGGATAAATCGGTATTATTTTTAGAAAAAGTAACTTCCTTAGGCATTTTGGTTGTCGGCTGACCTTCATTCTCCAATCGGATTTTTTCACTTGCCACTTTTTCCTTTCCAAAAACATTGGGAACAAAAGGAAACAATCTATCCGGAACTAAGGAACGGGAAGGCAAATCTTCACCAATAAAAACAGCCAAATCCACTACTGGTTTCCCCTTTTGCAATTGGAATTGTACCCTTTGACAATAATCAAAAAATGCCTTTCCGGGTTTCCACCAGGTTTGGTCTCTTTGGAAAAACGAACCAATATCGTCCAAAGTCATTCCCGGTTTTCTATCTAACCAAGGATTATGCACAAAAACATGATAGAAAAAACGGTTGATTCCCAATGCATAATTTCGATCGGCAATTACTTTTAAATTCCCCGGATGCTCATCCCAATCCATTCTTAAAGCTGTAAAAGCTTCTGCCTGAATGATGTCTTTTCCATAAATATGTCCGCCCGAAATGGCGTCTAACATATCAAAAGGTTTATCGTGCGTAGGGCTTTTTAACCAAAACTCTCCACTAGGATAATCTACATATTTAAAATGCAACAAACCATCACTCATCATTGTTGGCGCTACATTTTCAGAGCTGAATTTTACATTATTTTCTTTTGCTATAGCAGCAACAGTCCCAAAGAAATTATCGGCAACTAATTCGGCTATGGTTTTTCGAACATCATACAACACTTTTTCGGTAGTAGCAGCACTCTCGATGGGAATTCCAGCCATAACCGGCAAATATTCTACAATATCATAACCTCTTCTTTTTTTGAATTCCCCTTGAAAAACTGAAGACCAATTCTGGCTTCCACATTCCCAACTATCCAAATGTAAAATTTCCAATACTTTCGAAGTCAATTCCGGTCCGGTAGTACGAATGGCTTCTCCAAACCAATGGTCGAGTTGAAAACGAATCAATTTCGGATTGAATTTATCCACTTCCAAACCTTTTCCTGCTCCACCAGTTGCATTTTCATGCCCTGTTGACGTATGTCCCATGCGAATGATTTTCCATTTCCCTTTTGGTGCTTTCCAATTTAAATTACCATTGGCATCCACAAATTGGGAAACGTTAATAACGGCTGATTTAGGAAACACATCGGAATTTGGAATCAATGCTTCTGTAGTCGCTGGCGCTAATCGCCATACTGCCCCCGATTTTCCTTCGTAATTATCAATTACAAATTGATTGGAAAGGGTGATTTTGCTCACTTTTAAATTCGCCTGATTCCATTTGGCAAAATCCAAATCTTCTGCTCCTGGTTCTGTTCCAGCCGGGTCAAAAACAAATCGAAAATATTTAGCCTTAACCGCTTTTATAGCGCTTGTGGTTCCGTAATCCGTATTTTGCCAACCCTGACGCGGTGGTTGTAATCGTTGATGAAAACTAAAATTCACCCCATCATTACTGGTTTCAACAATCAAACGTTGTGCTTGAAAGTCCAATCCTTTGGTTTGAATATTGATATTTCGGCATAAAAACGGACTGTCAAATTCGTATAAAATCCAACCTTTGTTGCTGATTTTCAAATTTCCGTCTTTATTAGGATTGGCCAAAAACGAGGCCTCTTCACCATTTGAAACAGTCACTTTAGGAAGGATATCTTTCGAATTTTGTTCCCATTCTTTTACCGGAATTGCATAAGTAACAATGTCCTTATAAAAATCTTTATAATGTTCCGGAACAGGCAATTTTACAGCAACTTTTTTACCTCCCGTGAATTCAGTCGTGGACCAAACTACCTTTTGCATCGACATTTCAGGCGTAATCCAAGGGCCACCGGCAACGGCGAAACCATCTGCGGCATGAAAAGCTAGTTTTACCCCCAATCGATCCGCTTCGATAAAAGCCCATTTCACCATATCCCAAAATTCTGGACTTAATTGCAAAACTGGTGGATTGATTAATGGCGGCTCAGCAGGTCCTTTAATGGTCATTAAATAAGCACCTTCGATTCCGGCTTGTTTCATGGCCTCTAAATCGGCAGTTATACCCACTTTAGAATAAGCAGATTTCATCCAATACCAATATACCCAAGGTCTGGAGGATTCAATGGTTGGCTGAAAAAGTGCATTTTCTTTTTTATTAAGTTCCTGTGCAGAAAGCATTCCCGCAAAGAGTAATATAAGAAAGAAGTATTTTTTGTTGAGCATTATTTTTGTTTTTATCCGTTTACTTTGTCATTCCGATGAAGGAGGAATCTCACTTAGTTACTCTCTCTATGTGATTGCTTCGTTCCTCGCAATGACCTCATTAATACTTAAATTTCTTTAAACTATTTTCCAATCCGTTTTTTGCATCCGCAAAAGGAAGGATATAAAAACTATATTGATAATCGCCCGAAGGAATTTGATATTTTTCCATTGGTGCAGCTACTGGTGACCAACTGTCATTTCCGCCCACGCCCATTTGTTTTAAATCAATATTTACCGTTAGGAAACCAGGATTTATCAAGTCAAATGTATGTTTGGCATCATCCAAATTCTGTTGGGTGTAAGGCCAGGCACTCATGCTCAAATTGGTATTATCTTTCACCACCACTAGACCGGAGTTTTTTGTTGGCGTAGTAAAAGCCATCCAGCGCACCTCGGTACGATTGCCATTTTCCTGCGGCATTACATAAGGCTCAACGAATTTATCTATTGGCAATGCATATTTCCCAACAGTGAAACCAAAACTACGATCGCTGTAATTTTCTAATTCCCCTTTCCCGTACCATGAAATTTGGTCGAAATCCTGATTGATACCCATTTGCATTCCAATTCTAGGAATGTTTGGCAATTTAGAAGACGCTTTTAGTTGATAATCTACTTTTATAATTCCGTTTGGATTGATGTTGTACACTACTTTCACCGCAGCACTGTCTTTAATGATTTCGTAATCGCTACTGATTTTTACACCAGCATTGGACTGTTCTACATTGCAATTTTTCAAAACTGGTTTAACCGAAAACCATTGTTTCAAAACTTTTTGAGGTTTCCATCCTTTTCTATCGTTATCCGTTAAAGCACGGGTAAAATTAGGCATCAATGCGGATTTTAACTGCTCTTTGCCTTTGTACACATACGAACTCAAAGCTCCATTTGCTCTATTAATGCTAATGCTAAAATCCGTCCCAATGATAGTGTACGCCTCTTTGGTTTCTTGTAAATTGCTTTTTTGTTTGGCTTCCGCCAAAGTAACTTCGGCTTTCTTTTGCAACAAAAATTGGTCTGTAGCCACCGCATAGCCTTTAGCTGCCCAAAATTCGTCTTTCGAAAGTTGAAATTCGATATTCAAAAAATATTCTGAATCCGATTTCATTTTAGGAAGGTATTTTTTCACATCCAAAATAAAATCAGTTCCGGCAGGAATATTCAATGGTTTTAAAACAACTTCCTTAATCACATTTCCATTTTCTAAAACTTTCAAAACAGGAATAAAATCACTTAAATTTTGGACCGTTTGTCGATTGTGAATGGTCAGTTTATCAGCATTTAAACTAGAAGTTGCCGGTTGATAAATCCATTTGTTTTCAAACATAGCTGCTTTTGGTCTACCATCAGCAGCCACCATTCCGTTGATGTTGAAATTTCCATCGTGTTTTTTCTCTCCAAAATCACCTCCGTAACCAAAATATTCCTGACCCGTTTTTGGGTCTTTACGAAGCAAACCCTGGTCTTTTAAATCCCAAATACAACCACCAATAACTCTTGGAGTCGAACGGAATTCATCCCATAATTCTTTTAAATTCCCTGTAGAATTCCCCATCGAGTGCGCATATTCAACAAACAAAATCGGACGGGTGTCTTTCTTTTGATCTACCAAAAACTTAGGTGTAAAAACACCCGGATAAAAACGGCTTACCATATCTACATAAGGTTCATCTTGCGGATTTTCATAGCGATGGGAATGATCAACGGTTTTAGGATAACGGGGATCCAATGGGTCGATATACCCATCCAAACGTGGATTTCCTTGTGCCGGTTCGTAATGCACAGGTCTGGTAATATCATAGTCATGTGTCCAGGCTGCCATAGCTGCATGATTAGGACCTTTACCTGCTTCATTACCCAAACTCCACATCACAATACTTGGATGGTTTTTGTCACGATGTACCATTCGGGTCATACGCTCCAAATAAGCACTGGTCCAAAGCTGATCATTGCTCAAATGACCTCCTAAACCATGCGTTTCCAGATTGGCTTCGTCCATCACCATCAGACCATATTTATCACATAAATCATAAAAATAAGGATCATCGGGAAAGTGAGCAGTACGCACAAAATTGAAGTTGAATTTCTTCATCAGTTTTACGTCCTCTTCTAAATCCTGATGATTGACCGCCTCTCCTCTTTCAGGATGATGCCCGTGATGATTGACGCCATATACATAAGTTTCTTTTCCGTTAATGAGCATTTTACCGTTTTCTTTCGAAAATTCGATAGAACGAAAACCTAATTTGCAACTTTTCACCTCGCTAATACTTCCATCAGGATTTTTTAAGGTCATTACTAAAGTGTACAGATTCGGTTTTTCGGCGCTCCATTTTAAAGGATTTTTAATAGTTTCCTGAAAAAAACCAAAACGCACTTTGTCCAATCGTGGCGATACTTCTTCAATGATTTCAGAAGCTTTTCGCACTAAAGCTTTTTCAAACAAAGGTTTATTTTGAGCATCGTATAATTGTACTTCGAACGTATGATTTTTGATAGTATCTCCCGTAAAATTATCCAAACGCGGACGCAATTGGAACACCGCATCTTCATAGTTTTTGTCTAGTTTGGTTTGGTAAAAGAAATCGGCAATACGCAATTTAGGTTCTGCCATCAAATACACTTCACGCTGAATTCCGCTCAATCGCCAATGGTCCTGATCTTCTAAATACGAACCATCGCTGTAACGCAACACACGAACTGATAAGGTGTTTTCTCCTTTTTTTAGATAAGGAGTGATATTAAATTCGGAAGAATTAAAACTATCCTGACCATAACCTACAAAATCGCCATTTATCCAAACCTGAAATGCCGAACTTACGCCACCAAAATGAAGACTAACGGTCATTCCGTTCCAATTTTCAGGAACCGTAAATTTACGTTGGTACGAACCTACAGGATTATCGTCCTGAGGTACGAAAGGTGGATTTACCGGTCGGAAAGAATACACGGCACTTTTATAAATCGCCATTCCGTAACCTTTCATTTCCCAGTTGGATGGTACTTCGATTTTGTCCCAGCCTTTTACTTCTTTTTTATAAAAATCCTGAGGTGCTTCTTGTAAGTTTTTGGCAAATTTAAAATCCCATTCACCATTCAGCATTTTTATTCTGCTTTTAGCTCGATTCCCTTCTAAAGCATCAGCAACCGTGGCATAGGAGTACGAAGTTGCTCTGGCTGGTTCTCTGTTGATACTGGTAATCATTGGGTTTTCCCAGGGATTAAAGGAATATTTCTGCGGAATTCTTGGAATTCCGGCAGGCTCCCCCGTAACCAGTTGTGCCTGTATTAGGCAAGAAGTTAATAAAGTAAAAACTAGTATTTTAAATTTATTCATCTTAGAATACTCTATTGGTTTATTTCACGCAGATTCTGCAGATTTTGCAGATTCTATTCTTTTAAATTAATTAATTTTTAAATGCCAAAAAGCAATCAAAAACTTCATCTCTAGCCCCGATAGCAGTGGAAATCCTTTTCTTTTTTTATAAAAAAGAAAAGATTGAAACGAATAGCGGGACTGTTGTTTCTGATAAATCCCCAATCATTCTGCTACAAAACTTGCTATTTATGCTTATTTCTTCTTTTTCTCTGGCGGAGCAACAAAATTCAATTCGCTTTTCCCTAAATCCTTAGACGTTGCTACGGCTATCCCTCGTTGTTCTGCTTTGTTCACGGCACAATAAAAATGATAAACCACACCATCATGTTTTACCACAAAAGATTTGTGTGCAAATAGATTATCATAAGGTTCTGAGGACTCCACTAAATTGTCGCCTTCCCAATCTTTCCAATGAATTAAATCGTTTGAAACCGCAAAACGGTTAAATGCACCCTGATCCCAACCAGTCCAAAAAGCGCCAAAATAGAACATCACCCAGGTGTCATTAATACGCTGAATATAAGCATCCCCGGAGATTCCTCTATGATAATTGATTAAAGGTTTATCACCGTATCGTTCCCAATGTTTCATATCGTTAGACACTGCCATTGCAATACGCTCAGCTCCTTTAGCAGGATTCAAACTATCACCACGGGCATTGTAATACATAATAAAATTGTGTCCTGTCATTTTATCTTTATCACGAATCACACTATTTTTATACATCGTACTGTTGTCCCACCAACGCACATCTTTGTCTTTTGGAGTGAGCACCGGATCGGGCAAACGTTCAAATTCGTGGGGTTTTGTTGGAGATTCTTTAGTATAGGCCATTCCGATTGACAAAACTCCTGCTTCGTAACCTTTAGTATTTCCGCCAAAATAACTCATCCAGTATTTGTCATCGTATTTGTTCCATTCATAGGAACCGCCCCAGTTGTAATCCTGCAAGGCAATATATCCTGCTTTTTGATTCACATCCCAATGCGTTTCATCCTTAGAAAAAGACATTACTTTTCCAAGGTGTTTCCAATTTAGCAAATCGTCACTTTCAGCAAGCCAGGTTTCATAACCTCTTCCGTCATAAATTAAATAGGTCATGAACCATTTTCCGTCTTTACGAAAAACCGAAGGACAATCCATCTTATAAGAGTTGTCTGTTGGCACCATTACCAAACCGTATTTATAAGGCGTTTTGATTTCGTTGTAAATCTCATTCATAACGGTATCAGTGATTTCACGCTTCTTGTAATGTGTGGCACAACTGGCTAACAAAATTGTTGCTATTGCAACAAACAAATATTGTATTGAGTTCTTCATTTCCTGCTCTTTATGGACAATTCTTTTGTCTCTTATCTTTATTCTTTTCTCTATATTCTTATTTCAATTCCTTCAATCGCTGCTCCATCACCTCACGATTCAATTTCAGTTTTACCATTCCGGTAGGATGGAAACGTTTTTTCAAATCGATAGCATTGTACACGATGGTATACACATCATTTCCTTCGGGAATCAAACACAAAGGAGTACGCATGATATCCCACCATTTATCAACCTTAGTTTCTATTGGCCAATAATGCGCTTCCGACCAATTCACTCCGTCTTTAGACAACGAATACCCCATCATATTAGGCAAATGATGTCCCCAACCGTCAGGTCCACCATCAAAAATGGCGATGTATAAACCATTTGGCAACTGACTCACAATCGGATTCTCAACAAACATGGGGTGAATAGTTTTAATTGGTTCCAAACCTTTATTTAATCGTGTCCAAGGACCTTCCAAACTATTGGATTCTGCTAAAGCTACAAACCAGCCTTTCCCTGATTTTTTTGGATAATCAGCCCAAGAAGCAAATGGATAAGCACCGCTGTAAAATCCAAAGTATTTATCGCCCACTGGATAAGGGAAAAAAGAAGCTACTCCCTGACGTCCTTCCCAAGGTTGTGAATCTAATCCTGGCTCCATAATAATTCCGATATCTTTGTAAGGACCTGCAATTCCGTCAATACCTGCTACCGTTGACTCACAACGCCAAATACGACCAAAAGAGTGATTTGGTTCTATTTCTTTATGAACGGTGTAAGCCAAATAATAGCCGTACCATTTATTTTCTTTTTTACTAAAAACCGGCATATACGACCAAATTGCCGCACGACGATCGTTCATTGGATTATCATCTTCGGTAACTGCATAAGTTCCGCTGGCTTGCAATATAGTCGATTCGCGTTTCCAATGAATGGCATCTTTACTCGTCCAGTGCCCAATCTTGGTCTTTACACGATCATAGTACATTTCCACTCCTTTTTCTCCGGCTCTTTCCGTTGGAAACATATGATAGGTGTCGCCCACTTTTACCACACGACCGCCTTCAAAACCTCCCTGAATACCTTCTGTACCCGGAAAACCTTCATCAATAACAGGTTTATTTTCGCCACCGATAATTTCAAATAATGGTTTCTCATCTGAAAATCCTTCTACGATAAATGTTGGATTCCACAATTTCCCGTCAGGGAATTCGGCATTTCTATAAACCAAATTCTGATTGCTTTTCACAACGCCTAAAACCACAAATAATCCTTTGGAATTTGGTAAAATAGTGTGAGTTCCTTTTGCGAAAGCGATAGCATACACATTTACCGGAGGCAAACCCATTACTGTTAGTCCATTTTCCAAGACTAATTTAGCTTTATCGGCTGGAGCAATTTGCAAGTAATCTTTATTCTCTTTTTCCTGAAAAACACCAATAAGTAATTGCGCATTTTCTTTGAATTTCAATTTTAAAGGAGCGTTGGTTCCATTTTTATAACTATCCAAAGGTAATTCAATTCCTCTCAAGCCATCTAACTCCGGAGCTAATCGCACAATATTGTTTTTACTGTTCGAAAAAACATGCGCATATTGAGTTGTTTTGAATGTCTTGTAGTTGGACTTCACCACTTCAAAAGAAGCGGATTGCCATGCAATGTTTTGAGCGTTTACGAAAGTAAAGCACATTATAGACACTATTAAAAAAGTATATTTTATTTTTTTTAACCACATAGATTCATAGATTTTTAAAGACTTTGTGTAATTATTAGTGTGATTACTTCGTTCCTCGCAATGACTAAATTGCTTTATAACTAATTTGGTAATTCACATTAGGTTTTACCGTTAATTGATATTTGTTTTTTCCTAACGCAACAACCGTTCCTGAATTGGTTTTTGGCTTGCTTTTACTTTCAAAAATTAACTTCCCTTCGCCTTCAGCGGCTTTCAATTTGATTTCAGATTTGCTGATGTATAATGAAACTTCGCCTTTAGGTGTTGGTACTTTTCCTTCCATCCATTGCAATCCGCCTAAATTCGGTTTGATTTCATATTCTGCATAACCCGGAGCGGTTGGTTTTACACCCAAATAATATTTTCCTAACAAATAAATCGGGCTGGAACCCCAGGCATGGCAAAGACTTTTTCCATAAGGACGCCCGTACATCGCTAAATGCTCGGTTCCTTTTTTGTTTGGGTTGTATTCTTCCCAAAATGAAGTAGCGCCTTCTTTTAGCATACCACCCCAATAGTCTTTCATTTCTTTCAGCACATAATCCTGTTCGCCCATAGCACACAAGGCTTCCAATTCGTAAAAACGCATGTAGGGTGTGGTGATTTGTAGCACTTCATCATTAAGCAAGACCTTATTTTTGATACTTTGTTTTTGTTCTTCATTAAAATAATTAAAGAAAATCCCAAACATATTAGCGTATCTGGTCACAATATCCTGCATTTTACCATCAATACGTTGGTGCTTCATGACATTTTCTTTTTTGTCCCAAAACACCTCAAACAATTTAGTTTTTAAATCATCTGCTAATTTTTTATACTCTTTTTGGTCATCTTTTTTATCTGCAATTTCAGCACTAACTGCCATGGCTTCTAAACTTCTGGCTAGAAGCATTTGCTCAAAACTAACTTCACCCGTTTTTGGTAATCCGTCAGCCCAGTCAATAAAAACCCAATCCCCTTCTAATGGTTCCAGGAATCCGTTTTTGTTTCTTCTTTCCAAGCAGAAATCCATAAGCGATTTCATTCGCGGATAAAACGTTTTGATAAATTTAGTATCGCCCGTGTGTAAATAATAATCGTAAACACCCACAAACCAATACAGCGAATAATCCATGATGATATTGATATGAGCCGTTACAGGTTCTTTGCCACGAAGCGCCAAAAGCGTTCGTTCTACCGAAGCCGAATCAAAGAATAAATAATAATTCATCAAATAACTCTGATAAGCATCGCCGGACCAAACCCAGCGGTCACGCTTGATTCCGTCTATAAAAAATTCACGAGAAGTTAAATGCATCGTGTAAGCCGACACATCCCAAATTTTATTCAATTGTTCATCCGATGATTTGAATGCCCCACGATAGTCTAATGGCAAATATTCATAAAGCATCGAAATCGAATCGTATTTTACTGTTGGATCTGCTTGTACCCGAACATATCGGAAAGCTTTGGACCCGTCATGAGTGTAGGTTGCAGACTGTTTTCCATCAAAAGATAAATGGTCTAAGGTTTCGCATTTGGCCGTATCCAGCGCTTCCTCACGAGATTCACCATAATACAAGGCTAGTTTGCCTTTTCCTTTTAACCCATGAATTTTAATATAACCAAAAGTTTCTTTACCAAAATCGACCAACTCGCCAGTTCCAATTTTTTCTGTTTTTTTGGCATTCCAAGGCGTCGTTGTTAGTTTAAACTCTGAAGGCTTATGTTCTGGCGAATCAAAATTCCAGGAACCCACAGGTACCCAAGGTGTTCCTGATTGTTGTGCTTTTCCATTTTCATCAATCCAAAGTTTATCTTCATTCGTCACCTTCCAGGAAGCATTTGATTTCACATATTTACCGGCAATATAGATAGCAGGTAACACTTCCTGATTGTATACTTTAAAGGAAATTTTGTGTTTACCGGCAGGAATTTTTAAAGATTTTGGCTGGCCGTAAATTTGAACACCATCCAAAAGCAATTGAAAAGGTCCTTCGGTGAAGATTTTTACCTCATCGGCTTCAGGTATGTCTACTTCTGTTTGAAAAGTTACCAAAGCATACGGACTATAATATTGCCAAAGCGGTGGAAATACCGCTTCACGTTCAGTACGTCTAACCTGCATTTTATTGCTTAACCAAACTTCAAAATCACCAGGATACCAAATCCAGGTTGCTTCTTCCGTTTTTTGCTGTGCAAAACTTGGGAAAGAAGGAAACAAAAGTACGATTGCAAAAGCAATAAGCCACACATTTTTTCTCAAAGAAGCAGTGTTTTTCATATTTATTTGATTTTAATGTCCATTAAAAATAACATAAAGCGCTACCATAACCAAAGTTAACAGCACCCATAATATCTTAACCTGTTTGTCTGGTTTAGCCGCAGGATTGATTCGTAATAAGGTTTGATGGTCTTTTTGCCCTGCTTTATCGGTAATGGTAATAATATAAGCCAACACAGAAAGTCCTACAAAAATGTAAAATGACAATAATAAGAAATGAGGCCACTCATACACTTGATTTGGGAAAACCCATAAGTATAAAACTCCTGTTCCTAAACTGATAAATGTTCCTAAAGTCAATACCAAATTAGCTGCTCTTGTGGTAGTTTTATTCCAAAGCACTCCAAACAAAAACACCACCGACATTGGCGGAGCAATAAATCCTAAAACCGATTGGAAAATATCAAAAAGGTTCAATCCTTTGATGCTATCAATAGCCAGTGTAATCAGGATTGCCAATAATGAACCAAATAAGGTCACCAATCTTCCTGTTTTTACAATCTCTTTGTTAGTCGCATTTGGTTTGTGATTTTTCACATAAACATCCATCGTGAAAACGGTACTCAAAGAATTCAATGCCGAACCAATGGTACTAATTAATGCTGCAATCAACACGACAATAATCAAACCGCGTAAGCCCGCCGGAAACAATTGGGTAACCATCGTCATATACGCTTCGTCCGGATTTTTTAAATTTGGAAACAAAACAAAACACACAATTCCAGGTAAAATAAACAAAGGCACATCCAGGATTTTCAACCAACCGATAAAGTTGGCTCCTAATTGCCCTTGTTTTAAATTTTTGGCTCCTAAAATAGATTGTACCATGGATTGATCGGTACACCAAAACCAGACTCCCATAATAGGATATCCTAATAAAATGGCGACCCAAGGATAGTTTTTATCGTCTGCTGGTAATAATAAATTCCAATATGAACCTGGAGTACTGTGATAAATATGTTCCAATCCTCCTGCTTTATTAATCCCCATTACTACCAATAAAAGCGAAACGGCTATCAACAATAACATTTGGAAAACATTCGTATAAGCAATGGCTTTTAATCCTCCTGCTGCCGCAAAAAATCCGGAGAGAATCACCATCATAATCACAGAAAGATACATTGGTAAATCCAGCAATTGCTTGACTAGAACTCCTCCGGCAAATAAGGTTAAAGACAACCACGAAATCAGAATCGTAATCAATGTGTACCAAGCCAAAATGTTTCGGGTTGAGTCGCCAAAGCGTTTTCCCATAAATTCTGGCAATGTCAATACTTTAGCTCCTAAATATCTTGGCGAAAAAACCACCGCTAAAAGCAGAATAAAAATAAAGGCATACCAGGCAAAATTACCTGCAACAATACCAGTGGTAAAACCCACACTGGCCGAAGCAATCAGCATCGAAGGGCCAACATTAGTTCCCCACATATTCAAACCGATACTTCCCCAGCCTAAGGTGTTTCCTGCGAGGAAAATGCTCTCGTCCTCTGATTTTTTATTCTTTACAAAAGAAATATAATAACCAAAAGCAATCAACACCAGAAGATATCCAATAACTACGGCATAATCTATGGGTTCTAAAAAACTACTGATTTTACTCATCATTGTTAGTATTAAAGTTGAATATCATATGCTGCTAATACATCGGCAATTTTTACCGGCATTCCAGTTTGCAGGGTTTTGTCCATTGCCTGTAACAAAGCTACAGTTCCAATTCCTTCTTTCATATCGGGATAAGCGGTAAATCCCTGCTCGATACTATCTGCGAAATATTCTAAATAATTTTGGTATTCACCCCCATGATGACTTTGTCCCTCAAAACGGAAATAGTATTTTATAGTAGCATCACCCCAATGAATGATTTTTTCTTCGCCTTCTTTATCGGTAACTGAATAACGTAATTCATGATAATCCGCCTGACTGGCTCCTTCAGTTCCTCTCAAGATAACACTCATTCCACTATCTCGTTTGGTTGGCTGAGTAGGCGAAGTATACACCCCACTAACTCTGGCAATTCTACCATCCGTTGCTTTGAAAATAAAATGCATCGTATCTTCGTTTTTCAACCCGGCAGTTTTTCCGTTGCTGCTGATCATTCCGTAGCCCATTACTTCTTCGATATTGGGTAAATACCAACGGATGAAATCCACAGGATGACTCAATCCACCGTACAACCATTTGAAAGATTGTAACAACGACCATTCTTTCTTTAAAAACCAGCGGTGGTCTGCGTGATAATGCGATTCGATGGTAATCAAATCACCAATAACTCCTGCTTCAAAATCTTTTCGTTGTCTTTTAGCCGGTTCAAAGAATCTCGAACTTTGTCCCACAAAAACTCTTTTCCCTGTTTGTTCACTAATAGCAATTAATTCTTTGGCTGCAGCCAGATCATCAATAAAAGGCTTGGTACAAACTACGTGTTTCCCGTGCAATAACGCTTGTTTTACATGTTCAGCATGCAAATGATCCGGAGTATAAATGGCAATGATATCAATAGCTTCGTCTTTTAATAAATCATCGTAATTAGTTGTATAGTGAGGAAAATCAAATTCCTTAGCGCGTTGTTTGCACAATTCTTCATTTCTGTCACATACTTTCACCAACTCTACTTTGCTGCTTTCTATAGCTGCTGACATGGTACTGCGTCCTTCTCCAAGACCTAAAATGGCTATTTTTAACATTGATTTTTATTATTACTTATTAAATGGACGGATTAAAATCCATCCCTACAATATCACCGAGCCTATGGCTCTTTATTATTTTTTCTTTATTCTTTTTTCTCTTCTACTTTTTTCAAAAAAATCCAGGTTTCTCCCGCTTTTGCATCATCAATTCCGGTTTGGTATTTTTTCATTAAAGCATTCCATTCGTCCACTCTTGGATTATTTTTAGTTGTTTTTGGATTGAGTTTGTCTAAATCTTCTCCTTTTGGAATACTAATTACTAACATCAATTGTCTTCCGTTTTTGAAAACCTGCAATTGTTGGAAATCGGCATTACAGAAACCTTTGGCTATTTCCGGCCATTTTTCAAACTGGGTTTTATGGTAATCCAGATATTCCTGTTGCATTTTTGGATCCTCAACCAAATTTGCGGTTAACACAATATTTTCCCATTCAGAAGCGGGTTTAACTCCCGGACATCTTTCAAAATTTTGAAAATCATAAACCGGATTCTCATAAATTTTGATTTCTAATTCAGGAAAAGCCAAAGCTAATTTTCTTTTCGTTCTTTCCGGTTGATTCATTAAACCGTAAATCACCAGATGATTTTCCCATTGGTACAATTCTTCCCCTACAATTCGGAAACCTTTGATAGTCGATTTGATTTTATCGATATCCAGATTTTTCCCTATTACCTCAATCGCAACTGATTTTGGCATTTCCTGCATGCCCCAGGCTTCGTCTATAACCACTTCTTTTTTCAAGTGGGTAAAAGGCGCACGAATTCCGGCGTTTTCTTTTACAGCAGTACTTACAAACTGATTGTTATCCTGCCAAATATTTCCTTTCGGACCATTGTTATTCTTTAAAATTTTCTGAATTGGGATCCAGTTGTTTTTAATGGTAAAACCCTGAGAACCTTCATCGGTATATAAATACAACCACAAAAACGGATCGTGAGCATACGGACTATTGTACACTTTATCAATGTAGTTTTCCTCTATTCTGCTGTCTGGCTGAGAAGAAAGCGTATAAATTCCGGCTACATCATGCAAATGTTTGGCATAATGATGGATTTTATTGGCTAAAATTTTGTTGTTACGCATCACATTTTCAGTATGTGTCCAACCCCAGCCCATTGAAATACCGCTATAAGCCACATCCGAAATTTCGTTATACTCAATAGTCAGATTCCTTACAAAACCAGCAGCGATACCCAAGCATCCCCAATCTTCATTGGCAACATTAGTAATTAAATTGTCTGTAATTAATTCATTCGAACACACTTCTCTATCATCTTTTACTTGCAATGGCAAATGCGCTTCGAAAGCTTCTTCAGAGAAAACTCCCAGCGTAATTCCGTTACCTCCAATATCTTTAAAAAGATTTCCTTGTACAATATTGTGATTCGTTCCTTTGTTTAAATCCAATCCTGTAGAAGATAAATGTTCAAAACTACAAGATTCAAATACGGTGTTGTTCGCATAATTTACTTCCACAGCAGCTCTTGGTCGTCCTACCCAAGCCTGATTTTCTAAAGAAGCCTGATTGGGCGTTCCCGGTATTTTTAATTTGTAGGCGTCCAGCAAATACATTCCGGCCTGCAAAGGAACGTGTCCCTGTTGCGATGGACGAAGCCAGTTGCTATATTGAAACGAGATTCCTTTGAATTTTACATCATGTACGGGAGAATCAATCGTTCCTTTAATTTCTACTAAATTTTCTAAAACAGGAGCTATTACTTTGGCAGAAGCCATATTCTCGCCTGCTCTGGGAATATAGTAAATCTTCGCATTTCTTCTGTCCAGATACCATTCACCCGCTTCATTTAGCATGGACATTCCATTGTTTAAAAAGAAAGCTGAATTTCCATTGTTTTTAGAAATCCAGGGCGCTGGCCAGGGATGTTCACTTTGAATACGACTTTCCGGTTTTTCAAATGAAAGTCTTGCGCTGTCCTTAACTACTTCGATATTTTTGATTCGTAAATTAGCGATGGCCCACCATTGCACGATAAACATTTCCATGCCTGGTTCAAATTTCACTGATTTGTCTTTAAATGGAATCCAACAGGTTTCGGTTTCCTTATCCCAAGAAAGGATTCTTTCCATTTTATTTCCTGCGGTACTTTTAGCACGCACGGCTTTGACACCATTTACCCAAAGCTGACGGTAATTAATCACTTCTCCGGCGATGGTTGGCGCATCCGCCTCCCACACGGTTCCTTTTTTTAAGTCATTAATAACCGTCGTTGATTTTTTCCAGTTTTTAATGGCAATTCCCCCGCTAAAAACAGGTTTTGCATTGACATCAGCCTCAATGGTAGTTGGACTATCGGCAGTTCCTGAATCTTCAGGTCTTACAAACAATGGTTCATCCAGATGATAAATGCCGTCTTTTATGATAATATGAATCCCTCCCTTAATTGAAGCATCTTTCAAACGGCGTAATTCTCTGGCTTTTCTTAAGGCCATATGAACAGTAGCGAGCGGACTTGCTTTTGTTCCTTCATTGGTATCTTTTCCGTTTACAGCTACCCAGATATCGGCTGCCTGCATGGAGAATACAGTGGAAATAACAAATAAAAAGGTTAACAGAGGATTTCGTTTTTTTAGAAACATAATATATTGTAATTATAAATTTGGATTCTTAGCTACCCATATTTCAAAAATGCTTTCGTTTAAAAAAATAAAAAATGTAAACGTTATCATTTTAAATAATAAAAAAAAGTCTGTCGACTCTAATATCCTTGAAATAAATAATTTGGGCTGGGCAAGATAGTATTTTTTACTCAAAAAAAATCATACTTTTAAACAACGGTCGATTTTATAAAAACTACTGTTGTTTCAATAAATAAATTTAATAATTATCTTTATACCAATTTAATACAATATAAATTATGAATTCCTTTTTGTTACCAAAAGACTTAAGAGCAAAAGACGAGCATGGTAATTACGGCGTTTGGTGGCACGAAAACAATCCCGGACCTTTAAAAAAGCTGCCTTTTATCAGTCAGTTTGGAAGCATGAAATTCTCAAAAGTTCGTATTGATGACAGCATGCGACCTCACTTAAATGACGGGATTGAGATTCATTATGTCAACAGCGGAAAATACGATTGGGTTATTGAAGGCAAAGAAATCGAATTATTACCCGAAAATTTATCGGTAACTGCACCCTGGCACGAAAACGGAAGCACGTCAGGAATTATGGATATTGGTCAAATTAACTGGATTATTATAAAACCTTCTGAATTTTCAGTAAACAAAGTATTAGTATTAGGAAACTGGAGTAAACTATCTAAAAATTTTCAGCAAAATCTGGGCGAAATGATTGGTGATGCCAATAATGCTGTACTTGAAAAAGCAAAAAGTTTCAAAAAATATTTTGATGAATTACGAAATGAATTAGCCTATCAGGAGGAAGGTTTCGAGATAAAAGTACAGAATATTCTCGAGAATCTTTTTATCGATTTACACCGTCAGCTTTCGAATAAAATTCATAAAAATCAGGAAAGCGATTATTTTATCGAAAAACTTACCCATTTACTTCAATCCGATTTAACGAAGAAATGGCATATTGAAGATTTAGCATCCGAATTTAATATGGGCAAAACCAAGTTTACTTATGAGGTAAAAAAACTAACCGGTTTCCCCCCAAACAGTTTTATTATAAGTCTTAAATTAGAAAAAGCCATTGAGTTAATAAAAAATAATGCCACTATTACCATGGCAGAAATAGCTTTTATATGCGGATTTTCATCCTTACAACACTTTACCTCTACATTCTCTCAGCGTAACGGAATCAGCCCAAGAAAATATCAGTTGCAACAACAGAAAAAAAAGAAATAAAAAAAACCTTTCCGCTAAGAAAGGTTTATAATTTATAAGGATTCAACCAGCAACCAGGCTTCAGGGTTTTCTGATTCTCTAACTTTATTTTTAACTTTTTGAGCTTCGGCATAAGTAGCAAAGCTTCCATAAAGTACCGGATACAAACCATGTTTATTAACCTCCAATCTTCTGGCTTTATAACCCATTTTAGATAATTTTCTAAAAACTTCCTCCGCATTATTTTCATCTCTAAAAGCACCAGCAACAACATGGTAAGGTAATTTAGCTTCCTTATCGGCTTTTACAGATAGTGTTACGGGAGCCATCGGGTTTTTAATAAAAAAAGTAGCTTCCTGGATTTTGTTTTGTACTTGTTTCTGAACTGCTTTTTCAACAAGAACTCTTTGGGAAACCATTTGATTCTGATAAACGGAATACCCCACACTCGCTATTAAACCTAATCCAAGAACAAAAATAGCAGCATATTTTAAATAAGAACGACCGCTTCTTTCTTCGGTAACCAAAGAAATCACTTCTCTTTCCTCAACAATAGTTTCTTCTTCAACAGCTTCACGTTTTACAACGGGAGCTATAAAAGAACCTAAACCAAAAGAACTGGTCAGGTAATTTTTTTGTTCTGTAGGGGTAAAGATTAAATTATCTGTAGCATTCAGGGTGAAACTACCTATATTTTTAACCGTGAGACTCTTATTTTTTTCCAATTCTTTTTTCCAGTTCAAAACTTGATATTGAATCGAGCTGATAGCATATTCATAGGAAGTTTTCTCTGTTCTGGCAATATGATTGGCTAATAATCCATCATTATTTTTAATGTTGGTATTAAAAGAAATCAATTTTTTAGGCGGAAAGAAAGAATTAGCACTTTCAACCCATTGAGCCGATTGAATTTCGGTTAAAAAAGCACCAAAACCCGGAACGGTAACACATTGATAACGATATAATAGTTGGCTTATGTAGTGTTCTATATTCATACTTACAAAGTTATACAACCATAATAGTTATCAAAATTTTATTCACAATTTTTATTAACAATCTAACTAAAAAATTTATACTTTTCAGTTTCAAATATTTAACATGACAGCAACTGATTTATTTTACATATTGGCCTTGCAAAGAATAGAAGGCGTGGGCGATATCATGGCCAAAAAATTAATCAGTCACTGCGGTTCGGCCGAGGCGGTGTTTAAAACAAAAACCCATCAACTGGCAGCTATTGACGGAATTGGAACTACATTACTGAAAAACTTAAAGGACCAAAGTGTTTTTGACAAAGCCAATAAAGAATTAGAATTTATTCAGAACAACAATATAAAAGTTTCTTATTTTCAGGATGAAAATTATCCTGACAAACTCAAACATTGTGTTGATGCTCCATTAGTATTGTTTACAGCCGGAAATATTGATTTGAAGAGCAGAAAAATAATCAGCATCGTAGGCACACGCCAAATAACTTCTTACGGGATGGAATTTTGCAAAAAATTGATTGAAGATTTAGTTCCGCTTAATCCGGTAATTGTAAGTGGTTTTGCTTACGGAGTGGATATTGTTGCGCATCAACTGGCTATGGAAAACAATTTACAAACCATAGGAGTTCTGGCTCATGGTCTGAATCAGATTTATCCCAAAAACCACAAGAAATACATGTCTAAAATGGAACAAAATGGCGGTTTTATGACCGAGTTTTGGAGTTCAGCTAATCCCGACAAAGAAAATTTTGTAAAAAGAAACCGTATTGTTGCCGGAATTTCCGAAGCTACCATTGTCATTGAATCTGCCGATAGAGGGGGATCTTTAATTACTGCTAATATGGCAAATGATTACAACCGTGATGTATTTGCTGTTCCCGGTCGCGTAAGCGACAAATACAGTGCAGGCTGCAACAACCTTATCAAAACCCAAAAAGCAAATGTCTTGACCAGTGCTGCCGATTTGATTTATATACTGAATTGGGACATCAAAGAAGAAACGAAAGCAGTGCAGAAACAATTATTTGTTTCTCTGGATACTGACGAACAAAAAATATACGATTACCTGTTAAAAACAGGAAAAGAGTTAATGGATATTATTGCTCTGGAATGTGAATTTCCTATTTACAGAATTTCGGCATTACTATTAAACATGGAACTTAAAGGTGTCATTCGTCCATTGCCGGGGAAGTTATTCGAGGCAATTTAAAAAACAGAAAGCGATACTAAAAAATAGTACCGCTTTCTTTATTTGAAATAAAATAAAACTTACTCCATTAAAGTAATTTTTCGTTCAACCGAAGTATTTTCACCTGAAACAGCTTTTCCTTCAGCATCGATAAGAGTCAGTTTTATAATATTTTCACCCATTGGAAGTCCTGTAATCTGATAAGGTCTCCACTCATCAAGTGTAAATTCCTCACCATTTATATTAGCCTGTACTTTATAACCATCTTTAGCCAAAGTAGTATTTACAACAAAAAAATCTAACAAGATTGTTTTAGTATCATCTCCCTTGTATTCTCCTTTTGGACGGCTGTAAAACAACATCGCCTCTTTAGGTTCTGCTAATTTTTCGTAAGCTCCTTTATCATTAATTTTGAAATGCTCCACTACAAATGCGTCTTTATCTTTTAAGGATTCATGGTAAGAACGCGATAAGAAAGACAACAGGTAATGCTCACTTCCTTTTTCTAATTTCACTTCATGCTCCGGTTTGTACAAAGCCGAATAAGGTTTATTATCCAGAATAAAATGAATGTGTTGCCCCTGACCAGAGTTTGCCATGTGTTCACCATGATGACCTTCAGTATGTTGAGTCAACTCAAAATTAGCAACTTTGTAATTGATTTTGAATGTTACTGAATCGGCATCAGCTGCAGTTGCAGTTTCTGAAGCAACAGTTAGTTTTGCACCCGGAAACATTTTTGAATCTTCAATTGGCGTAACTGAAATTTCTGATTTTACAGGTGTTTCTATAGCCGAATCTTCTGTTGTTTTCTCCGTTTTATCTTTACAGGAGGTCATTGTAGCTAAAGCCAAAGTCAATAGCCCTAAAGAGGATAGGTGTATCTTTTTCATAAATAAAAATTTTATATTTTGTATAAAATTATACAATAGATGCTGCCCAAAAGAAATGTGCTTATTAAAATTTTCTTAAAAAAACTTTAACAAACACATTTTTAAAACTTGTACCGGCTAATTATTTTACAAAAAACCGAGTTTAGTACGTACTCTTTTTAGAACTTCATCCGCTACAACTGAAGCTTTTTCTGCTCCTATTTTCAATAAAACATCTACTTCTTCTAAGTTATTAATGTAATAATGGTATTTCTCTCTTTCCGTTTTGAATTTTTCACAAATCAATTCAAACAAAGCCTGTTTAGCGTGACCATAACCGTAATTTCCTCCCAGATAATTGGCTTTCATTTGCGCTATTTGTTCTTCATTGGCCAACAAAGAATAAATCGCAAAAGCATTACATGTATCCGGATTTTTAGGGTCTTCCAGCGGTGTACTGTCGGTCTCAATGCTCATCACCTGCTTACGTAAAGCCTTATCTTCTAAGAAAATATTAATGATATTATTTGCTGATTTACTCATTTTCCCGCCGTTAGTTCCCGGAATCAGCATACTGTCGTCCTGAATTTTAGCCTCCGGAAGCACAAACGTTTCTCCCAGCTGATGATTGAAACGGGAAGCCACATCACGTGTGATTTCAAGATGCTGCAACTGATCCTTACCCACCGGAACAAACTCGGCATCATACAATAAAATATCTGCCGCCATCAACATGGGATAGGAAAACAAACCTGCATTTACATCGTCTAAGCGATCTGCTTTGTCTTTGAAAGAATGCGCTAAAGTCAATCTTTGGAATGGAAAAAAACAACTTAAATACCATGATAATTCGGCTGTTTGCGGCACATCTGATTGTCTGTAAAAAACTACTTTGTTTACATCTAATCCAAAAGCAAGCCAGGCTGCTGCCACGCTGTAAGTATTATTTTTTAAAACTTCTCCGTTTTTGATCTGGGTAACCGAATGCAAATCAGCAATAAAAAGAAAAGATTCGTTTTCTGAATTATTAGATAATTGTATTGCCGGAATAATTGCTCCTAGTAAGTTTCCTAAATGTGGAGTTCCTGTACTTTGAACTCCGGTAAGTATTTTTGCCATGCTTTTTTTTCTTAAACGCAAAGTTCGCAAAGTTTTTTATTTTTTACTGCAAATTCACAAAATTTAAAAATTACCTGAAATAAATCCTATCGCCTATTTTATTTAACACATCAGTACTGTAAGTTTTCTTATGATCATTTACTCAAAATGAATTAAAAAAAGAGAAGTAACTTAAATGAACTTAGAACACATATAAGCTTTAATACAGCAACAAACTATCTTAAAGGATTTATGGTTTAAAACACTATTTTTTATACAAATGATAACAATTGATTCCTTATTTTTGACCCCATGAAAGGTATAAAAATAATTCTCCGGACCCTGTGGCGCATTTGGTTTTACATCCTTATGGCGATACCCATCTTAATCATGTTTCCCTTTTTGATTCTTTCTATACTTTCTGAAAAAGGATATCCTTACTTTTTCTTCATGGCTCGTATATGGGCTAAATTCATTCTTTTTGGAATGGGATTTTATTATAAAGTAGAAAGTGAGCAAGCTTTTGACGAAAACAAAAGTTACATGATTGTGGCCAACCATACTTCGATGGCTGATATTATGCTGATGCTGGCCATTATCAAAAATCCATTTGTATTTGTGGGAAAACAAGAATTAGCCCGCATTCCTATTTTTGGATTTTTTTACAAAAGAACCTGTATTCTAGTAGACAGAAGTGATTCGCAAAGCCGAATGGCAGTTTTTGCAAAAGCCCAAAAAAGAATAGAAAGCGGTCTTAGTGTGTGTATTTTCCCAGAAGGTGGTGTTCCTAATGATGAGTCCATACTTTTAGATAATTTTAAAGAAGGCGCTTTTAGATTGGCCGTTGAACACCAGATTCCTGTTTTGCCTATCAGTTTTGGCGATAATAAAGAGCGTTTTCCTTATACTTTTTTTGCTGGAAGTCCCGGAATTATGCGTGTAAAAATACACAAACAAGTAAATACACTGGGTAAAACGAATGCTGACAGAAAAGAAATTCGTGAACAGATAAGAAACATCATTTACAGCCAGTTACTGGTTTTTGAAGCTAAAAAAACGCTCAAAACAGCTTAAAAAAAATCACCTCGTTAAAGGTGATTTTTTACTTTTTAAATAATTATTCTGTTACCGTAATCTCAACTTCTTCAAATTCGTCTTCTCCGGCATCATCTTCTCCTTTGTAAAATTTAAAAGTATACACTCCTGCTGTTGTAGGTGTAAAATTAAAAGAAACTTCTGTTTCAGGAGGTAAGGTATCAGAACAGTTTTCGCCGTTTTTTACAGAAGCATTAATTCCGATAGTTCTTGTACTGTTTTCTGAATAATAATAAATTCCGCCATAGATATAACAAGCGGTAGGTTTTTGGTACTTAAGCTTAATTTCATGAGATTCTCCCTTAACGAAAGTCTCTGGCAAAGTATAACTCTCAATTGGTAATACATAATAAGTATAGGAATCCGGCTCGTCCAGACTACAACTTAACAACGTGGTCATTAAGACCAAAAACAAAGCTATTTTTTTCATTTTTTTTTTGAATTTATAAATTAACTATTCTTGTTTATTGTTTTTATAAAGACTGTGATAAATAAAAAAGGTTGCTTTTAAAAATATTTTTTTCTGAAAAAAATGGTCAAATTTTCTGTTTTTAATAAAAAAATGCCCGACAATTTTGTCGGGCATTTTAAAAATTTATACCAGTAAATTTATTAGTTTTCGGCTAATTCTTTAATTCTTGCTTTGATTTTTTCTTCTAATTCTTCCGCTAATTCCGGATTATCTTTAATCAATGATTTTACAGCGTCACGTCCCTGACCTAACTTAGTTTCTCCATAACTAAACCATGAACCTGATTTTTTTACGATTTCGAATTCTACTGCTAAATCCAGAATTTCTCCTGTTTTAGAAACACCTTCACCGTACATAATATCAAATTCCGCCACTTTGAAAGGTGGCGCCACTTTGTTTTTCACAATTTTAACCTTGGTTCTGTTACCAATAACATTTTCACCATCTTTAATTTGTGTAGAACGACGAATATCTAAACGTACCGACGCATAAAACTTTAAAGCATTACCTCCTGTAGTAGTTTCTGGATTACCAAACATTACCCCGATTTTCTCTCTCAACTGGTTAATAAAGAAAACAGTACAATTGGTTTTACTAATAGTTCCTGTTAACTTTCTCAATGCTTGCGACATCAAACGCGCGTGAAGACCCATTTTAGAATCTCCCATTTCGCCTTCAATCTCACTTTTTGGAGTCAAAGCTGCAACCGAGTCAATAACTACAATATCAATTGCTCCGGAACGAATTAAGTTTTCAGCAATTTCTAAAGCTTGCTCCCCGTTGTCTGGTTGCGAAATAATTAAATTTTCAATATCAACACCTAATTTCTCAGCATAATTTCTGTCAAATGCATGTTCCGCATCGATAAAAGCAGCTATCCCACCTGCTTTTTGCGCTTCGGCAATAGCGTGAAGCGTTAAAGTAGTTTTACCGGAAGATTCCGGTCCGTAGATTTCAATAATTCTTCCTTTTGGATATCCGCCAACTCCAAGTGCTAAATCCACACCTAAAGAACCTGAAGAAATTACATCAACTTCTTCAATGGCCTTATCCCCCATTTTCATAACAGTCCCTTTTCCGTAAGTTTTATCTAATTTATCAAGGGTAAGCTGTAAAGCTTTTAACTTGGCTTCTTTCTCTGTACTCATCTTTTCTTTTAGCTTTTCTTTCATTAAATTAATATTGCTTTTATAGCGATCAGAAACCTAAAAAAGTGGTTTACTTCTTTTAACTTCTGTTAGATATCTTTATTTTGTGTTCGTAAAAATACTTCTTTTTTTGATGCAAATTTTCCGTTTAAAGAGATTTCGAATCAAAAAAATAAAATCTTATACAAACAATGCTTTCAACTCTGTTGCTTCGCCAGGTTTCATTTTTCCGGCTAACACCAAACTTAATTGTTTGCGCCTTAAGGCACCTTCATAACGTTCTTTTTCTAATTCGGTTTCCGGAATAATCTGAGCTACCTCGACTGGCTTTCCTGTTCCATCAACCGCAACAAAGGTATAAATTGCTTCATTAGCCTTTGTTTTCACTCCAGAGATTCTGTCTTCAACCCAAACATCAATATAGACTTCCATCGAACTCTTGAAAGCACGTGAAACTTTGGCTTCAATAGTCACCACACTTCCCAGCAATATAGCCTTAGTAAAAGCCACATGATTCACCGATGCCGTAACCGAGATGTTTCTGGAATGTCTTTGTGCCGAAATACTGGCTGCGCGATCCATTCGAGCCAATAATTCACCTCCAAAAAGATTATTGATGTGATTCGTTTCACTTGGCAAAACCAAATCGGTTAATACCGTTAAGGATTCTGATGGATGTTTAGGGGTTAATGGCATATTTTTTATTTTTTTATTTCAGATTCCTTCTTATTCAGGTAAAATTATATTCTAGGATTAGAATTTTTGAATTGAAATTTACCTGACCCTGATTTTTTCATTGCCTTGCAATTGATTACTAATTCAACCAGTACACTGCCATTACAGCCGGAATAAAATAAATCACAATAGTCCTGGCCCCATCATAATCTTTAGCCAATCGTTGTCCAAAAAGCATCATCAATAAAGTAATTGCCGAAAACACCGCACCGTAAAAACCAAACAGCCTTCCGTTATTAACCAGCAATTCAATACAGCCTACAAAACACAAAACAGTAGAAATCAATTCCATTATAATGAGATTAATCAATGCTAATTTCACATGATTTTTAAGTCTCGTTTTTGAAAAATGTTCCCTCAACCAGGTTAGATTATCATTCCAGTAAAACAGTTTCTCATAACTGGATTGCAGATAGGTAATACCAAAAAACACCAGAATTAAAAGTGAAGCCGGATTATTCAT
This sequence comes from Flavobacterium sp. ARAG 55.4, assembly GCF_051846875.1. Taxonomy (NCBI): domain Bacteria; kingdom Pseudomonadati; phylum Bacteroidota; class Flavobacteriia; order Flavobacteriales; family Flavobacteriaceae; genus Flavobacterium; species Flavobacterium sp. ARAG 55.4. The sequence goes on along the minus strand of NZ_JBPYCT010000002.1, from coordinate 235,203 downwards.
AATCGTTATTTTTTATGGATTAAACGGGTAAGTTTGATTGATAAATCAGTTAAAATTAATTTCGCATTTCCGTTGCGCTCAATGTGATACATGGCCTCCGAAAGTTCTTTAAAGATATCCTGAATATTATTACCATTTACAAATGGTGCAAAATTTTCTAATTTGAATTTATCTACTTTTGGTTCAAAATAAACTAATCCCTGGGTTTCATAATTAATCAACAACGCCTGACGAAACATTTCTATACAAAACTGCAAAAACTTCTTTTGAGCTTCTCTTCCCAAAGCCGCTATTTTTTCGCTCCAAAGTATCAAATCCTGAATGGCAGCCGCATCTTTTTTAGCCTTAAAAGCGGCACGAACCCAGGTAACAAACCATTGTTCAAACGGATGTTCCTCGTCTTTGTCTCTAAGTAAATGCAAAGCAGCATTGTAATTGCCCTGTGCCTGATGCGCTAATTTTGCTGCAAATTTAGAATCAATTGCTTCACGAGCAACCAAAGCATCTGTTATAACCGCTTCGCTCAATCCGTTGAAATGTAAAATTTGGCAACGTGAACGAATGGTTTGAATAATATCTTCTTCGTTTTCTGAAATCAGAATGAATATTGTTTTCTCCGGTGGTTCTTCGAGTAGTTTTAATAATTTATTGGAAGCTGCAATATTGAGTTTATCAGCCATCCAGACAATCATAATTTTATAACCGCCTTCATAGGCTTTTAACGAAAGTGATTTCAAAATTTCCTGAGCATCATCTACTCTGATTTCACCTTGTTTGTTTTGAACACCCAAAACAGCATACCAGTCAAACAATCCACCGTAAGGATTTTGTGTTACAAATTCTCTCCAATCGGCAATAAAGTCAATACTTTTTGGATTTTTCTTTACCTCATCGGTGGTAACAGTTGGGTAAGCAAAATGCAAATCAGGATGCGATAATTTTTGAAATTTAATATTACAGGCCTGATTTTCTCCATTATTTTCTCCGTTTTGATTGCCACACAAAATGTATTGTGCATAAGCAATTGCCATGGCTAAAGTTCCGCTTCCTTCCGGACCAACAAACAATTGTGCGTGCGGAATTCTTCCCAAATCAGCACTTCTGGTGAGATGATTCTTAATGTGTTCCTGCCCTAAAATTTCTGAAAACTGCATAAGGCAAAGATAGCAGAAAATGGATAAGTCTAAAATTTTAGATTATAAAGTTTCCGGTCTGTATCGAGCAAAATAATCTTAGTATTTTCAATTGGAAAAAGCATTAAAATATCCCGTTTTCATTTCATAACCTAGATTAAGTTTCAAACAACAAGTCCTCAACTAATTTTGGATATTGAAATTAGGAATGAAGAAAAAAAGATTTTGATTAGAATCATCAAAGAAATCATTTTAACAAAATTTAAACAGTTTTATATTTCATAATCTAGGTTAAGATTAAAACAAATGCTAACCCACTAATTTTGAATTTTGAAATTAGAAATGAGGAAAAGAACATTTTGAAATTTGGTAAAACATCAATTATAATCAGAATTCATTTCATAATCTAGGTTAAGTTCAAAACAAAAGCTAACCAATTAATTTTGGATTTTGAAAATAAGTAATGATGAAAATGAGATTTCGATTAGAATTACAAAAGAAATTATATTAACAATATTTTAAACAGATTTTTATTTCATAATCTAGATTAAGTTTAAAACAATTAGTAACCAACTAATTTTGGATTTTGAAAATAAGAATGATGAAAAACAGAATTTTCAATTAAAATAAAAACATTCTTGTTCTAAAATAAAAACAGAAAATAGAACAAGCATAAAAATGAAAGTGTGTACGAGAAAAGCTAGCGTCTCGAACTCAATTTATAAACAAATAATAATTAATAACAATTTTAAAATTTAACAACATGAAAAAAGTAATATTATCTCTAGTTTTAGCTGTAACTTCTTTATCTGCATTTGCTCAAAAACCAAGTCCAGAATTATTAAACCCAACAAATCATGCTTTGGTTTTGATAGATCATGAAGGTCAAATGGCATTTGCTACTAAAAGTATTGACGCTATTAATTTAAAAAACAATGTTGGCTTAGTTGCTGGCGCATCAAAAATCTTCAATGTTCCTACTGTAGTAACCACTGTTGCAGAACATTCATTTAGCGGTCCTGTTTTTACTGAAATATTAGAAGCTTATCCAGACAGAACAAAATACATTGACAGAACAACAATGAATACCTGGGAAGATGTAAATGCACATAAAGCAATTACTGAAAAAGGGAAAAAGAAACTTGTGTTTGCCGGTTTATGGACAAGTGTTTGTATTGTAGGACCAACATTATCAGCAATAAACGAAGGTTACGAAGTTTATGTAATTACCGATGCAAGTGGCGATATTTCTACTGAAGCACATGAGCAGTCAATTGCAAGAATGGTTCAGGTAGGTGCTAAACCTATTACTTCTTTACAATACTTATTAGAATTACAAAGAGACTGGTCTAGAAAAGAAACTTATAAAGCGGTGAATGATTTAGCTGTAAAATACGGTGGTGGATATGGTATTGGAATTCAATACGCAAGAGAAATGTTAAAACACTAAATAAAAACCTGAAGGCGGGCTTCCTGTCCGCCTTTTTATAACTCCCTAAAATGAAGACAACAACTAAAATAATAACTTTACTACTTACATTACTAAGTGGTTTAGCTTTCTCACAAAAAAATACATCTCCCTCACTTATTGTTTTTAATGCCAAAATTCATACTCTGGACAATCAAAATTCTATTGTACAAGCTTTAGCAGTAAGCGATGGTAAAATTTTAAAATTGGGTAAAAATGATGCCATTTTAAACTTAAAATCAGCTCAGACAAAAATTATTGATGCTAAAGGAAAAACTATAATTCCAGGATTATTTGACAGTCATTCGCACGTAATTCGCGGTGGACGATTTTTTAATACCGAATTGCGTTGGGATGGCGTTCGCTCACTAAAACGTGCTTTGCAAATGCTAAAAGAACAGGCACAAAGAACTCCGGAAGGTCAATGGGTACGCGTAATTGGCGGATGGAATGCATATCAGTTTGAAGAAAAAAGATTACCAACATTAGCAGAAATCAATGAAGCAACAGGAAATGTACCCACATTTATCCTTCATTTATACGGTCATGCTTATTTAAACAAAGCAGGATTAGCCAAATTAAAAATTGACGGAAACACGCCAAATCCTAATGGCGGTCTTATTGAAAAAGACATTCAGGGAAATCCAACCGGATTATTAGTTGCAGAACCTAATGCTTATATTTTATATTCGAATATTGCTAAGCTGCCGGAATTATCTGCTGAAGAAAAAATCAATTCAACTCAACAATTTTTAACAGAAAACAACCGCTTTGGAGTTACTGCAGTTATGGATGCAGGCGGTGGATTTCAAAACTACCCTGATGATTACGGAATTACCGGAAAATTAGCTTCTGAAAACAAACTTACAGTTCGTTTGCCATTTTATCTTTATCCTCAAAAACCAGGTCAGGAATTAAATGATTTTACTAAATGGATTAGCGAAGTAGAAATTGGCAGCCACGATGATGATCACGGAGATCATTTAGAATATCATGTTCAGGGTGGTGGGGAAAGTCTTGTTGCATCGGCTGCAGATTTTGAAAATTTCGAAAAACCAAGACCTGAATTATCTCCTGCAATGGAGGGACAAATGAAAGAAGTTTTAAGTAAGCTGATTCAGAACAAATGGCCATTTAGGATTCATGCTACTTACAATGAAACCATAACACGCTTTTTAAATGTTATTGAAGAAGTAAATAAAGAAACTCCTTTAAACGGTTTGACATGGTTTTTTGATCATGCTGAAACTATATCTGTCGAAAATTTAAAACGTGTAAAAAACTTAGGTGGCGGAATTGCAATTCAACACCGAATGGCTTTTCAGGGTGAAGAATTCATTAAAAGATACGGTAAAAAAGCTGCTGAAAATACACCTCCGGTAAAAGATATGATCGAAATGGGAATCCCTGTGGGAATGGGTTCAGATGCCACTCGAGTTAGTTCATATAATCCTTGGATTGGTTTGTATTGGTTATCAACCGGTAAAACCGTTGGAGGAACAAAATACCAAGGAGAAAGAAACATTTTAGACCGAACATCTGCGCTAAAATTGTATACTCAAGGAAGCGCAAAATTGGTAAAATTAGATGCCGACAGAGGAACTTTAAAAGAAAATTATTTGGCTGATTTCGCTATCTTATCAGATGATTATTTTAGTACTGCCGATGAAAAAATATTGGATATAGCATCTGACTTGACAGTGGTAAACGGAGAAATTGTTTATGCCGATAACATTTTTAAAGGACTAATAAATCCACTTCCAAAAGCAATTCCGGAATGGTCTCCAATTAATTTCTTTGGCGGATATCAAAAAAATTAATCTAACGCTACTCTACCTGATTAAAAATTAAAAGGAATTGATTTACAATTCCTTTTAATTTCTTCTAACTACTCCATTCTTAGTATAAACTTAAGAAAAAACAATCATGAAAAAACTGATTCTTCTGTTTCTTATTACAATTCAATTGGGATTTGCACAAAGCCGATTAGATTTTAAATCGCTACGTTACGACGAAGATTATTCTAAAATCGAAAATGATTTTAACAGTACATTTTTAGATAAAATAAAATACATCCCATTGACAAAAGACGGAAATTTAAAGTTGTCTTTAGGAGGAGAATTGCGTTCGCAATATCAGTATTTCAATAATGAGAATTGGGGCGATGTACCAAATGATTCGGATGGATTTTTATTGAACAGAGCTCTTTTTCATTTGGATACAAAATACAAAAAAAGCTTTCGACTGTTTGCACAAATTCAAAGTGGAACCGCAATTAGCCGAATTGATCCAAGTCCGGTTGATAAAAATGAACTGGATATTCACCAACTTTTTATTGATTTTAATTTCAAGTTAAACACAAGTGATTTTACTTTTAGAATCGGGAGACAGGAGTTTATGTATGGATCACAGCGTTTGATTTCGGTTCGCGAAGGCCCAAACAGCCGACAGGCATTTGATGCTGTTAAGATGATTTGGAAATATAAAAATATAAAAAGCGATGTATTTTACAGCCAGTTTGTAAAAAATACTTTTGGAAATTTCAATGACCGAGTGAACCCAAATACCAAACTTTATGGTATTTATAATGTGATTAATAGAATTCCGGTGATTCAAAATATTGATTTATATTACCTAGGATTAGATAAAAAAACAGCTTCATTCAACAGCATTTCCGGAGAAGAAAAAAGACATACTATTGGAACCCGAATTTGGAGTAAGAACAAAAACTGGAATTATGATTTTGAAACAGTTTATCAATTCGGATCAATAGAAAACGAATCAATTCAGGCCTGGACAGCATCTTTATACACAAATTATCAATTTAACCAATTAAAATTCAAACCGAAATTGGGATTAAAAACCGAATTAATTTCGGGAGATAAAGCTACTGATGATAATAAATTACAAACCTTTAATCCGTTGTTTCCACGAGGTGCTTACTTTGGTTTAGCTGCCATTCTAGGACCATCCAATTTATATGATATCCATCCTTCGATTGAATTAGAAATTAATGATAAAATGACATTTGCTGCTGATTATGATTTCTTTTGGCGTTTTAGTAAAAACGATGGGATTTACCAACCTAATACTGTCCTAATTTATCCTTCGGCAGATTCAATGGAACGCTACATTGGTTCGCAACTAGGCGCATCAATAAATTATGACATTAAACAATGGTTTTCCCTAAAAGTTGAAGCAACCTGGTTTAATGCAGGATATTATTTAAAAGAGGTAAGTACAGGAAAAGATATCCTTTTTACTGCAGCTACACTGGCGTACTATTTTTAAGGAAATATTCATCAGATTAAAAGAAAAAACCTATTGTAAGTTTATTTAAAATAACAATAGGTTTTCTTTTTACAATTTGAATATCTGTTCCATCGGCAACCATTTTTCTCCTTCTTTAGCACCCGGAGGCGCTTGTTGAAATTGCCACATTAATTTTTCCCATTCCTGAACTTTTGGGTTGGCAGCATCCATCATTTGTTTGCGTTCCGGAGTATAGTTTTCATCTACTTCCATAATCATAAACAAACGGTTCGCCAAGATATAAATTTCCATATCAATAATGCCGGCATCTTTTATGCTTTTTGTAATTTCAGGCCAGACATTTTCCTTTGAATGATAGTATTTATATTCTTCTATCAACTTTGGATTATCAATTAAATCACAGGCATAACAAAATTTTCTTGAGGTCATAATTTTAGATTTCATTCAAAGAGTATCACACAATCTCTAACGCATTGGCATAAGAAGCTTCCGGTTTTTGATTTGGAAAATAAACCTCAAGTCCTCTTTCTGTTTGTATAAACTTCAATTTTTGACCTGTACTTACTAATTTGACTTGTCTGATTTTTTCAGTATGATACGAACTTGATTTCGCTAAACTTTTTATAACAGCCACACCATTCTCCGGCCACGCCATTACGGTTGCATAAAGTGTTTTGTCTTTTTGAGCAAAACGAATATCCTCAGACGTATACGGTTTTCCCTTTCCTTCGTTAAAACCCTGAGCGGTTAATGCTCCGGCACTTGCTTGTTGCGGACCTTCGCCAAAAATTTTCCAGGGACGCGTACCGTAAATACTTTTGCTGTTCAGTTTCATCCAAACACCTATTTCTTTAACGATTTCAAGTTCTAATTCATCGATACTTCCATCTCCACGCACCGGAATATTTAACATCAGATTTCCGTTTTTACTCACTACATCCACCAGCGTATGAATAACCGTTTTAGCCGATTTATAGCGTTTGTCATTATAGATCCTTCTATCATAATGCCAGTTTCCAATACAGGTATCCGTTTGCCACGGCAGCGGTTCAATAGTATTACTTTGTCCCTTTTCAATATCCCAAACCATGGCTTTACGCTGCTGCTCATCCAGAATTTTACCGGTAATCACTGCCTGAACCCTGTTATTTTTTTGAAGGCTTTTGTTGTACATATATGCCGCAATACGCAAACCGGCATCGCTAACAGGCCAAAGCGGTAAAGCAGTATCGTCAAAATAAATCATATCCGGATTGTATTTATCAATCAGATCAATGGTTCTATCATGGAATTTTTCACAATATTCCGGAGTTGGTATGGAAGCTCCATCTCCCCAGTCCCACTGGCTGTGAACAGATGAATCGCCAGAGGGTTTTGCGCTTAATTCATGATTTTGAACATATAAATCCTGAGGATCTAAACCTTCCCACCAGGTTCCTTTTCCATCTTCCTTAGTCAATTTCCCATCATAAGACACTCCTGCCAAAGGACCATTTTTATCCGCTCCCTGAGAAGTATCATACCAATTCCAGGCATGCGCTGCATGAACGCTCACGGCAAAAGGCAATCCCGCTTTTCGGGCTGCTTTTTCCCATCCGGCTATAATATCTTTTTTAGGCCCTATTTTAGTCGAATTCCAGTCAGGCTGATATTTACTGTCATACAAATCCAGATTATCATGATGGTTTGCCATTGCCATAAAATATTTGGCTCCGGAATCTTTGTATAAATTCACTAATTCTTCCGGATTCCATTTATCGGCTTTCCACACATTGATTACATCCTTAAAACCAAATTGAGATGGATGCCCATATTTCTCCACATGAAATTTATATTGTCTCGAACCTTCTTCATACATTCCTCTCCCGTACCAATCACCGGCTTCGGGTTCACACTGAGGGCCCCAGTGTGCCCACATTCCAAATTTGGCATCACGAAACCAATCCGGTACCTGATATTTTTCCAGCGAATCCCAGCTTGGCTCAAATGGTCCTTTGAAAGCAGGAGTATTAAGTATATTGGATTGTCCCAATAAAGGAGACAAATAAAGTCCGGCCATTGCTGACACACCTAATTTTAAAGCGTTTCTTCTGTTCATCTATATATAATTTGAATAGTATAATATTATTTATTTCCGATTTTTACCATTTGTTTTAACATCATAAATCTATTTTAAAAACAAAGTCTCATAATCTTTAAATTTTACATATAAATTTGATTATTAATATTTTTAATCCTTTATTTTTGAATAACCAAAAACAAATGTAATTAAGACAGAATACATCTTATTTACACAAAACCGATTTTTTATTACTCAAAAACGACTTTAATCTTGATTTTAAATTCTTATGTCCAAGAAAATTTTTAAACATTACTTTTCATTATTGCACATAGATTATGTAAAACTGAATTACAAGTGGAATTATAATAATGTAATAAGTCCTTATTATCGATTGTACTATATAGATGAAGGCTACGGAACTATTTCTGACAATTCCGGTCGGTTGATTTTAGAATCAGGATATTTATATCTGATTCCAAGCTTTACTATTTGTAATCTGAATTGCGAAGATTACCTAAGCCAGTATTTCATTCAGTTTTTTGAAGAATCACCCGATGGAATTTCATTATTTGACCAGAACAGAAATGTGATGAAATTAGCCGCTACTGAAACCGACGTAACGCTTATCAAACAAATGTTAAAACACAATCCCGGCAGAGGTATTAACCGCTCTGACAATCCAAAGATATATGAAAAAGAAAATTATTATAAAGAATACCGCTCGCACAATGATACTATGAAAACGCATCTCAAATTCGAAAATCAAGGGATATTATTACTGTTAATTTCCAGATTTCTGAATACTACAGATTTCAAACAAAACACCCGTCAAAGTACTCCTTCAAAAATTCTGGATACTATGAGTTACATCCAGCTTCATTTAAACAAAAACCTCACCGTAAACGAATTGGCTCAAAGAGTCAATCAGAATCAAGATTATTTCTCCAAGCAATTTTTACTTCACACCGGTCAAAGACCCTTAAATTACATTCATGAGAAAAAAATTGAACGGGCACAATATCTTATTGCTACAACTAATAAGACTTTCTTAGAAATTGCTATAGATACCGGTTTTTCCAATTTGCCTCACTTTTCAAAAATATTCAAACAAATTGTGAGTCTTACACCTGGAGAATACAGAAATAGAAATGATTTTTATCTTAATAGTTAGAATGAATTTGAAACTTTATACCTGAATTATCTATTTGATATCCTAAACAACATGTAATTTTCACAGTCAGTTAATTTTAACTTTTAGAGCTTATTTTTTAAATTTAGAGATATAAATAAAAAATTTTGTGAGTTTACATCGTTTTCGTTGCAAAAAATTGATTTTTTTAAATTATTGAAATTTATTCCTACCGGAAAATTTCTATATTTGTTTCAATTTCAAAAAAATTAAACTAAAAAAATACTGATGAAGACTTTAAACGATTTTAATTTCGCTAATAAAAAAGCAATAATACGCGTTGATTTCAACGTACCACTTGACGAAAATTTTAATGTTACAGATACGACCCGTATCGAAGCTGCGAAGCCTACCATTTCTAAAATCCTTGCCGATGGAGGAAGTGTTATTTTAATGTCACATTTAGGTCGTCCAAAAGGAGTTGAAGATAAATATTCATTAAAACATATCTTAAAAACAGCAACTGAATTTCTTGGAGTTCCTGTAAAATTTGCAACGGACTGTGTAGGCGAAGCTGCAAAACAGGCTTCGGATGATTTAAAAGCCGGTGAAGTTTTATTATTAGAAAATTTACGTTTTCATGCTGAAGAAGAAGCTGGAGATGTTGCTTTTGCAAAAGAATTAGCCTCATTAGGAGACATTTATGTAAACGACGCTTTTGGAACTGCACACAGAGCTCACGCTTCCACTACAATTATCGCACAATTTTTCCCGACAGCAAAATGCTTTGGAGCATTATTAGCTAAAGAAATTGAAAGCATCAATAAAGTATTAAAAGACAGTGAAAAACCGGTAACTGCTATTCTTGGTGGTTCTAAAGTATCTTCTAAAATTACAGTTATCGAAAACATCCTGGACAAAGTAGACCACATGATTATTGGTGGTGGAATGACTTTTACATTTATCAAGGCTCAGGGAGGAAAAATTGGAAATTCTATTTGTGAAGATGACAAACAAGAATTAGCACTTGAAATTTTAAGATTAGCGAAAGAAAAAGGAGTGCAGATTCACATTCCTGTTGATGTTGTTGCGGGAGATGATTTTTCTAACAATGCAAATACACAAGTGGTTGATGTAACTAATATTCCTGATGGTTGGGAAGGTATGGATGCCGGTCCAAAATCATTAGAAGCTTTCGAAAAAGTAATTATGAATTCCAAAACAATTCTATGGAATGGTCCATTAGGTGTTTTTGAAATGGAAACTTTTGCCAAAGGAACTATTGCTTTAGGAAACTATATTGCGGCAGCTACAGCTAATGGAACTTTCTCACTTGTAGGTGGCGGAGATTCAGTTGCAGCAGTAAAACAATTCGGTTTTGAAGACAAAATGAGCTATGTTTCTACAGGTGGAGGTGCTATGTTAGAAATGCTTGAAGGAAGAACTTTACCTGGAATAGCAGCTATTCTAGATTAAATATAACAATTTTAACAATATTTATTGATTTTTTTAGTTCTAACCTATTAAGTTTGCATTACGATTTTGTAATCGTTTAAAATTAAGCACGTTGACAACAAAAGCATGAATATAAAAAAAATCACCTTATCATTTTTTCTATTACTATCAATTCCCTTGTTTTCACAGGAAACTGCCGAAAGCAAGGGAATTGCTGTTATAGAAACTAAGCTTTCTTATCTGGATTCTATAAAACTTAGTTTTGTTAATGACGACATGGCCAGTTGCGTTGACAGTTTATGGACTAAAGAATTAACTGACTTAGATATCTACAAAGATCTGAACAAAGACATCGAAAGTATAAATATGGACGAAAAAGTTGATTATGAACTACCTACCGAATTACTAAAATCACGATTGGCTGCAATGAATGCTAAATCCCCGTTTAACATTCAATACAATCACGGATTAGAAAACATCATTAAATCGTTCTTAAAGAACAGAAAAAAATCTTTTGAACGTCTCATGGCTATTTCAGACTATTATTTTCCAATGTTTGAAGAAACCTTTGCAAAGGAAAACGTTCCGCTGGAAATTAAATATTTAGCCATAGTAGAATCAGCATTAAATCCGAAAGCAGTATCCAGAATGGGAGCTACAGGACTCTGGCAATTTATGTATCACACCGGTAAACAATATAATTTAAAAATAGATTCATATATTGATGAACGCAGTGACCCATTAAAAGCCACTCAGGCAGCTGCACAATACATGTCTAACATGTTTGCAATTTTTGGTGACTGGGAACTGGTTTTAGCTTCTTACAATTCAGGTCCGGGAAATGTAGCTAAAGCCATCAGAAGATCAGGCGGACAACAGAATTTCTGGAGCATTAAAAATCATCTTCCTAAAGAAACTCAGGGATATGTACCTGCATTTTTAGCGACCATGTATTTGTATGAATACCATAATGAACATGGAATCAAACCTAACAAAGCTTTAATTCAACATTTTGAAACAGACACTGTAATGATTAAAAAACAGATGTCTTTCCAGCAAATAGCCGATTTACTGGACGTATCCGTGCCACAATTGCAATTGCTGAATCCTTCGTACAAACTCAATGTAATCCCTTATTACAATGATCAGAATCATTATTTGAGATTACCAAAAGACAAAATCGGTGTTTTTGTGTCTAATGAGGATAAGATTTATGCCTATATTGAACACGAAGCCGATCAGAAAAACAACAATCCTTACAAAAAAAACTCTGCCACTGCAGTCGCCAGTACAGAAACGCCTGCTTACCCTATTGGAAGTACAACACAATATTACAAAATAAAACAGGGTGACAATCTAAGCACTATTGCCGATGAATATGATGTGAGTATTACTGATTTAAAAAAATGGAATAAATTAAGCAGTAATGCTATTTCTTACGGAAAAGTACTTACTATTATAACTACCAAAAATAATACTGCAATTGCTTCTGCTAATACTAAAATCAGTAAAACTGAAAAAACAAAAAAAGAAGTTAAAGCTGATACTTTAATCGCTGGTAACAAGACTAATTATATTGTTCAGAAAGGAGATAATCTAAGTGATATTGCTGAACAAAATAACGTAACTGTAACTCAGCTTAAAGAATGGAACAAACTTGCAGGCAATACAATCAAAGCCGGAACAACTTTACAAATTGCTGAAAAAGAAGCTGAAGCTAAAGAAACAGCCATTGCCGCAGTGACTCCGGAACTAAAAAATATCGAATATACAGTTCAGAAAGGAGACAATCTGGGTAACATTTCTAAAAAATTTGGCACCGCAATTGCTGATTTAAAGGAATGGAATCACTTATCTGACAATAATATCACATTAGGTAAGACCTTAATCGTAGCTAAAAACGAAATTGCTATCAATACTGATAAAGCTACCGCAGCATCATTTAAAAAGAACAACAGCGAATTACAACATGACTATCTTGTAAAAAAAGGAGATTCTTTATTTAGTATTGCCAAAAAATATGCAGGAGTTACTGTCTCAGACATTAAAAAATGGAATGGTATTCACAATGAAGACATCAAACCGGGAATGCGTTTAAGAATAGTTGAATAAAAACAACTCAAAAAGACATAACAAAGGGCTTTATTTGAATATCAAATAAAGCCCTTTTTTTACACTATAGACTATAAAATTATATGGTTTTATTTCTATTTTGAAAAAATGGAACGATATTAGCGGAGTAAAGTATAGTATTAAAAACGATCCAATTATAAATCTGAATTCCATTATAGTAAACAAAATGAATAAAATCCATTGTATAGTGTTTTTTGTTTCCGTTTTTTTCATTTCCTGCAATCAGCAAAATGAAAGTACTAAAGAAACTAATGGAAAAATCAACAGCATTTCTGTGATTATAGACGATTTGTTGTGGAATGCTGAAATTGGCGACAGCATCAGAAATAAATTTGCATCTCCCGTTATTGGTTTACCTCAGGAAGAACCTCTTTTTACCATTAATCAGTATCCTGTAAAATTAATGGAAGGATTTATGACGGACAGCCGCAATATTATTGTTATTAAAAAAGATGCTAAAGAATATTTTAAAGCAGAAAAAAACAAAATTGCCACACCTCAGAACATATTTTATATCTCAGGAAAAGTAGCAGATGATATCCTGTGTCTGATTCAAAAAAACACCCCTGAAATCATTAAAATCATCCACCAGACAGAGATTGAAGAATGTCAGCGTATCAACCGAAAATCATTATTAAGCCCAAAATTTTTCAAAGACAGTTTCAATATCCACTTTGAAATGCCATCCAGCTATCAATTGATGCTGAAAAAAAAGAATTTCATGTGGTTTAAAAAAGAAATTATCAGTGGCAATACCAGCATTTTACTTTATCAGGTTCCTATAAGCAGTATTGAAACCAAAAGAGATAAGGTTTCCCAAATTATCACAATGCGGGATTCTATTGGAAAATTGTACATTCATGGCAGAGAACAAAACACGAATATGATTACCGAAGAAGCTTATGCTCCTTATTTTTCAAATATTGTACTCAACCATACTAAAGCATACGAAACTAAAGGAACCTGGGAATTAAAAAACGATTTCATGTCGGGACCCTTTATTAATTATGCCATTGTAGATAAAGAGAATAATCGCATACTGGTTTTAGAAGGTTTTTGTTACTCTCCTTCAAAAGAAAAAAGAGATTTGATGCTGGAACTGGAAGCTATAATAAAATCTGTAGAAATCAATAAAAAACCGGTTTCTGAAGCATCCAAAATCATGGCTATGTTTTCTAAGTAAAAACTAAATTTTCGTAATATAAAACTCGACCCTACGGTCAAATTCATCTCCTTTTCCTAAAGGAAACTGATTTCCCAAACCTTTGTAAACCATCCTTAAACTGCTCACATTTTTAGAAATCAAATATTTAAAAACACTTTTGGCACGGTTCAAGGAGAGTTTTCTTTCCTTTGTTGCCCTGTCTATTGCATCTTTATAATAATCAGGAGTACAACACACATGACCCCGAATTTCAAATTCTATACTCTTTCTTTCCTGCAGAATCACAGCTATTCTGTCAAGTTCTTTTCTGGAAGCTAATGTAAGGGTACTGCTCCCTAGCTCAAAAAAGATATTTTCCAGATAAATACGGTCTCCTATTTCATGCCTGTCCTGAAAAGAAGTATAGATTCCTTTTCCAAAACTGTTTTTCTTAACAATTAACAAATCAACTCTTCTGTTTTTAGAACGAATATCCGTTAAACTTCCGCCTGAAAAATCATCAATAAGGATACGGCCTTTACCTTCAACAATAACAATTTTGTTCTTATTAAAACCATTGGCAACCAAAACACTTTTTACAGCATTGACTCTGTTTTCAGATAATTTCAAATTATAATCATTATTGCCCCGATCATCACAATATCCATAAATCTGAATCGATTCTACCTCAGTGGTATCTAAATCATGAACAAAGGCTACTACATTCTGTTCCTGAACGGTATCAACAGCATACTTATCAAATTCAAAATAAACGGTTCCTATTTTTTTCTCCTGAGCGCATATTGTACTCCAAGTAAAAAAAGAAAATATCAGAATTGATTTTAACATCAGCTTTTTAAAATTGTTTTATAAGTCACGGGGTTGTCTAAAATAGTAACTGCTTTTTTAATTACAGAATTCGATTTCATGTAATACTGATAAAAACCCTCCTGATATTGATAGCGCTTGATGATTTCTTCCAGAATCAAATTCTTAATTTCTTCCTGATTATTGTCCAGCTGATTTGCTTCACTTTTTTGTACTGCAGCTAATAATTGATTGTACTCATTTATAATTGCACCATCAATAGCTTCTTTTTTGGCTATTGCCAAAGTATTTTTTAAAGATTCTTCGGTTTCTGTACCAAATGAGATTTTTTGATTTTTTAAAAACTGTTTGAAATCCTGAAAATCAGTATTGGTGAAATTTGGAATTTGATTTCCTAAATTTGGATTTTTATAATAATAAGCAGTAGCATAATTAAAAATCCCATCGTTTTTAAGCAAAGCATTCGCAATCACGCTGGTTTTTGATTCATCCATGGGCACATCAGGTAAAATCCCGCCACCATCATAAACCGTTCTTCCTTTTCTGGTTTTGAACAAATTATAATTAGTCGCCTGTGTACGGGTTGCCAGTCCGTTTTTGTCTTTATGAGCATAATCTAATGCCTGAATACATCTTCCTGAAGGAGTGAAATATCTGGAGATCGTAACTTTTAATTGAGTATTGTAGGTTAAATCAACCGGTTTTTGAACCAATCCTTTTCCAAAACTTCTGCCTCCTATAATCACAGCACGATCTAAATCCTGCAAGGCTCCTGAAACAATTTCGGACGCCGAAGCACTTTTATCATTTACAATGATCACTAACGGAATCTCTAAATCTACCGGATCAGCAGCTGTTTTATAAATATTGTTATGCTTTTCATTAATAGATTTTGTGGTTACAATGATTTCATTTTTTGGAACAAATAAGTTACAAATGTTAATGGCTTCGCCTAAAAGTCCGCCGGGATTGTTTCTTAAATCCAACACGATTTGTGTAGCACCTTGTTTTTTAAGTTCCAATAAAGCTTCTTTTGTTTCATTAGAAGCTTTTTTATTAAAACGGCTCAGCACAATATAACCCGTTTTATCATCAATTTTGGAGTAAAAAGGAACCGATTTAATTTCGACCTCATCGAGTAAAATCTGGGTTGTGTTTGTTTTTCCCTGTCGAATGTATTTTATATCAATTTTAGTATTCTTTGCTCCTTTTAACAATTGGGAAGCATCATCCTTAAAATCGGCAATAGCCACATCACCTATCTGGATAATTTCATCACCGGGCTTAAATCCCGCTTTATCAGCCGGAAAATTTTTATAGACTTCCCGCAAAATCAATTTCCCTGATCTTTGGGTGATTAAAGCACCTATTCCGGTATATTCTCCTGTATTGTTAATTTTAAATTTTAGTACATCCTGCTCATTAAAATACACCGTATACGGATCTAAACTCGCCAACATGCCTTTGATAGCACTATCCATCAATTCGCCCGGATTCGTTTCATCCACATAATTGGTATTCAGTTCTTTAAAAAGTGTCGTAAAAATTTCTAATTGCTTGGCAATTTCAAAAAAATCATCTTTAAAACTGGAACCGATAAACAAAAAAGCCGAAGCGACTAAGGGAATAATGTATTTTTTCTTAAAAGAGAAGTTCATAGTACTTTAAATTACAGATTACTAAAGTAGCAATAAATCACTAATAATAAAATGGGAGATTTACACGAAAAACTTAATTATTTATTTAGAGTATCTTCAATGTCGGAAGATTCTTTTTTTATATTCTGAGCTACAAACTTTTCGAATAACTGAATGGTTTTAGTATTGATTTCTTCATAAGACAAACGCTCTTTGGTTTGATAAAAAAACATAAAAACATAAGGTTTGTCTAAATTATCCAGAAGAATATGTTTGTTAAGACGATAGGTTTCGCGAAGAATACGCTTGAAACGGTTTCTGTCAACGGCTTTTTTAAAATATTTTTTAGAAACCGAAACACCCATTTTTATTTTTTCATTCCCGTTTAAAGAACTGGAATGATAAACCAATCGTAAAGGATATTTAGAAACTGATTTACCTTCAGAGAACAACAATCCAATGCTGATTTTACTTTTTAATTTTTCGTTTTTTGGATAGTTAAAACTCATTTTTTTACTGGGAAAATACATTTTTTTAAACGACAAAGGTACAATTTAACACTAAACCTATTAATGTTTAAGAATTAAATACCGCTAAAAAATTATTTCATACTTTTGCAGCTAATTTTTTCAAGAATGCAAAAACTTATTTCGTATCCCATATCCGTAATTTATTATTTGTGTTTTGGACTTACATTAGTCATTTTTCATCCCATTCAGTGGGTTTGTTTAAACGTTTTTGGTTATCAGGCTCATAAAAAAAGTGTGGACTATTTGAACTTTTTTTTATTAAAATGTACTAACTTAGTAGGAACGACGTATAAATTTGAAAACAGGGAACTTATTCCGCAAGGAGTGCCATTGATTTTTGTTGCTAATCATCAGAGTATGTATGATATTGTAGCCATGATTTGGTACTTGCGACGGTTTCATTGTAAATTTGTAAGTAAGAAAGAATTAGGTAAAGGAATTCCCAGTGTTTCTTATAATTTAAGACATGGCGGAGGAGCCTTAATAGATAGAAAAGACCCAAAACAGGCCATTCCGGAAATTAAAAAATTATCGGAGTACATTGAGAAAAACAAACGTTCAGCGGTAATTTTTCCGGAAGGAACCCGAAGCAAAACCGGAAAACCAAAGGAATTTGCACAAACAGGTTTGAAAATATTATGTAAAAGTGCACCTTCCGCTTATATTGTTCCCGTAAGTATTAATAACTCATGGAAAATGGTAAAATATGGTTTTTTCCCTGTAGGTTTAGGAAATCATCTTACCTTTGTAGTTCATAAACCTTTAAAGGTGAGTGAATATAATTTTCCTGAATTGATGGAGAAGACTGAAAGTGCAGTAGTAAAAGGAATAAAATTTAATAAAATATAAAAAATGTCTATAAAAAACATTCGATTAGAAGTTATGCAGTTTTTGGAAAAAAACGTGACTGGCTATATGGATCAGTATCTGATTCCGGTAGAGCAAATATGGCAGCCATCGGATTTTTTACCTAATTCTGAAGGAGATAATTTCTTAGAAGAAGTAAAAGAGTTACGCGAAATCTCTAAAGATTTAC
The DNA here is from genome assembly GCF_051846875.1 of Flavobacterium sp. ARAG 55.4. NCBI lineage: Bacteria > Pseudomonadati > Bacteroidota > Flavobacteriia > Flavobacteriales > Flavobacteriaceae > Flavobacterium > Flavobacterium sp. ARAG 55.4. Next base: position 217,375 of record NZ_JBPYCT010000002.1, on the reverse strand, counting down.
CTTATGATTTCTGGGTAGCTATGGTAGGTGATATGATTACCGAAGAAGCGCTTCCTACCTATGAGAATTGGCTGATGGAAGTAGAAGGAGTTGATAATGAAGAAAGAAACGGCTGGTCAGCCTGGGTACGCCAATGGACAGGTGAAGAAAATCGTCATGGGGATTTACTGAACAAATACCTGTATTTATCAGGTCGTGTAAACATGCGTGAAATCGAAATGACAACCCAGCACCTTATCAATGACGGATTTGATATTGGTACCGGAAGAGATCCTTATAAAAACTTTGTTTACACAAGTTTTCAGGAGTTAGCTACCTATGTTTCGCACAACAGAGTTTCACAACTAGCAAAAAGCTATGGCGACAAGAAATTGTCTAAAATGTGTAAAATGATTGCCGGAGATGAAATGCGCCATCATCATGCCTACAGTCATTTTGTAAGCGAAATTTTCAAAGTAGATCCAAGCGAGATGATGCTTGCTTTTCAATACATGATGAAGGCAAAAATTGTGATGCCAGCCCATTTCCTTAGAGAATCAGGACAAAAAATAAGTTCTGCATTTGAATTATTTTCTGATTCAGCGCAACGTATTGGGGTGTATACAGCTAATGATTATGTTGAAATTATGCAAAAATTAATCGATAAATGGGAAATTGATAAAATTGCAGGCTTAACAGACGAAGCTGAAAAAGCCCGTGATTACCTGATGAAATTACCTGCCAGAATGGCCCGAATTTCGGAAAGAATAGTAATCCCTAAAGAATCACATATTTTCAAATGGGTAGAACCGGCGAGATTATAGATGATAGATTTCAGATGTTAGAATGCCGATTTTTAGAAATTGAAATTGAATAAAAATACAATTAGTTAATTTAAAATGTTGATTTTTGAAGTTTAAAAGCTTTGAGAATCAACATTTTTTTTAAACAATAATCATGAACAACACAGATATTATTAGCAAAACAATTGCATTTGTAAAAAAACAATTAGAAAATGCCGAAGGCGGGCATGACTGGTTTCATATTGAAAGAGTCTATAAAAATGCACTTTTAATTGCTAAAGAAGAAGTTTGTGACCTGCAAGTAGTACAATTAAGTGCTTTGCTTCATGATATTGCTGACAGTAAATTTCACGGCGGCGATGAATCTGTTGGTCCTAAAGTGGCCCGAACTTTTTTAGAATCTCAAAATGTTATCGAAGATGTAATTATTCATGTAATAGAAATTATTAGAAATATTTCATTTAAAGGCGGGAATTTTGAAAAAAAATTCAAATCAATTGAATTGGATATCGTTCAGGATGCAGATCGTTTAGATGCGATTGGAGCCATTGGAATTGCCAGAGCCTTCAATTATGGTGGTTTTAAAAACAGGGCACTCTATAATCCTGAAATTGCACCCAATACTAATATGACTATTGAAGAATATAAAAAAAGTCAGGCGCCAACACTCAATCATTTTTATGAAAAATTACTGTTACTGAAAGACAAAATGAATACAGAAACCGGAAAAAAAATAGCAAAAGAAAGACATCATTTTATGGAAAATTTCTTAGCACAGTTTTATGCAGAATGGGATGGAGAAAAATAAGCTTTACTATTTTTCTCATTCTTTTGAGAAAAATGTTGCATTTATCCACTAAAAAATTGCATTTAATCGGTTTTTTTATTGCTTTTACCTTTAATTAACAAATATTTATAAACAACTACTTGCCAGTATACATTACAAAATATAGCTTTGCAGCATTCATGAAAAAGGCAATAAGACATATTATCCTTCTATGTATACTGCTGTTATCCGGCAACAGTCCTTTGTTTGCTCAAACACTGACAGCTCCCCTTCTTGCGACTTCTGTAATTAAAAAAATTCCTTTAGACAAACCCACAAGAATAGCATCAGAACATCTGTTTGGAAATCAGTTCAATCTGGCTAATCCGGTAAAAGACCTTTACAGCAAGAAAGAAATTGTTGTAGACAATGAAGAAGAAGATTCTGAAATTATTAGTTATAAAAAACTATTAAACAAATCGATTTCCTGTTCTTCTTTTTTCAGACAGCAAATAGCAGAATCTACTGTATCCTATTTAAAAAAAGCTTCAGATTTTCCTAAAAATCTGTTTTACTTCCCTTTACGTAATCCTCTTTACATTATATTCGAAGTTTTTCGAATATGATAATTTAACTTTTTAAGCACACTACTGTGCAACACATCCTTTTCTTACGCTAGTAAGTCTGGGAAACTATGCTGTGGCTCATTTTACAGCTTATACAAATCAACATACCTTATTGTTTTAAAAAGTTAAAGAATCATCATGAAAAAAAACGCAATTTTCATTGGTCTAATGGCCGCTTTGTGCACTATTGGCTGCAATTCACATAAAGAAGAAAAGAAAGAAGAAAGGACATTTACAGTAACTAATCCGGTGGCAATGGATACTTCGATTGTTAAAGAATATGTTTGTCAGATACATTCTATTCGTCATATCGAACTTCGTGCAATGGAAAAAGGTTACCTTCAAAAAATAAATATTGATGAGGGACAAAAAGTTAGAAAAGGGCAACTCATGTTCCAAATCATGCCAAACATTTATCAGGCCGAACTGCAAAAAGCAAAAGCAGAAGGTAATGCTGCTTCAATTGAATATAAAAACACCAAACTTCTGGCTGACAGCAAAGTAGTATCTTCGAATGAATTAGCACTTTCCAAAGCTAAATTTGACAGAGCCAATGCTGAAATCGCTCTTGCTCAGACGCATCTGGGATTTACCACTATTAAAGCTCCTTTTGACGGAGTCATTGATCATTTTCATGTAAGAGAAGGAAGTATGCTCGATGAAGGAGAATTGCTTACTACTCTTTCTGACAACAGTAAAATGTGGGTTTACTTTAACGTTCCTGAAGCAGAATACCTGAATTATATTGTAAGTGCTGATAAAAACAAGAAAGAAAAAGTGAATTTACGCATGGCTAATAACATGCAATTCAATCAATCCGGTATTGTAGAAACCATTGAAGGAGAATTCAATAATGAAACGGGTAATATTGCTTTCAGAGCTGCATTTCCTAATCCGCAAAGTATTTTAAGACATGGTGAAACAGGAACGATACTAATGACTGTTCCTTTAAAAAACGTACTTATCATTCCGCAAAAAACAACTTTTGAAGTATTAGACAAACGCTATGTTTTTGTAATTGATAAAAATGGTGTAGTCAGACAAAGAGAAATTACTATTGGTGCCACTTTAGAAAATTTGTTTGTAGTGAAAAAAGGACTTAATGTAAATGACCATATTTTACTGGATGGTTTACGATTGGTTAAAAACAATGAAAAAGTCAAATTCAACATTGAAAATCCTAAAAAGGTACTAGCAAACCTTGATGTTTACGCCGAGTAAAAACCCCCTTAAAAAACAACAAAATGTTTAAAAAATTTATTCAAAGACCCGTTTTAGCAATTGTTATTTCGGTTATTATTGTATTTATGGGGTTGCTTGCTATCAAACAATTACCCATTTCGCAGTTTCCTGAAATTGCTCCAACTACCGTTAATATTTTTATAGCTTATCCGGGCTCAAGTTCAGATGTATTGGTAAAATCAACTTTAATCCCACTGGAAACAGCCATTAATGGTGTACCCGGAATGCGCTATATTGCTTCCGATGCAACCAGTGCCGGAGAAGGAACCATTCGTATAATTTTTGAACCTGGAACCGATCCCAACGTCGCGGTAATCAGGGTAAAAACCAGAGTCGATCAGGTAATGCCTTTATTACCGGATTTGGTACAACGTGAAGGAGTTATCATTACACCAGTTCAGCCAAGTATGTTGATGTATGTAGATTTATTCAGCAAAAAAGGGCACGATGTAGATGAGAAATTCCTTTACAATTATGCGTATACGAATATGCTTCGCGAAATACAGCGTATTAACGGAATTGCCAGTGCACAGATTTTGGGAAGCCGTAAATATGCCATGCGTATTTGGTTAAAACCAGACAGAATGCGTGCGTATAATATTTCTGCAGAAGAAGTAATGGAAGCAATGCAGGAACAAAGCATCTTAGCAAGACCAGGAAGAATAGGACAAAGTTCAGGAGTAAAATCACAATCGCTTGAATATGTATTAACTTACAGAGACCGATTTAGTGAGCCTCAGGAATATAAAGACGTAATAATACGGGCAAATGCGAATGGTGAAGAAATAAAACTAGGTGATATTGCTAATGTAGAATTAGGAAGCGAATTTTATGATATCTACGATAATCTGGATGGTAAACCATCGGCTTCGATTGTATTAAAACAAACACTTGGAACCAATGGTAGCGATGTAATCAGGGATGTAAAAAGCAAATTAAAGGAATTAGAGAAAGACCTTCCTCCCGGAGTGGGCTATAAAATCAGTTATGATGTATCCAGTTTCTTAGATGCATCTATTGAACAGGTAATAGACACTCTTAGAGATGCTTTTGTCTTAGTATCTATTGTAGTCTTTTTGTTTTTAGGTGACTGGCGCTCCACACTTATTCCGGTAATCGCAGTACCTGTATCCTTAATCGGAGCTTTTTTTGTGATGCAACTATTTGGTTTATCCATCAACCTGATTACTTTATTTGCCTTGGTACTGGCCATTGGTATTGTTGTCGATGATGCGATTGTAGTGGTAGAAGCAGTCCATGTAAAAATGGAGGAAGAACATCTCACACCATTTAAGGCTTCTAAAGCGGTTTTAGGTGAAATTGGAGGAGCTATTATTGCAATCACGTTAGTAATGGTTTCTGTATTTATTCCTATCTCCTTTATGACAGGACCGGTAGGAGTATTCTACCGTCAGTTTTCTATCACTATGGCGGGTTCGATTATTATTTCAGCTGTAGTTGCGCTGACATTGACTCCTGTACTTTGTGCGATGTTGCTTAAGCACAATCATGGGCATGCTAAGAAAAAATCTCCTATCGATCGCTTTATCGATTGGTTCAACAAAGGATTTGAAAAATTGACAGGACATTATGTGGGTATTTTAAAACATATTGTTAACCGAAGAGTCATTACTTTTGGGATTCTAATTGGATTTTGCTTTGCTACCTATTTTACTAATCAGGCACTTCCTGCCGGTTTTATTCCCAGTGAAGATCAGGGAATGATATATGCTATCATTCAGACACCGCCAGGCACAACATTAGAACGCACTAATGATGTTGCAAAAAAACTACAAGGCATTTGTGAAAAAATTGATGGCGTATCATCTGTATCTTCTTTAGCAGGTTACGAAATTATGACTGAAGGTCGTGGATCGAATGCCGGAACCTGTTTAATCAACCTGAAACCCTGGGAGGAAAGAGAACATTCCGTACATGAAATCATGGAAGAATTAGAAGAAAAATCCAAAAATTTAGGAGCTGTTATCGAATATTTTGAGCCACCGGCAGTACCTGGATTCGGTTCTTCAGGAGGGTTTTCTTTACGTTTGCTGGATAAAACAAACGGAACCGATTATCAGGAATTCCAAAGAGTAAACAACGATTTTCTGGCTGAATTAGAAAAACGAAAAGAGCTAACAGGAGTTTTTACTTTTTATTCTGCCAATTATCCACAGCTTAAATTAAATATTGACAATAAAGCAGCGATGCAAAAAGGGGTTTCTATAGGAAAAGCTATGGACAATCTGAATATCCTTATCGGAAGTACTTACGAACAAGGATTTATCAAATTTGGTCAGTTCTTTAAAGTATATACACAAGCTTCTCCTGAATATCGAAAAATCCCTTCTGATTTAGAGAAATTATATGTAAAAAATGAAGCGGGCGAAATGGTTCCTTATTCTGCTTTTATGAAAGTAGAAAAACATTTAGGTCCTAATGAAATAACACGCTACAACCTGTACAATTCGGCAGCAATTCGTGGATTACCGGCTAAAGGTTACACTAGTGCTGATGCGATTAATGCGATTAAAGAAGTGGCACAATACAAGCTTCCACGCGGTTATGATATTGCCTGGGAAGGATTGTCTTATGACGAAGCTAACAGAGGAAATGATGCGCTGTACGTATTTGGAATTGTATTAATATTCGTTTACCTCGTTTTAGCCGCTCAATACGAAAGTTTTGTATTGCCTTTGGCCGTATTACTATCGTTACCTGTTGGTTTCTTTGGATCTTTTGCATTATTGCAGCTAATGGGATTATCTAATGATGTTTATGCTCAAATTGGTGTCATCATGCTTATTGGACTTCTGGGTAAAAATGCCGTACTGATTGTAGAAGTTGCCGTCCAGAAGCGGGCACAAGGCATGAGTGTTGTAGATGCCGCTATGGAAGGAGCTAAATTACGTTTCAGACCTATTCTGATGACATCCTTTGCCTTTATTGCGGGACTAATTCCATTAGTTATTGCTACTGGTGCCGGAGCAATTGGTAACCGCACTATTGGTGGTTCTGCCATGGGAGGAATGATCATCGGAACGCTCTTTGGCGTATTTATTATTCCGGGATTGTATTACACATTTGCTAAAATGAGTGACGGTCGCAGTCTGATACAAGACGAAACTTTCGAACCCGTATCAGAAGAGTTCATGAGAGCCAGTGAAAACGAAAGTGCTCTCAAATTAAAGCTTAGAGCAATGAACAAACAATTAAAAAAACTAATGAAAAGAGACGAAGAAAATGAATAAAGCAATTTTCAAATACATAAACATACGGGCAGTATTAACACTGACCTTATCCATCATCGTTTTTCAAAGCTGTGTGCCAACAAAAACTGTTCGTAACGAAAAAAAGGATTTGCCGGAGCAATTTCAAAACACGGTTTCAAATGATACGACCAATTCAGCTCAAATGAAATGGAAGGAGTTCTTTAATGACCCTAATTTAACAGCATTGATTGATACCGCTTTAGTGAACAATCAGGAGTTGAATATTATGCTGCAACAGGTAGATATGGCTAAAAACGAAATACAGGCCAGAAAAGGAGAATACTTACCCTTTTTAGGGATTCAGGCAGCTGCAGAAGTAGAAAAAGTGGGACGTTATACCAGTCAGGGTGCTAATGATGCTAATACGGATATTAAACCCGGAGAAGAGTTTCCGGAACCTTTACAAAATTATAAGGTAGGTGCCTATGCCACCTGGGAACTGGATGTGTGGAAAAAACTCCGCAATTCTAAAAAAGCGGCAGCAATGGAATACCTTTCTACTGTAGAAGGCAAAAATTTCATGGTCACTAATTTAATTGCTGAAATTGCTGATTCGTATTATGAATTACAGGCATTAGACAATAAACTGACCATTCTTTCCCAAAATTTAGAATTGCAAAATCACGGTTTAAAAACCATTCGTTTACAAATGCAGGCAGCTAAAGCAACAGCACTTGGAGTACAAAGACTGGAAGCTGAAGTGTATAAAAACACCAGTGAATTGTACAATGTAAAACAAGATATTGTTGAAACGGAGAATAAATTGAATTTCTTAGTGGGTCGTTCACCACAGCACATTAATCGTGATTCTGATACTTTTATTGATCAAAAAATAGATACCATGTACGTAGGTATACCTTCACAGCTCTTAACTAATCGTCCTGATATCAGACAGGCGGAATATGAATTGCAAGCGGCCAAACTGGATACACAGGTTGCTAAAGCAAATTTTTATCCGTCTTTTACGTTAAGGGCTGGTGTAGGTTTAGAATCTTTCAAAACAAAATATATTACGACAACTCCTGAATCTTTATTGTATGGTTTAGCCGGAGATATGGTAGCGCCTTTAATTAACAGAAATGCTATCAAAGCAGCTTATTATAATGCTAACGACAAGCAATTACAAGCCGTTTTTGATTATGAAAAAACCATTTTGAATGCACATATCGAAGTACTAAATGGTTTATCTAAAATTGAAAATTTAAAGAAAAGCTACGAACAAAAAGAGCATCAGGTGGAAGCTTTGACTAATTCTATCGAAATCACCAATAAACTTTTCAGTGCGGCCAGAGCCGATTATATGGAAGTTTTACTAACCCAACGTGATGCTTTGGAATCAAAACTACAATTGGTGGAAACCAAACAAGAGCAATTATCCGCTAAGGTAAATATGTACAAATCATTAGGTGGAGGATGGAACTAATTCCTTTAGGTTAAAGTTTGATAGTCTTTAACCATCCCTGATAAGCAGCAAAGCCGCTCATTTTCTGAGTGGCTTTGCTATTTAATTAAACTCAAATCCCTTTTTCTTTCATTTCCAGAATCACATCCGAAGCACTTTTAAAAGTTGGGGCTTGCTCAGTGATTGTACCTACTCTTTTTTTATTCAACTTAAAATATACATCATTTTCAGTAGTGAACAAAAGAGCAGTTAAAAACGGTTTATTCATGTAGGAAGCTAGTATTGGATACGCTTCGTCTAAACTGTGGAAACTCTCAATTTCTTCGGTTTTATAACGGGCAATAACGGAAAGACTAAACACATCATTCTCCAGTAGAACAGGACGAACATATATATTCTTTAATTCGGTATCGCCAATGGTTTTTGCTAAGGTTAATTTAGCAAAAGTTTTATCTTCAATACTTTGTTTTACTCTTTCCCAAAAAAGGGCAAATATAGGCTCGTATGACATGTTTTATCTTTTGTTTAAAATAAAGTTCTAAGTTAAATTGCTTTTTAGTTTACAATAAATAATCCCAAAAATTTTCTTTGTGAATTACCTGAGTAGTTTTGGGATGGTACTTTTCTGTAAATGACTTTGTAAATCGCACTTTTTGATTGGGGTTGTATTTGATTTCAAAAGCTTCAATTTCAGTATTTTTTACTTCTAAATAATCGATTTCTGCCTGTTGTGTATTTCTCCAGAAATAAGTGTCTTTAAATTGATTTTCATAAGCCAATTTTTTCTTCCTCTCGCTAATAACAAAGTTTTCCCATAACGCACCAACATCATCACGAAGTTCTATAGGATTAAAATTTTTGATAATTCGATTGCGCAAACCGTTATCCCAAAAATATACTTTTCTACCTTTTTTAAGTTCATTATCCTGATTTCTACTAAAAGCAGTTAAACTAAAAACTATAAAATTTTTCTCCAGAATATCAATGTATTTCTCAACAGTTAATCGATTTACCCCCAAATCATTAGAAAGTGCATTCGAATTGACTTCGCTACCAATGCGATAGGCTAACATCTGAACTAATCTTTGTAAAGTTGCCGATTTTTTTATACCCTCCAGGTTCAGAATATCTTTATAAAGAAAACCTTCAACCAGATCATTCAGAATTTTTTCTTCTTTACCAACACTGGTAACCACTTCAGGATAATAACCAAAGACTAAACGGTGCGGAACTAAGCGTGTTTCCTCAACAAAATTAGAATGCTTAACCATTTCGCCATAACTCAAAGGAAAAAGTTGCAATTCTTCTTTTCTTCCCACCATCGATTCCTTAGTTCTGTCAGCCAATTCAAAAGCACTGCTTCCAGAGGCAATGACTTGTATTTCGGGATAATTATCTACCATTCGCTTGATAAGTAAACCAATATTGTGAATCATCTGAGCTTCGTCAATTACTATGATTTTTTTTTCGCCAATTAAGGCTTTCAATCTGTCGGTAGTAATATTTTCTAACAAAATCTGGACGTCGGGTTCGTCTCCATTAAACCACAAAAACGATTGTCCTTTGATTGTCTTTTTTATCAAAGAGGTCTTACCTACTTGTCTTGCGCCAAATACCAATATCGCTTTTCCTTTAAAAAGATAACTGTCAATTTCAGTTTGCGGGCTTCTGATTATCATCTTTCGCATTAATATTAGAATACAAATATAATATTTTGATATTCTAATATCAAAAAAATATAATATTTTGATATTAGAATATCAAAAAAATATAATAATATAATATTCAAATAAAATTCAAGTTGGCAGACTGAAACTTTAGGATTGAATACTGAATGCTGAATACTTTTTTATTCTCCCGTAAAAACGGCTTTTCTTTTTTCAATAAAGGCCTGAGTACCTTCTTTAAAATCGACGGTTCCAAAACACCGTCCAAAGGATTTTATTTCGGTTTCAAAACCATTTTCTCCTTCTTTGTAACTGGCATTTATAGCAGTCATCGCCATACTAATTGCCGATGGGGAGTTTTTAATAATCTTTTGAGCAATCTCATGACAATATGCTAATAATTCCTGCTGTGCAACTACATGATTCACTAAACCCATTCTGTAAGCTTCCTCTGCTGAAATCATAGCTGCGGTAAGAATCATTTCCATGGCGCGTCCTTTGCCTATTAATTGTGGCAAACGCTGTGTTCCTCCATAACCTGGAATTACGCCTAACGAAACTTCCGGAAGCCCCATTTTAGCAGTATCAGCGGCTACGCGAATATGGCAGGCCATCGCCAGTTCTAATCCGCCGCCAAGGGCAAATCCATTAAGAGCTGCAATTACCGGTACTCGTAAATTTTCAACGAAATTGAATAAGATATCCTGACCCTGAGCCGATAATTGTATGCCTTCCTCGATTGAAAAATCAGCAAATTCAGCAATATCTGCTCCGGCAACAAAGGCTTTTTCTCCACTACCTGTTAAAATCACAGCCTTTATATCAGGATTTTGTTCCAAAGCAGAAAAAGCCTGATGCAGTTCCTGAATGGTACTTTTATTTAAGGCATTTAATTTTTGCGGACGATTAATAGTAACCGTTGCAATAGTCTGCTCTTTTGTAATCAAAATATTTTTGTAGCTCATTGTATTGATTTTAAGAGTTAATAATGGGAAGTGAAACGGTAAAACGGGTTCCGTTTCCGTATTCAGTATCAAAGCTGATGCTGCCTTTATAATTTTCGATAATATTCTTTATAATTCCTAATCCCAGTCCCATTCCACTACTTTTAGTGGTAAACTTAGGTTCAAATATACGATTGACATCTTCAGTTTTAATTCCTATTCCATTATCCTGAACAATAATCAGGACATTTTCTTCTTCTTTTTTTACTGAAACAGATACCGTTTTATGTTCTTGTTGCTCCGGAATGGACTGAATGGCATTTTTTACTAAGTTAGTAATAATTCGTATCAATTGCGTCCTGTCTATCTTCGAAATTATTTCGGGAGCATCACTTTCAAAAACAATATGATTTTCATTAAAGATATCTAAGGCTAATTCGACTACTTCTACCACATTCAACGTTTCATTTTGCTGTGCCGGCATGGAAGCAAAATTAGAAAATGCCGAAGCTACTGAATTCATCGTATCAATTTGCTGAATTAATGTTTCTGAATAATCATGCATTTTCTGTTTGATATCCGGATCATCCGGATTAAATCTTCTTTGAAAACTTTGCACCGTTAATCGCATGGGCGTTAATGGATTTTTAATCTCGTGCGCCACTTGTTTGGCCATCTCGCGCCAGGCTTCTTCCCTTTCGCTTTGCGCCAGTTTAATAGCACTTTTTTCTAATTCATCAACCATTTGATTGTAACCGCGAATTAGTAAATTGATTTCTTTACTGCTGGCCGAAAGAAGGATTTTTTCGTTTTTCTGATTCAGTCGGGTTTCATTTAACTTATCAGAAATGGTTTTTAAAGATTTCGTTATATACGAAGAAAGAAAATAGGCCAAAGCAAAAGCCACTATCAGCATAAAAGAATAAACCTGCCCTAAACGGATAAGAAAATTATTGAGTTCTTTTTGATAAAAACCATCGTCTTCCTGATAAGGCAAATTTAAAACTCCCAGCGGTTTGAATTTATCATCCTTAATTTGTGTAAAAGAGGAGCGGTTTTTAATTCCGTTAATGGTTTTTATATCTACATAGCGTTTTTCAATCGAAGAACGCACCAGTTTTAAAATATATTTAGGAATAGGCGGTGCGACTTTATCTACTGAAAAAGATTCCTTTGAGGACTTTAATAACTTTCCATTTAGGTCATAAATATTAATTTCACTATTGTGAATATGTGCAATTTCGTGAATTCTGTCCTTAAAAATTAAATCTAAGTTTTCAGTCGTCAGCGGATAAGTAGTGGTAGAAAGCACATAATTAATATGTTCCCGAACGGCATTTTCCTTGCGCTCTAAACGTTCTTTATGGTATTCTTTAGCCTCATTTTTAAATTGGATTATCGAAATAGAAGCCAATAAAATTGAAGCAACAATTATCACTACGATCATCGAAAGAAAAATTCGGATTCGCAACGAAAGCATGGATAATTTAAAGCTTTTTGGCATAATTTAGTGATTCGTGAATTGTAATTAGTGATTAGTAAATGCTAATTACTCCTCACCAGTTACTAATTACTGCTTTTCTCTTATTCTTTTATAAAATTTAAACCCCAGCATAATTAAAACCGAAAACAAAACAATTCCGATTACCCCATAAATCCAGTTAACGGCATTTTTTAAAACTACTAAAAAAACAACCGCAAAAAGAATAATGGTGGCTCCTTCATTCCACAAACGCATAAAGTTAGTCGTGTATTTTACCTCGTTATTTTGCAATTGTTTAAATATCTGATGGCATTTTAAATGGTACAAATACAATGCAAAAACAAAGCCAAGTTTAACATGCATCCACGACATTTGCAACCAGGAATTTCCAAGTTCTGTAAAAAACAACATCCAAAAAGCAAAAAAACTGGCCAGAACAGCCGATGGCCAGGTGATAATATACCACAGTCTGTAACTCATGATTTTAAATTGTTTTTGCAAAATTTCTTTTTCCGGAGAAGGTTTATCTGCAGCTTCAATCTGGTATACAAACAAACGCACAATATAAAACAATCCTGCAAACCAGGTAATTACAAAAATTAAATGCAATGATTTTAAATAATTATAGTATTCCATCATTAGTCTGAATCAATTTGGTATTCATTTCTTTTTTAAGAAAATAGGCTGTCAATAAAGTCGAACAAACATCTGCTATTGGAAAAGCAACCCAGACTCCAAAAATACCGAAAAAATTTGGTAGAATAATAACTAATGGAATCAGGAAAAAACCCTGTTTGCTCAAGGTTAGTAACAACGCTTTTCTGGCTTTTCCTGCCGCCTGAAAATAAGCCGCACCAATTAACTGAATGGCAATAACCGGAGAAGCCGCAAAAACCCATCTTAGAGCAACCGTAGTATCAGCATTTACCTGAATATCATGCGTAAAAACACTTACTATTTCAGAGGCAAAAAACAAAATAAAAAGATATATAACCGTAGCTAATAAAGCCGCATATTGAATGGAAACCTGAATACTCTCATTAACTCTTTTAAAATTATCAGCGCCATAATTATATCCGGCAATAGGAATAAATCCCTGCGTAATACCTAAAATGGGAAATAAAGCAAACATCAGCATTCTGCTTACAATTCCGTAAACCGTAATAGCACTTTCACCTCCGTAAGAATATAGAGTATGATTGACAATAATAGCAAGAATACTAATAACGCTCTGCCGGGCAAAAGTAACAAAACTTAATCCCGTAATTTCTTTAACAATAGGAATATTCCATTTAAAATGGTGAGGTTTCAACGTCAATTCGCTTTTAAAAACAAAAAAACAAAGCACAAACAGAAAACACATCACATAAGAAATAGTGGTCGCCATTGCAGCACCAAACATTCCTAATCCTAATATTTTTATAAAAAGAATATCGAGAGCAATATTAACAAATGCGGGAATAATCATAGCCACCATCGCAAACTTGGCCTTACCTTCGGCTCTGATGATGTTATTGCCCATCATGCACAAAGCCAGAAAAGGAACCGAAAAAATAAGCGGAGCAAAAAATGCCGTTGCCAGTTCCATGATGGAACCTTTAGCACCAAAAATAAATAAGATATCTCTACTGAAAAACAGACATAAGAACATAAAAAACAATGATAAAGCCAAGGTCATCATGATCTGATTTCCAAAAGTATGTTCGGCTTTTTCTTTATTCTGGGCACCCAGAGCTCTGGAAAGAACCGAGCCTCCTCCTACCCCGATTGCCATTCCAAGAGAAGAAATTAAAAAAGTGATGGGCAATACGACGGTCACAGCAGCAATTGCCAGTGAACCAATCCATTGCCCAACAAATATGGTATCTATTAAAATATTTAACGAAAGAAATAAAATCCCAACTGAAGCAGGAACAGCCTGTTTTACAAGGAGTTTTTTAATACTTTGAGAGCCTAATTCTTCCGCGGATACTGCCATTTATGCAATTTTTTGTGCAGAAACAGCCCATTCCTTAATCCAGTTACTTACGGTCTCACACCAGGAATCATCATCGTTCAGACATGGAATTGCAAGAAACTCCTGTCCGCCATTTTCCTCAAATTCTTCTTTGGCACGCATCGCAATTTCTTCTAATGTTTCTAAACAATCTGTAACAAATGCCGGGGTAACCACAGCAATTTTCTTAATTCCTCTGGCCGGCATTTTATTAATTTCCACATCGGTATAAGGCTCTAACCATTTATCACCTGCCAGTCTGGATTGAAAAGTAAGGCAATATTTATCCTCAGGAATTCCAAGTAATTTTACAATTTGTCGGGTGGTTTCATAACATTGATGGCGATAACAAAAATCATGTGCCGACGATGGCGTGTTGCAACAAGAACCATCTATTTTACAATGTGATTTAGTGACATCGGTTTTTCGAATGTGACGCTCCGGAATTCCGTGATACGAGAAGACCAGCTGGTCATAATCAAATCCTTCCAGGTGTTTTTTCATCACATTAGCCACGTTCTCAATATAATCGGGTTTATTGTAAAATGCCGGAACATCGGTAAAAGTCATATGGGGAAATTTCTTTTTTCTGATTTCCTCGGCTTTTACTAAAATGGTTAATGTGGAAGCCATAGCATATTGCGGATACAACGGAAAAAGCAACACCTCAGTAACACCCTGATCGTGCAATTCCTGAAGTCCTTTTTCAATAGTCATAGTACCATATCGCATCGCTAATGCAACAGGCGTGTCTACTAATTTTTTGACTTTTTTATACATTCTTTCTGAAAGAACGATTAATGGCGAACCTTCTTCCCACCAAATTTTTTCATAAGCATGGGCTGATTCTTCCGGACGTTTTCTTAAAATAATTCCACGAACCAGTAAAGCGCGTAACAAAAACGGAACATCAATAACGTATTTGTCCATCAAAAATTCGTCTAAATACGGTTTTACATCTTTGGGAGTCGGACTCTCCGGAGATCCTAAATTTACTAGTAATACGCCTTTCATAGGTAGTTTTTTAATTTTTTTCAAAAGTACTGCGAGCTGCTTTTGAGAAATATGATAAATGTTATTTTTTATTTATATTTTAATATTCAAAATCAATACTATGCCTGAGATTGCTGTTTAAATGGACATTAAATATTTTTTAGGAGTGGTTCCAAATTTCTTTTTGAAGGCAGCAATAAAATGACTTCCGGTACTGTAACCAATTTTTAAACCTACTTCGTTTACATTATAAGAACCACTGTCGAGTAGTTTTCGGGCAAAATCCATTTTGTAATCAAATAAAAAACCATAAACAGTGTCGCCGTAAATTTGTTTAAAACCCATTTTGAGTTTTTTCAAATTTAATCCTACCTGATCGGCTAATTCCTGTAATCCCGGTGGTTCAGACATATTAGCAATTATAATTTCTTTGGCTTTCTTAATTTTCAATACATTTTCCTCATCAACCAGAAACGGACATTGTTCGGCATCTGGGTCTTCATTTCGATTAAAAAAAAGACTTAATAACTCATATCCTTTTCCTTTGTAATACAGGTTTTTTATGGATGGATTAAGGTTATAATGAAACATCTGGTTTAAAACAATAGCCATCGACGGACTAATTTCGCTTTCGTTATAATACTTTTTTTCCTGATTTTCTTTGCTTAAAAACGGAATATGCTCGGCATCACTGGTAAACAATCCATGGAATTTTTTAATGGAAACAAATATGGAAATCAACCAGGTTTTTGGTGCAATTTCTACATTAAGCGGCAATTCTTTTTCGGTATTATAAAACAATAAGGCTTTTTCTTCTTTTAAATTCAGCACATAATTGCCCTGATTAAAAATGTAATTAGCGCTTCCTTTCAAACCAAAATGAAATTGTATAAGCCCTAATTGTACCGGACGTTGAAAAGTGAGTACCTCATCAGTATTGTTTTGAAAACGAATTAAAATAAAATCATCGTCAATTTTTATTTCTTCCTCCATTTTTTTGATTTACTTAATTCAACTTACTATTATCGTTTTTAGTCAAACGACTCTTTTGGTCTTTCAAAATTAAATCTTTTTGAGGATTTATTGTTTACTTCCTTCTAATTTTATAAAATCTTTATTGTTTAGACCGCTTATTTCAACAGTGCATCGACATGAATATTGATTTTATTGGAAACCTTTTTCTTAACTACAGCCGGAATAGAAATATCAAAATCACTGGCATTCACTGAAAAATCAGACACTAAAGTAATACCGGAACCGGATTGGCTCATTTTGGCAATGGTTTTTACCGCAACCGTTTTACCATGAAGTTCTAATTTCCCGTTGATTGTAAAGTTTTTAGGGGTTTCATTTAGACTATCGACATTAAAATTTTCTATTTTCCCTTTAAAAAGCGCTTTTGGATAGCGGTCGCTTTCCATGTAATTTTCATTGAAATGCTCTTCCATTAATGCCACTTTAAACCGGAAACCTTTCACCAAAGCTAAACTGGCTATCTCTGCTGTTTTAGGGTTTAAAACTACCGTTACATTTGTATTAGTGGCTTTAACCTCTTCAAAAGAAGGTACCGAAGCTTCAAAAGTAATATTCCCCGTTTTACAAATCATTTTATCCTGAGCAATTGTCCATCCTGAAACCAGTATCATTGCTATTATCAAGTAGTTTTTCATCGTATTTTTTTTAAATTATTGTTGTAACAAACCATCTTGTTGCCATTGTGCTACAATATCAATAGTAGCCTGAGGCAAGCGGGGTCCGCCTTGGGGCATTAATAAACTATTTCCGTTATTTAATGAAATTCTATTGAGTAAACCCCTGTTCTGAATGGCATTTTTTACCTGATCATAGGTCACTAATGCCATTGGAGCACCATTTCTGGGCGTTGCCGCATGACAGGAAATACAATTATTATCGATAATAGATTTTACATTTTGCTGATATGTTACGGCAGTATCATTAGGTACATCCTCCATCAGAGTATCCGGATTATCATTCGAACAGGACATTAAAAAACTGGCTGACAACAGCAGCGGAAAAAGATTTTTTGGTTTCATAACAATTGGTTTTAGATTAAAAAAAGGATTGCATCTCTTAGATAACTCATGTACGTTGAAAATGCTTATCCAGTTTTGTCCCACACTTTTTATTTTAAAAAAACCAATCTTTCTGTTTTAACGTAGATGAAATTACACCTTAAAACCACCGCCATGAAGAAAAAAATACTCATCGGAATTCTTATCTCAGCTGTTATTGTCATTGTTTTTTATGGCTACATCTACCAAAGTCACCGTGACATTAGTACTGAAGCGGCAACTTATAGTATAAGCATTCCCGAATTAGAAAAAGAATTTACGACTAATGATAGTCTGGCATTATTAAAATATCAGGATCAGACTATCGAACTGAAGGCACAAATAACGGCAGTAGACATTGAAAACACAGCAATTATTCTGGACAATAAAGTATTTGCCACGTTCAATGAAAGCTTGCCAGAAAACATTCTTCCGGGAAAAACTATCACAATCAAAGGTCGTTTTCTGGGCTATGACGACTTATTAGATGAATTCAAAATAGATCAGAGTTCCGTTATTCGCTAAAAAAAACCAATTAACTAACAATCCAAAATTATATTTTATGAAAAAGTTCCTCCTACTCTTATTATTATTCCCGCTAATCTCTTTTTCGCAAGAAGATTTATTAAAAGGGATCGATACAATTTCCGGAAAAGAAAAAGTATCCGCAGCATTCAAAGGTTTAAAAATTGTCAATCTGGAATCGACTAAACTGGCTGCAAAAGGCGACTTGTATTTTATTGTTGCGCACCGGTTTGGCTCCGTAAAAGATGGTTTTGAAGGTTTTTTTGGCTTGGATAATGCAAACACACAACTGAAATTTGTTTACGGGTTAACCGACTGGTTAACAATCAGTGGTGCCAGAAGCGAACTAGCCTATGATTTTTCTGCAAAATATACTTTGATGAGCCAGATTACAGATGGTTTCCCAATAACCATTGCGGGTTTTTCAAGTTTAGCCATTAACAATACACTCAAAGAAAGTTTGTACCCTAAACTACAATTTGATGACCGGTTTACCTATGTACAGCAAGTATTGATTTCCAGAAAATACTCTGAAAAATTATCTCTGGAATTAGCACCAACCATTTTTCACGAAAATTTTGTAGACAATGTACAACAGGATAATACACAATATGCCATTGGTATTGGCGGTCGCTATAAATTATCCAAACGCTGGTCGCTTAATATTGATTATGCCGCACATCTAAACAGAGCTTCCAATTCTGTTTACAAAAATCCACTTTCAGTAGGTTTTGATTTAGAGACGGGTGGACATGTTTTCCAAATGCATTTTACCAGTTCTCAAGGGATTCATGAAGCAGGATATTTAGGTCAGACTACCGGAGACTGGACCAAAGGAGATGTATTTTTTGGTTTTAATTTGTTAAGAGTATTTTAGAAAAACCGCCTTTTTTGCCCTACTTCAAAACAAATCAGTATTTAAAACAATTCTAAATTAATCTTTTTCTCATAAATTTTAAAACCACAGCAAAAAAACATTCGTAAATAATTTTGAAAACCTAAAAAATTATTAAAATGAATAAAACAGTCAAAAAATTACTCTACGTAATCTCGGGAATTGCAGTGCTGTTCATAGCTATTTTGCTTTTTCACATTATTACAGCAAAACCAGCCGTTTATGATAGCCCAAATTTACAAGTCAGTCGTATTGATTTTAAAGCCAATATTGATTCGGTTCAGGCGAAGCAAATTTGTGCCGATTTAAGAACCATCAAAGGCTTAACATCTGATTCCATTATTGTAAAAAAAAATGTTGTCGTGTATTTCCACAACAATAAAATCACTAATTCAGAAAAAGTTTATAACGAATTAATGACTAAAAGACCTTATGAAGCGAAACGCTTTTTACTACCTGCCAATATGGAAAATAAAGAAGTTTGCCCGGTGGATCAGAACAGTTTCGCATACAAAGCATCAAAAACAATAAATCAATTTTTTAATTAATCCTTAAATTCAATTATTATGAGAAATTTTTCTAAGATTACACTAAGTGTATTACTAATTGCGTCGGCAGCATTTACTTCCTGCAGTGACGATGATGATCCAAAACCAGATCCGGTAGAAGAGTCAATTTACACTCGTTTAGGCGGAACAAAAATGGTTACTGACCCTGATGATTCAAGTAAAATGATTGAAGCCGGAAGATTATCTTACCGTAAAGTGGTAAACTCTACCGTAGGACTTATTGTTGCTGACGTAGAAAATAATGCATCCGGAAATCTAGGAGCTCATTTTGCACCACTTTTAGCAGAAGTTGGAGCTGGAAACACTACTAAGTTAGCAGTTTTAGTAGATAACCTGACTGACTTTTTCTCTTTCAATACAGGAGGAACAAATGCAGTAAACACCTATTCAGGTTTAAACATGGTTGATGCTCATGATCCTGCTAAAAATTCTCGTATGGGAACAAAATCTTCTAATGCTGATTACACAAAATTTGTGGGTTATGTAGGTGCTGCAGCAAATACTAATGGAGTACCATCAACATCAAATTTATACAAAGATATTGTTGTTGTATTAGAATCATTGAGAGCTCCAATTGTTCAAAAATAATTCTATTAAAATAAAAAATGCTGCCTGACATTTGAAGGCAGCGTTTTTTTATCAAAATACAATTTAATCAGACAACTGGAATTGTTATATTTTCTAGTAAATGAAAACATGAATTGTATTTTAATAACATTTCAAAGAACTCTAAGCGATATTTTTTCGTAACCCAAACTAAAGTCTAATCGTTTTGTTATTTAGAACAAATCTACATAAATAACAAAAGAACACCTGATTTTACTCTATTTTTAAATATAATCGATTTTGTAAACACTATTTTGAATCAATTTGTCATGAAGCGATACAAAAAGAACTTACAGCGTTGTTTTTATAAAATAGTTAATAATAATTTTGTTGAACTTTTTAAGGAAAGTATAATTATGGAAAATTTTAACATGTCCAGAAACAGCACTTTTTACGCTTTAGGTCTAAGTTACAAGAAAGCAGATGCAACGATTAGAGGAAAATTCAGCTTAGACGCCAAGGCTCAATCTATTTTATTAATGCAGGCTGAAGCCGAAGGAATCGAATCATTAATAGTTACTTCTACCTGCAACAGAACTGAAATTTACGGTTTTGCCAATCATCCTTATGAATTAATCAAATTACTTTGCGAAAATAGCAAAGGTTCGGTTCAGGAATTTCAGGAAGTCGCTTATATTTATAAAAATCAGGATGCAATTAATCACATGTTTCGTGTAGGAACAGGATTAGACAGTCAGATTTTAGGAGATTTTGAAATCATCAGCCAGATAAAAAATGCTTTTAACCAAAGTAAATCCTATGGTTTAGTAAACAACTTTTTAGAGCGTTTAGTAAATTCTGTGATTCAGGCCAGTAAAAAAATCAAAACAGATACTGAAATTTCTTCCGGTGCAACCTCAGTGTCTTTTGCATCGGTTCAATATATTATCAAGAATGTAGCAGATATTTCGAATAAAAATATCTTACTTTTCGGAACAGGAAAAATTGGCAGGAACACCTGTGAAAACCTTGTAAAACATACCAAACACGAACAAATTACTTTAATTAACAGAACCAAAGATAAAGCCGAGAGACTGGCTGAGAAACTGGATGTAGTAGTTAAAGATTATGCTGATTTGCAACTGGAATTACAAAAAGCTGATGTATTAGTAGTGGCAACCGGAGCTCAGAATCCGACTGTGGATAAAGCAATTCTGAATCTCAAGAAACCATTGTTGATTTTAGATTTATCGATTCCTAAAAATGTGAATGAAAATGTTACCGAAATTGAAGGTGTTACACTCATCCATATGGATCATTTAGCGCAAATGACCGATGAAACTTTAGAAAACAGAAAAAAACATATTCCTGCTGCCGAAGCTATTATAGAAGAAATAAAAGACGAATTCAGAAGCTGGACAAAAGGAAGAAAATTTGCTCCAACTATCAACGCCTTAAAAGCCAAACTGAACGATATTAAAAATTCAGAATTGGATTTTCAAAGTAAAAAAATGGCTGATTTTAACGAAGAACAAGCCGAAATCATCAGCAACAGAATCATTCAGAAAATCACGACTCATTTTGCCAATCACCTCAAAGATGAGAATACCATGGTAGATGAAAGCATTGAATGGATTGAAAAAGTGTTTAAAATTGAAGCACTGGTAAGTAAATAAACCAGAAAAAAAGAAAGAACCTCAATTCCTTAATGGATATTAATTTATATCCTATTTTTGGAATAAAATATAAAAATGGCAGAAAAAACAATACGTATAGGTACAAGAGATAGCGAACTCGCATTATGGCAAGCCCACACTGTTCAAAATAAACTAAATGATTTAGGTTATAAAACTCAAATTGTAGCCGTAAAATCCCAAGGCGACATTATTCTTGACAAACCCCTTTACGAATTAGGAATTACCGGAATTTTTACCAAAACTCTGGATATTGCCATGATTAACGGTGATGTCGATATTGCCGTACATTCGATGAAAGATGTTCCAACGGCTCTTCCTGTTGGAATTGTTCAGGCTGCTGTTTTAGAAAGAGCCAATACCTTAGATATTTTAGTGCATAAAGGAAACTTAGACTTTTTGGAAGGCAACGGAACTATTGCCACCGGAAGTTTACGACGTCAGGCACAATGGCTGAACAAATACCCAAATCATACCGTAGTCGATTTGCGCGGAAACGTAAATACCAGAATGCAAAAATTGCAGGATAACAACTGGAACGGAGCTGTTTTTGCAGCAGCAGGACTGGAAAGAATCAATTTAAAACCAAGCGATTACATCGATTTAGACTGGATGATTCCGGCACCGGCTCAAGGTGCTATGCTAGTGGTTGCTATGGGGAATGACAATTATACACTGGATGCTCTTTCTAATTTAAATCATGTTGAAACCCAAATTTGCACGCATATAGAACGCCAGTTTTTAAGAACTTTAGAAGGTGGTTGTACCGCTCCTATTGGTGCTTTGGTAAAATACAATGAAGAGGAAGACACCATACATTTTGATGGCGTTTTGTTTTCATTAGACGGAAAAGAAAAAATCGAAGTCCATAAAATCGTGGATATATCCGAATGGAAGAAATTAGGATTTTATATGGCAAAAGAAATTCTGGAAAATGGCGGAGCTGAACTGATGGCAGCAATTAAAACTAATTTGAAAAAATAATGAGTCAAATAAGTATTCTGTCTACCAAAACCTTATCCCCCGAACAAAGACAAGCATTTCTTGATGCTGGTTTTGATCTTTTAGAACAAGATTTTATCGAAATTAAAAACAGTAATTTCGAATTAAAAGACCTCAATACAAATCTGATTTTCAGCAGTCAAAATGCCGTTTTAAGTTTAATGGAACAAAACGGCTGGGAAAAACTGCAAACCAAAAGTGTTTTTTGTGTGGGCATAAAAACTAAAGAATTACTGGAGCTTAACGGTTTTACAGTAGATGTATATATGGACTATGCCTCGGAATTAGCCGAAATTATTACGTTAATTTACAACAAAGAAAGCTATACTTTTTTCAGCGGAAACCTACGCAAAGAAACTTTACCCCAAGCATTAAAAAATGCAGGCATCACATTCAATGAAATTGAAGTGTATCAAACTGCATTAGCTCCTTTTAAAATATCCAAAGAGGAAAAATTTGATGGAATTTTGTTTTTTAGCCCTTCAGCTGTTGAAAGCTATTTAACAAATAATAAAATCAAAAAAGAAATCTGCTTTTGCATCGGCAATACCACCGCAAAAACATTAGAAGCAAATAAAATCAAAAAAATTATAATTCCGGAAACACCAACAATTGAAGATGTTATTGTTGAAGTTATAGAGTATTATAAATCTGAAAGTGTCTAGCTGACAATAAAAAAATCCAAAAAACCCGTTGAGGAATAAAAAAAGATAGAATTATGTTAAAAAATGACTTGTTTTTAAAAGCACTAAAAGGAGAAACTGTACAACGTCCACCAGTTTGGATGATGCGTCAGGCAGGAAGATATTTACCAGAATTTAGAGCTTTACGTGATAAATATGATTTTTTTACCCGTTGTGAAACTCCCGAATTAGCAGCTGAAATCACAGTTCAGCCTATTCGCAGGATTGCACCTGATGCGGCTATTTTATTTTCGGATATTTTAGTTGTTCCAAGAGCTATGGGAATTCACGTGGAATTGAAAGATAATTTAGGTCCGATTATTCCAAATCCAATTCGTACCATGGAACAGGTAAACCAAGTGTATGTTCCGGATGTGAATGAAACTTTAGGTTATGTTTTTGACGCCGTGAAATTGACCAAAGAAATGCTGAATGACGAAGTTCCGTTAATTGGTTTCGCAGGTTCACCTTGGACAATTTTCTGTTATGCCGTGGAAGGAAAAGGTTCTAAAAGCTTTGATACCGCTAAAGGATTTTGTTTCTCAAATCCGGTAGCTGCTCACACTTTATTACAAAAAATCACCGATACTACCATTTTATACTTAAAAGAAAAAGTAAAATCAGGAGTAAATGCGGTTCAAATATTTGATTCCTGGGGAGGAATGTTGTCTCCTGTGGATTATCAGGAATTCTCATGGAAATACATCAACCAAATCGTTGAAGCTTTAGCTGAAATCACTCCTGTTATTGTTTTCGGAAAAGGATGCTGGTTTGCCTTGAACGACATGGGGAAAAGTAAGGCTTCTGCCCTTGGTGTAGACTGGACTTGTTCGGCCAGAAATGCGCGTTATTTATCAGGAGGAAACGTAACTTTACAAGGGAATTTCGATCCTTCAAGATTGCTTTCGCCAATTCCAACCATCAAAAAAATGGTACACGAAATGATTGACGAATTCGGAAAAGACAAATACATCGTAAACCTTGGTCACGGAATTTTACCAAACATTCCTGTGGATCACGCCAAAGCGTTCATTGATGCGGTGAAAGAGTACGGAAATAAATAGTTGAAGGTTGTTAGTTGATAGTTGTTGGAAAAATACTTAACGACTATCAACTAACAACAATCAACCAACAACTAAAAAGAAATGCTCAACAAAGGTTTAAGAGATCAGGAAAAAATAAGAATAGACAATATTCTTAAAACCTTGCATTCGTTGGTTTTTGTACCAAAATGGAATGAAGAAGCTATTCCTGCTATTGAAGAGCAATTAAAAAATTTTGGTTTAAACTTAGAAAGAATAAACGAAATTTCTGAAGACGAACTGATTGAACTCTTGCAACGTTATCATCTGGACTGGAATCATCAGGAATATTTTGCTGATATTTTAGTAGAAATGTCTCAGAAAAATCAGTTTCATTTTTTAGAAAAAGCGGTTGCGATTTACAATTATATTCAACAAGAAAGTAAGACTTTTTCGTTTGGAATTTTTAATAAAATAGCGGCTGCCAAAACAAATTAGGACAACAAAGTTAAAAGAATATTTAATAGAAAAACAAATTTGAAATATTTAAAAATCAATAATAAAAAGAGCATCTTACCTATTGGACTACACAGCTTATGGGTATTATTTGTTTTATATTTTTATATTTTCAAAATGGAATCATTTAAAAATCATAATCCATGCGGAGCTGGAAATATGATGGTGGGATTAATGTTTTTAACGCCTATTTTATCTCTTCTTTTCTTATTAGTACTTGCAATTATTAATCTAATTTCAAAAAAGAAATATTACACTGATTATGAATTTATTTCATTGCCTTTTTTATTCTTAATTGGAATTGTCTTATTAATCATATTTATTTAATTCCAAAATGAAAGACAAATTTTACCAATTCATACAAAATCTTCAAGACCAAATCGTAGCAGGATTAGAAGCCGTTGACGGTCAGGCTAAGTTTAAAGAAGATCTTTGGAAACGTCCGGAAGGAGGCGGCGGAAGAACCCGTGTGATTGAAAACGGTGCCGTTTTTGAAAAAGGAGGAGTCAACATCTCTGCTGTTCACGGAAAATTACCCGATTCCATGCAAAAGCTTTTCAACGTAGGCGAAGCCGATTTTTTTGCTTGCGGACTGAGTTTAGTTATTCATCCTAAAAGCCCACTGGTACCTACGGTTCATGCCAACTGGCGTTATTTTGAAATGTACGATGACAGCGGTAATGTAATTCAGCAATGGTTTGGCGGCGGACAAGATTTAACACCTTATTATTTGTTTGAAGAAGATGCGGTTCATTTTCATCAGACTTGTAAAACCGCTTGCGACAAACACAATCCGGAGTTTTATCCAAAATATAAAAAACAATGTGATGGGTATTTCTGGAATGCGCACCGCAACGAAGCCCGTGGTATTGGCGGTTTATTCTTTGATTATTGCAAAGCAACAGAACAAATGTCAATGGAAAATTGGTACAATTTTGTTACTGAAGTTGGAAATAGTTTCCTTCAGGCTTATGTTCCAATAGTTGAAAAAAGAAAAGATTTGCCTTATACAGCAGAGCAAAAAAACTGGCAGGAAATCCGTAGAGGTCGTTATGTCGAGTTCAATTTGGTTCATGATAAAGGCACTTTATTTGGCTTAAAAACCAATGGAAGAATTGAATCTATCTTGATGTCTTTACCACCTCATGTTCAATGGGTTTACGACCATCATCCAAAAGCAGAAAGCGAAGAAGAAAAGTTATTGAAAGTGTTGGAAAATCCTGTTGATTGGATAATTTAGCTATCAGCTTTTAGCAGTTAGCTTTTGAGCTATGTAAAAAATCATAAATTGATATTAGCCAAGAAAATGAGAGATTATAAGAAATTTTCGGTTTGGGAAAAATCACATCAACTTACACTTGATGTATATAGAATTACCATTGCTTTTCCTAAAGATGAAATATTTGGATTAATCAGTCAAATGAAGAGATCTTCAAGTTCAATACCTACAAATATTGCTGAAGGTTGCGGTAGAAATTCAGATAAAGATTTTTGTCTTTTTTATATATTGCATTTGGTTCTGCAAATGAATTAGAGTACCAACTATTACTAAGCATTGATTTAAAATTCATTGAATTTGAAAATGGTCAAAAGCTTTTATTTCAAGTCGAAGAAATCAAAAAAATGCTCAATAGTTTAATATCTAAATTAAATAAGTAATTAAATTATAATTGCTAACGGCTAAAAGCTAATTGCTGAAAGCTGTCAGCTAAAAGCTAAAATATTATGTTCCCATTACAACGAGGCAGAAGATTACGCGTTAACGAATCAATTAGAAGTTTAGTTAGAGAAACAACCTTAAGTCCATCGGATTTTATGTTTCCAATGTTTATTGCCGAAGGCGAAAACGTAAAAGTAGAAATCCCTTCGATGCCGGGCATTTTTCGTCGTTCGGTTGATTTAACCGTTGAAGAAGTCAAAGAACTTTACACTTTAGGCATCCGAGCGGTAAACATCTATGTAAAAGTAGATGAAAAACTAAAAGACAATGCCGGAACAGAAGCCTGGAATCCAAATGGATTGATGCAAAATGCTATTCGCGCTATCAAAGCAGCCTGTCCGGAAATGATTGTAATGCCCGATGTAGCTTTAGACCCCTACTCTATTTACGGTCATGACGGAATTATCACTAATGGTGATGTAGAAAATGATACCACAAACGACGCTTTGGTAAAAATGGCAGTTTCTCATGCCGAAGCTGGTGCCGATTTTGTTGCCCCATCAGACATGATGGACGGAAGAGTTTTAAGATTACGTCAGGGATTGGATGCCGCGGGTTTTCACAATGTGGGAATCATGAGTTATTCGGCTAAATATGCTTCAGCATTTTACGGACCTTTCCGAGATGCTTTGGACTCCGCTCCAAAAGAAGCTGATGTTGTGGTACCAAAAGACAAAAAAACCTACCAAATGGATTATGCCAATCGCATTGAAGCCGTCAAAGAAGCCCTTTGGGATGTTGAAGAAGGTGCCGATATGGTCATGGTAAAACCCGGGATTGCTTATTTAGACATCGTTAGAGAGGTTAAAAACGCAGTAAACGTACCAGTAACTGTTTATCACGTTTCGGGCGAATATGCGATGATTAAAGCCGCTGCCGAAAGAGGCTGGTTAGACAACGACAAAATCATGATGGAGCAATTAATGTGTATTAAACGTGCGGGAGCTAGTTTGATTTCAACATATTTTGCTAAAGAAGCTGCTATACTTTTAAATCAATAAACTGACATATGACATATATCATTTCCGGAAGCGCGGAAATGATATACATTTGAGATTAAATTACTTAAAAATGAAAAAATTAATCCTTCTTAGTATTGCAATTGTTACTTTTTCCTGTAAAAATAAATCCGAAGAATCTTTTGGGAATAATGAACAAACTGCTGTCGCCACTGAAGACAAAGAATTAACCGCAGAAGAAATTGGAAAAGTGATTTTTGAAGGCAAAGGAAACTGTACTTCCTGCCATCAGACAGACAGCAAAACAATAGGTCCAAGTGTTCAGGAAATTGCTAAAGTATATAAAGAAAAAAATGGGAATATGGTGGCTTTTCTAAAAGGAGAAAGCGATGCTATTGTCGATCCTTCACAATTTCCAGTAATGCAGGCGAATCTAACGCTTACCAAAACTTTCACGGATAAAGAATTACAAAGTCTGGAAGCCTATATTTATTCAAATTTAAAATAAGAAGCTATTCCTGCTGTACGCTATAGCTTTTATGGCGAACGCCTCCATAAAAGGCTGCCGCTGCCATCAGGGCTACATACACAAAAACCATTCGGGAAATCGAATGGTTTTTACATTTATAAACAACATATTTTTGCCCTTTACAGCAAACTACTTTATCCCTCCAAAAGCACCAAAACAAGCATTTTTATGTAAAATTTCAGTGCTAGAAAAACCTACTTTTTTCATTAAATTCAATTGATAGGTCATCGATCTTGGTGTATCTTCTTTTTCGATATAATCAAATACTTTTTGTTGGTATTCTTCCCCACCGTGTTGCTTTAAATAATTGGCATACATTTTCCAGGTCAATTGATTTACCGCTTGATGATCCTGAGTTACCAAGTCTGAAATGAAGAAACAACCTCCCGGTGTTAAGCTGTCATACAATTTTTGAAATACCAATTCCCAATCGGAATCATCACGTAAATGATGCAAAACGGCTCCTGCCAAAATAATATCATATTTGTTGTCAGGCAATTCGACATTCCGAATATCATCTTGTATCGTCTCCACTTTGGCAGTTGTTGCCTCAGAAACACGTTCAAATGCTTTGTCTAACATATTCTGACTCAAATCGATTAAAGTACACTCTAAATCGGGTACTTTAGAAAGCATTTTCAACGTATAATTCCCGGCACCACACCCTAAATCCAAAATGGTTTTTGCTCCCGGTTTTATAGCTCTTGCCGTGCAGGTAATCAATTCTAATGCAATTTTAGCATCCATTGTAGCTACCTGACCGGTTTCTAAATTCGAGAAACGTTCTACCTCATTGTCAAAACGTTCTCTGATTTCTGTTACTGTTGACTTTTTCATAATTCTTGGTTTTTTTTACAAACCTATAATTTTTATATATGACTTAAAAATACTTATTTTGTCAATTATTAATACCTAAAAAGTATTTATGGAATTACGGCACTTAAAATATTTCCTGAAATTAGCCGAGGAACTCAGCTTTGTTCGCGCTGCCGATAAACTATTTATTTCGCAACCGCCCTTGAGCCGGCAAATTAAAGAATTAGAAACAGAACTGGGAGCGACACTTTTTGAGCGGAATAACAAACGGGTAATCCTTACCGATGCCGGAAAATATTACCAAAAGGAAATTCAGGAATTGGTTCAAAACCTGGAGCGAATCAATGCTACCACCAAAAAAATCAGTGAGAATCAAAGCGGCGAATTCCGAATTGCCTACGTAAGTTCGACTTTTTCGGGAGATATATCGGCATTAATTCAGTTTTTGTCAGCTCAATATCCATTTGTCAATTTCAGATTGTACGAAGTACCCACAGTCAAACAGATTGCTGCTTTAGAAGAAGGAAAAATAGATTTTGGAATCATCCGTGCACCCTTGCATTCACCAAAAATTGACTCCCGATTGTGGTATAAAGATAGTTTTTCGTTAGTCTTTAATCAAAATAAATATAACATCACATCCGAAGAAGATTTGGTACATTTGAAAGAGGAAACTTTTGTGTTTTTTAACAAACAATATGCGCCTTATTTCTATGATTCTTTATTAGAAATTTGTGCCCAATATGGTTTTAAACCCAAAGTAGTTCACGAATCAAATAACATTTCATCGATAATTCAATTAGTCAAAAACGGACTGGGAATTTCAATTGTGCCAACGGCAATAATGAAAAGTCATAATTATCCGGAATTGGAATTTTTAGAACTTAAAAAAGCACATCATTTTACCGATATTTTATTGGTTACACCAAAAGGAAATCCATCGGAAATTTCGAAATTAGCCATACAATTTCTAACAAAACAAAACCTGAAAGATGAGTACTAACGAAAAATCAACTGTTTATATCCAAACCCCTTTAGGAATTGCTGAAATTACAGGTGATGAAAATGGAATTTCAATAATTTCGATTACTGATGAAGGCGAAATTAGTTCCGAAATTCCGGCTGTTTTACAAGAAGCCGTTGCACAATTTCGAGACTATTTCGAAGCAAAAAGAACTGATTTCACTTTTAAAATGAACCCGCAGGGAACCGAATTTCAACAAAAAGTATGGCAGGCTTTGCGGGAAATTCCTTTTGGAAAAACGATGAGTTACTTAGATTTATCCAAAAAACTGGGCGATGTCAAAGCCATTAGGGCTGTGGCTTCCGCCAATGGGAAAAATCCGCTTTGGATTGTGGTTCCCTGCCACAGAGTTATTGGAACTGATGGTTCTTTAACAGGTTACGCCGGTGGTTTATGGCGAAAAAAATGGTTATTGGAACATGAAAATCCAACAAGCCAACAAAGTTTGTTCTAAGAAAATAAAAAACGATTCCAAAAGAAAGGCTTAATTTATGTAAATTCGTACTGAATCCTAAAGCATTACATCATGAAATGGCTAAAAAGACTCTTAATCGGATTGATTGCTTTGATACTCCTTGTAGAAATTGTTTTCTATGTTTTCAACATTGATTATTTATTTAAAGCCGTTCGGGTAACTTATTTAAACGGACATAAAACAGCATTTTTAGACGATTATAAATACTTTGATAACAGAACAATTGCCAACAGTAGCGTAGCACAACCCTGGAAAATTGCTAAAAACTACAACCAGATTAAAGCGACCGAAAAGCTTGAAAAACTGCATAAAGACATTGGTACAGTTGCATTTTTAATAATCAAAAACGATAGCATCCGGCACGAAAGTTATTATAATAATTACTCTAAAGATTCTAAATCCAATTCTTTTTCTATGGCCAAAAGTATTGTAACAGCTTGCTTAGGAAAAGCCATAATGGAAGGTAAAATTAAAAGCTTAGACCAGCAAGTTTCTGATTTTTTCCCGGAATTTAAAACCGGAAAATCCGCAACTATGACCGTAGGTGATTTAGCATCCATGGCTTCGGGATTAGACTGGGATGAGTCTTACTACAGTCCGTTTTCAATAACCACCCGTGCCTATTTTGATGATAATCTAAAAGGAGTTATTCTGGGTTTAAAAGGCATCGAAGCACCCGGAAAATCATTCAAATACCTGAGTGGAAACACCCAACTTTTAGCCATGTGTATTGAAAAAGCGACAGCGAAAAATCTGGCGGATTATGTTTCTCAATCTTTTTGGAAACCAATGGGAGCCGAAAGTGATGCGCTCTGGCAAACGGATAGTGAAAACGGAATGGTAAAAGCCTATTGCTGCATTGCCAGTAACGCCAGAGATTTTGCCCGTTTTGGAAAACTGTATTTGCATCATGGGAAATGGAACGGAAAACAAATTCTGGATAGCGCTTTTGTTGCCCAATCAGTAAACCCTCGATTTGAGATTTCTCCGGAATATGGTTATGGCTGGTGGTTAAGTAATTTTCATAACAAAAAAGTATTTTATATGCGGGGTCATTTAGGGCAATATGTCATTATTATTCCCGAGGATCAATTAATTATTGTAAGACTGGGACATCAGAGTAAGCACAGTACAAACGGTTCGCCGCACAGCGATGATTTCTATATTTATTTAGAAGAAACCTATAAAATGCTTCAACAAACCAAAAAATAACACATGATAGAAAAAATCAACCTCAACAACATCCTTTTTCTGGATATAGAAACGGTTCCTGAAACAGCGGATTTCAATTCATTAGACGATGAAATGAAAACCTTGTATGAGCAAAAAACGCAATACCAGCGTAAGGATGATTTTTCAGCTGAAGAATTTTATGACCGTGCCGGAATTTGGGCTGAGTTTGGAAAAATTGTCTGTATCTCTGTTGGTTTTTTTGCCAATAAAAATGACATCAGAAACTTTAGGGTGACTTCTTTTTTTGGAGAAGAAAAGAAAATCCTCAAAGACTTCAGCAATTTATTAAACAATCATTTCAACGGACCGCAACATGTCTTGTGCGGACATAATGCCAAAGAATTTGACATCCCGTTTTTAGCTCGTCGAATGATTATCAATCAAATTGCAATTCCGGACAAACTGAATTTATTTGGAAAAAAACCTTGGGAAATTCCACATTTAGATACTTTAGAATTATGGAAATTTGGCGATTACAAACATTTCACTTCTTTAAAACTGATGTGTAAAGTTCTGGGGATTCCTTCTCCCAAAGGCGATATCGACGGCAGTCAGGTAGGACACGTTTTTTATGTAGACAAAGACATTGACCGCATTGTAACCTATTGCGAAAAAGACACCATTGCCGTAGCACAAATTTTCCTCCGCCTTAGAAGAGAAGATTTATTGATTGACGATGAGATTATTCATGTGTAATCAACCATTATGGAAAAGAAAATATTATATGCTTTATATATATTGGGAGTTATTGGATTAACGTTTCCTTTTTATGAAAATTCAGTAATAGGCTGTGGATTCGAAACAAGTACTATAACATATGAATCGAGATATTTATATCAAGATTTTTATGATAATATAAAACTTTTTAAACTAGAATTACTTTCTATTATTGATAGCATCTGGTTATCAATAATATTTATTTCAATTCTATTTACTCCCATAATTTATTTCTACAAAAAACACCTAGTTATTATTTCATTGAATATACTTACTATTGGTTATTTTGCAATTGTATTCATAAATGCCCCAGAAATGTTAGTTTATGGAGCGTATACACTATTATTTCAACAATTAACTATGCTTGTCTTCGTAATTAAATATTATTTAAACCGAAATAAAAAACAACAAATTATTTCTTAGTGTCCTTTGAGAAAACCTTTTGTGAACTTTGCGGTTAAATATTTACATTTACAAAAATTATAAATTATGGTATTAAGTAGATTCTGGTTAGTAATATTTATTTCGTCGATTATTTTTATTGTAGTGAGTTTATTTACTGGAAACAGTTACACGATTGATCATGTACTAAATGGTAAGAAAGATGAACCTATTTTAATTTCTGAAAAATACATCGATCAATTGCCTGTTTTTATAAAAGACAGTATAGAAAAAGCTCCCGATAAAACGATGGTCATTAACAATATTACTTCAAATCCGGATACTACTTATGTTTATTCTGCAAAAACGGTAAAAATTTACAGCGGTGTTCAAAAATCGGATGGATTATTACCTACCTGTAAAAGTACTTTAGTTGATTTGATTTTACCGTTGATTGCTTATCTGGCTTTTTTCTGTGGCTTGATGGAGCTTTTAATCATCTCGGGAGCATCCGGAAAACTGGCTGTTGTTTTGAGTCCCGTATTTGTAAAAGTGTTTCCAACTATTCCTAAAAATCATCCGTCAATATCGTATATGACCTTAAATTTTGCTGCTAATTTTCTGGGACTGGATTCGGCTGCAACGCCTTTTGGACTTAAAGCGATGGAAAGTTTGCAGGAACTCAATCCTGAAAAAGACAGAGCCAGTGACGCCCAAATTATGTTTATGTGTTTGCATGCTTCGGGACTAACTTTAATTGCAACTTCTATTATTGGATATCGCGCGGCAGCTGGTGCGGCAAATCCTGCTGATGTGATGTTACCTTGTATCATTACTTCTTTTATTGGTACAATTGCAGCTTTTTTAATTGTTGGGGTCAAACAAAAAATCAATTTCAAAAGTGCTTCTCTGGTATTGGCTTTAATCACTTTAATTGCAGCCATCATCGGCCTTTTAATGTATGTGAATCATTTGGATTTAATAGGTAAAAACTATTTTACTTCTAATCTTTCAGCATTAATATTGGTAGCCATCATCGTTTTTACTTTAATCTTTTCCTTTTTTAAAGAGAGGAAATTTGCCGAATCCGGCACGACCGTTTTTGATGCTTTTGTTGTGGGAGCGAATAATGGTGTGAAAACCGGAGTGGTTATTTTTCCTTATGTTTTAGGGATGTTAGTCGCTATTTCGTTATTCAGAAACAGTGGTTTATTTGAAATCATTAGCAATGGGATTGCTTTTGTTTTTTCGAATATGGGTGTCAATAAACAAATTACAGATGCTTTGCCTGTAGCGATGTTAAGACCATTTAGTTCAGCAGGATCAAGAGGATTTTTGATTGATTCAATGAACACCTTTGGTGCCGATTCTCTAACCGGAAGACTGAGTAGTATTTTTCAATGTAGTGCCGAAAGTACGTTCTATGTTATTGCGGTTTACTTTGGTTCTGTAAACATCAAAAATACCCGTTATGCCTTGCCTATCATGTTATTAGTTGATTTAATTTGTGTGATTACGGCGATTTTTGTGGCAAGTTGGTTTTTTTAAATTTAATATACCGAGCCTACGACTCTCATCTAAATAGATTTGATTATCTCAACGGATTTATCTGAAAATAATTTTAGGATTTTCAATCAATTTTTCATTCTTTTGATTTCTTGAAAAAAAAACATTTATTAATCATTAAACCAACTAACAAAATGTCAAAATACACCAAATACATCGCGATAGGATTGCTTATTCTTTTTTTAGTAACGAGCTTATTAGCCTAATTTTCAAAAGATTAATTATACAAACTAAGAGGTGGTATTTGACAAATATCATCTCTTTTTGTTTGATTTTATAACAAAATGTCTGATTTTACGAAAGAATAGCAGCTATTAAAAGACTGTGCCTACGTTAAATAATTTTTATCTTTGCCAAAAAAATAAAATACTCATGGACTTTATATATCAGGATCCTTATCCAATTTTAAAAGACGATACTCAATACCGAAAAATTACTTCTGATTACGTAAAAGTAGAAAAACTAGGTGACAGAGAAATACTGACCGTTGACCCAAAAGGTTTGGAATTGCTTTCACAGGAAGCGATGAAAGATGTTTCTTTTATGTTGCGGACTTCACATTTGGAAAAATTAAGAGCTATTCTGGACGATCCTGAAGCAACGGACAATGATCGTTTTGTAGCTTATAATCTGTTACAAAATGCAGCCGTAGCAGTAGATGGTGAACTACCTTCGTGTCAGGACACCGGAACAGCGATTGTAATGGCTAAAAAAGGAGAAAACGTATATACAGGTGTTGATGATGCCGAATGGCTTTCTAAAGGGATTTTTAACACCTATCAGGAAAGAAACCTTCGTTATTCACAGATTGTACCTATCAGCATGTTTGAAGAAAAGAATTCAGGTTCTAATCTTCCGGCACAGATTGATATTTATTCGAAAAAAGGAGCTTCTTATGAATTCTTGTTTTTAGCAAAAGGTGGCGGTTCGGCTAACAAAACCTATTTGTACCAACAAACCAAATCCTTATTGAATGAAAAATCTATGGATGCTTTCATTCGTGCAAAAATCATGGATTTAGGAACTTCGGCTTGTCCACCGTATCACCTGGCTTTAGTAATTGGAGGGACTTCTGCCGAAGCAAATTTAGCCGCCGTTAAAAAAGCATCTGCAGGTTATTTTGATAATTTACCAACTACTGGAAACATGGCAGGTCAGGCGTTCCGTGATTTGGAATGGGAAAAAAGAGTACAGCAAATTTGTCAGGAAAGTGCTATTGGAGCACAATTTGGAGGAAAATATTTTACACATGATGTTCGTGTGATTCGTTTGCCACGTCATGCTGCTTCCTGTCCGGTAGGATTAGGAGTTTCTTGTTCAGCAGACAGAAACATCAAAGGTAAAATTACCAAAGACGGAATCTTCGTAGAACAATTAGAAATAAATCCAAAACGATTATTGCCTGAAACACCACCACATTTGGAGGAAGCGGTTGAAATTGATTTGAACCAGCCAATGGCTGATATCCTTAAAAAATTATCGCAATACCCAATTAAAACGCGTTTGAAACTAAACGGAACTTTGATTGTTGCCCGTGATATTGCACACGCTAAAATCAAAGAATTATTGGATGCTGGTAAACCAATGCCGGAATACTTTAAAAATCACCCCGTATATTATGCTGGACCGGCTAAAACTCCGGACGGAATGCCTTCAGGAAGTTTTGGACCTACAACCGCAGGACGTATGGACGTCTATGTAGAAGAATTCCAGAAAAATGGTGGAAGCATGGTAATGCTTGCTAAAGGAAACCGTACTAAAGATGTGATGAATGCCTGTAAAACTTACGGCGGATTCTATTTAGGATCTATCGGAGGACCGGCAGCGATTTTAGCTCAGGATAATATTTTGCAAGTAGAAGTAGTTGACTTTGAAGAATTAGGCATGGAAGCCGTTCGTAAAATCACAGTAAAAGATTTCCCTGCTTTTATTATTACTGATGATAAAGGAAATGATTTCTTTGAGAATTTATAATGTGAGATTCTAAGTTGCTAAGTCACTTAGATTCTAATACAAAAAAAAGTTACCGCAGATTCGCAGGTTATTTTTAAAAACCTGTAAATCTGCGGTTTATATTTTTAATCAATTATCATCTCCGGAATTTCTCCTTCAATGATTAAATTGGCTTCCGTAGAAGCGATAATATATTCTACCGAAACGCCTGGGGCTCTTTCGAGCAATTTAATTCCTTTGGGAGTGATTTCCATAACGGCTAGCTCAGTTACTATTTTTTTTACGCATCCAACGCCTGTTAAGGGTAACGAACATTTTTTTAAAATTTTACTTTCTCCTGCTTTATTGACGTGCATCATCGCTACGATGATATTCTCGGCCGAAGCCACTAAATCCATCGCCCCTCCCATACCTTTGACCATTTTTCCGGGAATTTTCCAGTTGGCAATATCACCGTTTTCAGCCACTTCCATAGCGCCCAGAATCGTTAAATCAACGTGTTGACCGCGAATCATTCCAAAACTCATTGCAGAATCAAAAAAGCTTGCACCAGGAAGCGTGGTAATAGTTTGTTTGCCCGCATTGATAAGGTCAGCGTCTTCTTCGCCTTCAAAAGGAAACGGACCCATCCCTAAAACGCCATTTTCGCTTTGTATTTCAACGTTTATTCCTTCCGGTATATAATTTGCCACGAGCGTAGGTATTCCTATTCCCAGATTAACGTAAAAGCCGTCTTTAAGTTCCTGAGCAATTCGTTTTGCGATATCTTCTTTTGTTAAAGCCATAATTATATTTTTGATACATAAAAGTCATTTAAGTTTTATTCAAGCTGAACACTATTTCTTTTCTCTAGTTTCTTTTCTCTAGTTTCTTTATTCTATTCTCTTTTTCGAACAGTACGTTTCTCAATCCTTTTTTCATACTTCTCTCCCTGAAAAATACGCTGCACCATAATGCCCGGAATATGAATTTGATTGGGATCTAAAGTTCCTGCTTCGACCAATTCTTCGACTTCAGCAATGGTAATTTTTGCAGCTCCGGCCATACAGGGATTGAAATTCCGGGCCGTAGCTTTGAAAATTAGATTTCCGGCAGTATCGCCTTTCCATGCTTTTACAATGGCAAAATCGGCACTGAAAGCCAATTCCATTACATGCATTTTTCCGTTAAATTCTCTGGTTTCTTTGCCAATGGCAACTTCGGTTCCATAACCTGCCGGAGTATAAAAAGCGGGGATTCCGGCTTGAGCGGCACGACAACGTTCGGCTAAAGTTCCTTGTGGAATCAACTCTACTTCGAGCTCGCCAGAAAGCATCTGACGTTCAAACTCGTGATTTTCGCCAACATAGGAAGAAATCATTTTTTTGATTTGTTTTTTTTGCAAAAGCAAACCCAAACCAAAATCGTCAACACCTGCATTATTAGAAATACAAGTGAGGTTTTTAGTTTCTTTTTGGACTAATTCGGCAATAGAATTTTCAGGAATGCCACACAATCCAAAACCGCCTAACATGATGGTTGAATTATCTTGAATATCCTGAAGTGCTTCCTGAACCGAATTTACTTTTTTATTAATCATATCGAAATGGATTGCTTTTGATTCTTAAAAATAAGGCTTTATTTTCAAAAGAAAAAACAATATTCGCATTCGTTGATAAACAAAAAAATAGCTTCCTGTTGAGAAGCTATTTTTTTATTTATTTTAAAATTCAAATTCATCAGTATCCTGAATAACAGCAGTAGTATCTTTTACTTTTGGTGCCTGATAACAGTCTACTTTTATTGAAAGATTTGCAGGGCGGTCAAATGGTTTTTTCGAAATTTTTAAATCGGGATCCTGATAACATAACTTCATAAAATATCCCCATACAGGTAATGCTGCAGTAGCACCCTGTCCATAAGTTATACTTTTAAAACGTGCCGAACGATCTTCGCATCCAACCCATACTCCTGTTACAAGATTAGGAACCATTCCCATAAACCATCCATCAGACTGGTTTTGTGTAGTACCTGTTTTACCTGCAATAGGATTAGTAAACATATACGGATAACCCGTCCAGCGTTTGTCTCCGTTTCCTCCGTACTGTGTTCTCAATCTTGACCCTGAACCACCTTCGGTAACCCCTTCCAGTAATTTGATAACGGCAAAGGCAATGTCTTTATTCAGCACATCATGCGATTCCGGAATAGGTTCATAGATAACTACTCCGCTTTTATCTTCAATTCTGGATAAAAACTGAGGTTTATTATATACTCCCTGATTTGCAAACGTACTGTAAGCTGCTACCATTTCTTCCACTGTAATATCTACTGCTCCAAGTGCAATAGAAGGCTGTGCAGGGATGCTGGTTTTAACACCCAGCTTATGGGTTAATTTAATAACTGCTTCCGGTCCTACTTTGTCAATTAATTTAGCCGAAACAGTATTAATCGAATTGGCCAGTGCTTTTTTCAAAGTTACCATTCCCAGATAAGTGTTATTAGAGTTTCTTGGAGTCCAGGTTGCGGTGACATGATGACGTCCTACAGGAATTGTAAATGGCGCATCAATAATGGAATCGCAAGGAGACATATTCAGTTGTTCAATAGCGGTAGCATATACAAATGGTTTAAAAGTAGAACCTACCTGTCTTGCTCCTTGTGCTACGTGATCGTACTGGAAATATTTATAATCAATTCCACCAACCCATGCTTTTATGTTACCTGTTTGCGGTTCCATAGCCATCAATCCGCTCTGTAAAAAATGTTTGTAATAACGAATGGAATCTAAAGGTGTCATAATGGTATCCTTCTCTCCTTTCCATGTAAAAACAGTCATTTTTGTTTTTTTACTGAAAGACTCTATAATTTCATCTTCAGACTTATCCATTGATTTCATCACATACCATCGATTTGACGCTTTCATTGCCTGTTTTAAGATACGATTGGTCTCTTTTTCAGAAATATTAACGAATGGTGCATTTTTATTATTCTTCTGGTCAATAAAAAACTGCTCCTGAAGATTTGCCATGTGTGCTTTTACAGCTTCTTCTGCATGCTGTTGCATTCTGGAATCAATGGTGGTATATATTTTTAATCCGTCTTTGTAAATATCATAATCTGTACCGTCTGCTTTTTTATTCGTTTCGGCCCATTTTTTCATGTAATCACGTAAATATTCTCTAAAATAGGTTGCAGTTCCTTCTCTGTGACTCTCTAATTTAAAATGCAGCGTAATAGGTAAAGCCTGCAATCTTTCTTTTTCAGATTTAGAAATCATATTGGCTTTTTCCATTTGCGCAAGCACCACGTTTCTTCGGTTTTTTACACCTACAGGATTTCTTACCGGATTATACAAACCTGAATTCTTAAACATTCCAACCAAAATTGCTGATTCATCAACAGTTAATTCTTTTGGGGATTTTGAAAAATAAGTATGTGCAGCTGAACTCACTCCTACAGCATAATTACCAAAATCGTATACATTACAATACATCGCAAGAATTTCATTTTTAGTGTATTGTCTTTCTAAACGAATAGCAATAATCCATTCTTTAGCTTTCTGAATAATACGAAATGGTAAAA
Organism: Flavobacterium sp. ARAG 55.4; assembly: GCF_051846875.1. Taxonomy (NCBI): domain Bacteria; kingdom Pseudomonadati; phylum Bacteroidota; class Flavobacteriia; order Flavobacteriales; family Flavobacteriaceae; genus Flavobacterium; species Flavobacterium sp. ARAG 55.4. The sequence goes on along the minus strand of NZ_JBPYCT010000002.1, from coordinate 177,741 downwards.
ATTTTGACCCTTCACCATGAAAAAGTTGCTTAGCTAATTGTTGAGTTAAAGTACTCGCACCACCATTAGTTCCTAAAGTAAAAATAGCTCTCAGTGTACCACGACCGTCAATACCCGAATGTTCATAAAAACGCTCATCTTCGGTAGCTACTAAGGCGTCTACCAGGTTTTTAGGCAAATCAGAGTATTTTAACTGCGAACGATTGGTTTGAAAATATTTTCCAATAACCACTCCGTCTGAAGAGATAATTTCGGTAGCCAGATTAGAATCCGGATTTTCTAAGTCTTCAAATGAAGGCATGGAACCAAAAAGCCCCCAGGAAGCAAACAGGAAAAAAAGTACAATAGCTCCCATTCCATAAATAAAAAGTGTCCAGAATTTTTTATTGTAATACTTAAAATCGCGAGTTGTATTTGTTTTTTTATTAGTTGCCATAACTATTTATTCTTTTTTTTCAATTCGTAAACCTACTTCGGTAATTCCTTCTAATTGGGTAACTCCGGGAACTTTACCTCCTTCTCTTACCGCCTGTTTTATATTAAGTTTATATTTTCCCCTGAACTTTACATTTTCTTTAAAATACAATTTGCTTTCTTTTATATCTGTAAATCCGTTTCCTAAAAGAGTTCCGTCAGGAGCAGCCATTTGATATTCTAAGGTATCCACTTTAGTATAACCATTTGGTTTTTCTAAAGTTACAATCAAAAAAAGATTGTTAAACGGATAATTATTATTATCTCTGATGTTTATAAAAAGATTGTATCGCTTTGTTGAATCTAATTCAGGTAAACTAAAAGAAACAATACTGTCTTTATGCCAGGCACTTCCCACGGATTTATATTCATCAAAAACTCTTTTTTCATCACATGAAAAAAAAATCAGGCTAACTAAAAGTAGTAAAATGCTATTTTTTAGTTTCATTCTTTTTAATAATTATAGGTTTTCTGGGTCCTTTAGGCTTTTTTTCACCAGCGGGTTTTTGTTGGGCTTGAGGAGCCTGATTGCCTTGAGCCGGTTTATTACCTTGTTTGTTCGTTTGTTTTTTATTGTTGGGACCACCCGCAGCATTTTCAACTGCTTTTTTAGGTTTTTTATTGTGTCTTTTATTCTTTTTAGGCTGATCAAAACGGGTTAAACTTTCCTGCCCCATCGCATTATTAAAGTCTTTTTCAACTTCCTGCGTTACTTCTAATGCAAAATCTTCAAGAGAAGAAACTTTCTTTTTCAGCTTATTTTCTGCAATAATTTCTTTGACCTTATCAATTTTTAAAACATGCCAGTTAGCATAATTGTTGGTATAAGCAAACCACATTAGGCCTTTGAAAATATCTTGTTTTTGACAAACAGCATCTCCTTTTTCGGTTACTAATTTGGTTTCAAATTCAGGAAATCCTTTCAGGGCATCCATATAAGTGTCTAATTCATAGTTTAAACAACACTTCAGTTTCCCGCATTGTCCGGCTAATTTTTGAGGATTCAAAGACAATTGCTGGTAACGTGCCGCCGAGGTATTCACACTTCTGAAATCAGTTAACCAGGTAGAACAGCATAATTCGCGTCCACAGGAACCAATTCCTCCCAAACGGGCCGCTTCCTGACGAAAACCTACTTGTTTCATCTCGACTCTGGTACTGAATTCCTTAGCAAAATCCTTTATTAATAATCTGAAATCAACACGATCATTTGCGGTGTAATAGAAAGTTGCTTTGGATCCGTCACCCTGAAATTCGATATCTGAAATTTTCATTTCTAATTTATGCTGAATAGCCAATTCTCTGGCACGCACTTTCATTGGTTCTTCTCTGTTTCTGGCCGCTGACCAGATATCAATGTCTTTTTGAGAAGCTTTGCGGTACACTTTTGGAACTTCGTTGCTATTAGGATCTACTCCTTTTTTCTTCATCTGGATACGGACTAATTCGCCAGTCAAAGTAACAATACCGATATCATGCCCAGGAGAAGCCACTGTGGCTACAATGTCTCCCATGCTTAAAGTTAATTTTTCGGTATTGCGATAAAATTCTTTTCTTCCATTTTTAAAACGGACTTCTACACAATCAAAAGGAGCGTCGCCATTAGGCAAACTCATATTTGAAAGCCAATCAAAAACCGTTAATTTGTTGCAGCTATCGGTGCCGCAAGTCCCATTATTTTTACAACCCTTAGGTGCGCCACCATCAGAAGTTGAACAACTTGCACATGCCATAATTTTATATGTAGTGTTGTGACCAGCACAACTTAAGTTCTTAAAACGTTTAATCCGTAAAGATAGTATTTTTTAATCTTAACTTGCAAGGGCTTAAATTTTCCAAAAGATTAAAATTTTTATAAAAAAAGCCTGTTTCAAATAGTTTGAAACAGGCTTTTGAAGGTATTTTGAACAATGTTTTTTTAGTCTAAAATCTTGTATAATTTATCCGATAGACGAATTCTAAATGGTACCGCAAAAGTCAATTTATCACCTGCTACAGCCTGAATTCCTTCGTATCCGTTTACAAACATTTTTTCTAAAACCAATTCCTGATTTCCAGTTGTAGGTCCGGAAATTAAAATTTTGTCTCCTAAATTTAATTCTTGATTTTCAATAGTAAAAAGTCCAATTTGAGCTTTCACATAATAATGCTCTGCTTTACCTACTAAAATCTTTTTTACTTTTATCTTCTGACGAATATCGTTGGTTTTAGGAGCTGTTGCCAAAGCTATATCCGTTAGTTCTCCAGAATGTTTGAACTTTAAACTTTCTGATTTTCCTTTTCGGAATACTTTATTTCCTACTTGTTTTCCTTTTCTTAATTTCAATTGTTCTTCCCAAGGCAAATGGATAATTTCATGACATTCTACTGAACAACAATTTTCCATAGCAGCCTTGCAATCATCACATTGGATAAACAATAAATGACAACCATCATTAGCACAATTGGTATGATTGTCACAAGGTTTTCCACATTGATGGCATTGCGAAACGATATCATCGGTAATTCTTTCCCCTAAACGATTATCGAAAACGAAGTTTTTTCCAATGAATTTACTTTCTAAACCTTCTTCTTCAATTTGCTTGGCATAATTAATAATTCCGCCTTCTAGTTGGAACACATTTTTAAAACCCTGATGTTTGAAATAAGCACTGGCTTTTTCACAACGAATTCCACCAGTACAATACATTACTAGATTTTTGTCTTCTTTAAAATCTTGAAGTTGCTCATTGATAATAGGTAAACTTTCTCTAAAAGTTTCTACATCTGGAGTGATAGCACCTTTAAAATGACCGACTTCACTTTCGTAGTGATTTCTAAAATCAACCACAATGGTGTTTGGGTCTTCCAGAATTTCATTGAATTCCTTCGCTTTAAGGTGTACCCCTTTGTTGGTTACATCAAAAGTATCATCGTTTAGTCCGTCAGCAACAATCTTGTGGCGCACTTTGATGGTTAATTTTAAAAAAGCATGATCATCTTGCTCAACGGCTACGTTCAAACGAATGCCTTTCATGAAATCATAAACTTCCAGCGTTTCTCTGAAAGCTTCAAAATTTTCGGCAGGAACGTTCATTTGGGCGTTAATACCTTCGTGAGCAACGTAAATTCGACCCAGTGCATCCAGTGCGTTCCAGGCAAGAAATAAATCGTCGCGAAATTTTTTGGGATCTTCAATTTTGGCATACGCATAGAAAGACAACGTAAGACGTTGTTTACCCGCTTGATCTATCAATTCAGCTCTTTCTTCTGCGCTTAAGGTGTTGTACAGTTGCATGCTATAAACGGTTTAAGTGAGAATATTTTTTGCAAAAGTATAAAAAATAAATGATTTAGTGATTACGCAAAAATTCACAAAGAAATCTCATTTCAAAAGTCAAACACTGTATAACAGTTAGTGAGATTGCTTCGTTCCGATAGCTATCAGAGCGAAAAAATGAAAGAAAAACTCAAATATAATTAGCTGTTTTATCTTGAATTTTACTTTGTATCGTTTTACAATTTGTTAATCGTTTATGGCGATTATTGACGCTTAAAATTTTCGTTTTTTTTCTTGTTTTGTATTTTATAAACCCTATATTTTACGGTAAAAATCACTGTATTTTGTTTTTTATATTATTGAATATCAGTAAATTATAATTTATAAATAAAAAATACTAGTTTTCTGTTTTTGTTAAAAACTAGGGGTTATTGTGAATAAGTTTGGCTTTTAATTGCCGTAAGAATTTACAATCTTTGTATCTGATAGCTGAACATAAAAAAACCACAGCGCCAACTGTGGTTATTTGTAAGGCCTCAGAAGTTCATATTTATTAACTTTAAATTTTCTAAAATGAGTTTTAACGATCCTTCATCTTGGAAAACTATTTCTGAATGCCTTTTTTATTTTTCCGGTATTGTTCTAAATATCTACCGTGCTAATAAACGATTTTAGATTAGTTTTAAAATGCCCGTCTTTCAAAGGCGGGTTTTTTTATATAGTAATTTTTGTTATGCTTTTTTACTATATAATTTGATGTTGTAAAAATATAAAAAAACTTTAGTTTTAAATAAAAAATTGCTTTTTTAATTAAAAAACTTTTCAACAAAGAATCTTTAAGTGAAATTGTTTAGTTCCGATAGCTGTCGTTCCTCGCAATGATTTTTTAATTCAAACTCGCTTTAAACATACGCAGTTCTTCCCAAGAGTATTTCTCACCAAATTGTTCTTTCATCGGAGTAAGTGATTCTTCTTGGTAAAATTTAAAAGCTTCCGCCAATTCATCAATTTTATCCTGAGGCAAAATTTCACTAATGGAAATTCTTTTGTCCTGAATTAATTTGACCAAATGACTTTGAATAGTGCTAACTGTTAATTTTCGAATATCAGCAATATCCTGAATCGAATTTTTGGCTATCCACAAATCAAAAGTTTCTTCAACAGTCGATTTTTTGGGTGCTTTTTTATCTTTTTTCTTCGAAGTGTAACGGTTCAAATCTTCTTCATCTTCAATCAAAGTGACATTAACTTCTTTAAATTGATTTTGAATGGCTTCTTTTTTTCTTGAAAGGTATTTTTTTACTTCGTCTGAACTTAGTTTTTCTTTCGAAATCGCCTCATTTGCAATCACGGTTTCCATTAACAATTTGGCCTTCATCAAGCGCAAAACGGCTTTGGATTGTAATTCTTCTAATTCGGATAATTCTTCAAAATAAGCTTTGGCTTTCTTGAGTCGTTTTACTTCTTCAATTTTCCACAAAATCTCAAAAACCAATTCGTCCATGGGTTTGAAAAAATAAGCAATGGCTGCCTGAATTCTTTCGGAAACATGAATTAAATCGACTGTTTCATTGGCAAATATTTTATTCAGTTGTAGGATAAATTTTTTGGATGGATCCAAATGCGCTTCGATATTCTCCAATTGTTTCGCTGCCCAAAGTGCATTCTTAGATTTGGCGGAACTTTCCGTTTTATCCGAATAACTGAACTTATGATTGCGCCATTCTTGTACCAAATCCTGCCAATCAAAGCTGCTAATCAAATAATTATGAATGAAATTTTTGGTTTCAAAATGCAACGAATTTTTCAAAACTTCTTCCGAAGCTTTATTTTGCGCATAATCCATCACATCCTGGTCGTTAGAAATCCCATTCATACGTAACGGAGAGAGTAAAACCAAGCCTTCTAACGAACGCAAACGCGACAAAGCCACATAAGCTTGTCCGGGCATAAAAACCTGCGAAACATCGATTGCAGCTTTATCAAAAGTCAAACCCTGACTTTTATGCACCGTAATGGCCCAGGCCAATTTGATAGGATAATGCACAAAAGTTCCCAAAACTTCCTCTTCCACTTCCTTGGTCAAAGGATCTACTTTATAGCGAATGTTTTGCCATTCGTAACGCTCTACTTCTATAGTTTTATTTTCTTCAGGAAAATGAACCAGAATTTCCTGGCTGGAAAGCGATTTGATAATTCCCATTTTACCATTAAAATAATTCTTCTCATAATTCAAATCATTTTTGACAAACATAATTTGGGCACCCACTTTCAACTGCAAATTATATTCTACAGGATAAATTTTTTCCGGAAAATCGCCTATAATTTCTGGTGTGTAGGTAATTAATTCTCCTTTTAAATCTTCCAAAGCTTGAGCATTCATTGCATCGGCTTTAGCATTGTGAGTCGTTAAAGTGATATAACCTTTGTTGGCCTTTAAATCAAAATCAGGTTTGACATACTGATTTAAAACCTGAACATCTTCGGGCGTGATTTGGTTGTTTCTTAAATTATTTAAAACCGAAATAAAACTAGAATCTGTTTGCCTAAAAATTTTAGATAATTCAATATACAAAGGCGGATATTGCTGAATAACATGCGAATGAAAAAAGAATTTTCCACGGTAATAATTACGTAAAGTACGCCATTCTTCATCACGAATTACGGGAGGCAATTGCAATAAATCTCCAATAAACAGTACTTGTACACCACCAAAAGGAGTCGCTTTTTTCCGAACCGTTTGCATCATATAATCCATTGCATCCAGCAAATCGGCACGAAGCATACTTACTTCGTCAATAATGAGCAATTCCATATTCCGAATGACTGATTTCTTCAAACCATTCATTTTAAAATGCCTGCGCAAACTTTCCTTTGTTTCAAATTTTATCGTTTCTGAAAACTGTGATTCAGCAGTATGCGAAGGAATAAAACCGCTAAATGGCAATTGAAACATCGAATGAATCGTTACGCCGCCGGCATTTAAAGCCGCAATTCCTGTAGGTGCTACAACCACAGTATTTTTATGCGTGGTTTCAATAATTTCGCGCAGCAAAGTAGTCTTACCCGTACCTGCTTTACCTGTCAAAAAAACCGAACGTTGGGTTTGATTGATAAACTGTAAAGTATATTTTGCGGCTTCGGATAAGGTTTGCATTAGATAACTAGTATAAGTTTTTTCTTAAAAAGAATTATAAAAACTAAATTAAATAAAAAAGCCTTCAATCCAAATTAGAATTGAAGGCTTTTTTGACTTTTAAATCAGATTATTTTTTTTCTTCTTTTTTATCTTCAGCTTTTTCTTCAACTTTTTCTTCTGATTTAGATGAAGATTTGTATTTATCATTTAATGCTGTAATAATTTCTTTAGTGATATCGTATTTGTCTTCAGCATATAAGATAGAAGCTGCATCACCAGTACCGTAAATATAAGCATAACCGTTTTTCTTACCGTAATCTTTAATGAATTTTTTAATACCTGAAATTAAGGTATCCATCTCAGCACCGCTTTCCTGTTGTAATTGTTGTGCTAAAGCTTGTTGCGCATAACCTAATTGCTGCTCTCTTTTTTGCAATTCTGCTGCTCTTTTTTGAGCCCATTCCTGACCATTAGCTTGCGCTTGATTTTGAAAATTAGCAGCATCTTGTTTAAAACGTTTTATCTCTGCGTCTAACTGTCTTCCTTTTTCTTCTGATTGCGCTTTATATTTTGCTTCCAGATCTTTTGCTTCTGTATATTCTTTCATCAATTCAGAAGTATCTACATACGCTGTTTTAACTTCTTTAACTTCTTCTGTAGTTTTATTACAAGCAATAACTGAAATAGAAATTGCGATCATTAATAATATTCTTTTATTCATATTAAAAATATTTCCTTTTTGGTATTCGTGAATCATTGATTTCATTTTGAACTAAATTGTAATTAAAAAATGTGTGTGTGAGCAAAAATATAAAAAAATAGACAGCATCCTAAAAAACACTGAAAAAATGGCAAAAATTTAAACTATTATCATTTGCTATGCTGCAAGCAAAAGCAATAATTTAAATTTATTAAAAACGAAGTAAATACATTTGAAATAAAGCAAAAACAAAAAAAGGCAAATATAATTCACGTTCAACGCCAAAAAAAGCCGTAAAAAAGCTTTAAAATGCGTTTTAGTTGTTTTTTAAGACGTAAATCAATGAAGAATACTCTAAATTTTGTTTTGCTTTCCAATTAGACTGTAATCCTATAAAAAAAGCTTTAACAAAATTCATTTTTCCATTTTTATACTTTTCGGAAAGCAGACTCACATAAAAAGAATCAAATTTCATGGGAAGTACTTTTTTCAAAATCATATTCTCTTTTTCAAAAAGCATCTGGATTGCCTTTTTTGAAAAATGCCAAAAATGAATAGGCACATCAAAAGCTGCCCAAAATTCTTTGTAATGGTTTGCATCAAAAGATTTAAAATTAGGAACCGCAACAATCAAAGTTCCATCCGGTTTTAGCAAACGTTTTAATTCTTTGATTTGAAAATCTAAATTTGTAACATGTTCTAAAACATGCCACATGGTAATAACATCAAACGAATTATTTTCTAATATAGTTGAATTTTCAACAAATGAAATTCCTTTGTTAATTGCAATTCCTTTTGCTCTATCGCTCGGTTCAATTCCAACCGTTTGCCAACCGTCATTTTTAGCAACCGTTAAAAAATCACCTGTTCCTGCACCTATATCTAAAATTCGACCTTTTGCAGTTTGTTGCGAATTGATTAAATTCAATTTGTTTTTTAAAGCAATGCTTTTTACAAAATGATATGCTTTTTCAAATAAAGAACGTTTATTATCGGTATGCGAAATGTAATCCTCACTCTCGTAATATTTACCTAAATTTTCAAGCCTGGGTTGTGGATGTGTAATTAGCATATCCAAATCTTTATCATAATACAATTCGAAAATTTCCTTAGAAACAGAATGATCTTTTACAGTAAGGAAATGTGTTTTATTTGAAATATCCATTTTTTAGCGGTTAGTGGTCTTTTTAGTATTCAGTTAAATCGAGGACGAAATTATACATTAAAATTTATTGTAATTTTTAAAAGGAGTAATAAATCAAAATATCTATTACTCCTTTTGTTTTTTTAAATCGAAACTTTTCAGTGATATCAAGGCTTACGGCCGTAGTTTCACGTGGAACATAACTTTAGTAATCAGAAATCAGTGTTCAACTTAAAGTAAAAAAAACTTACTGAACACTGACTACTTTTTTATCTACCCATATAAATCAACAAGACTGAAATATCGCTAGGAGAAACCCCGCTAATTCTTGAAGCTTGTGAAATAGTTACAGGACGAATCTTGTTTAATTTTTGTTTGGCTTCTATAGACATCGATTTGATTTTATTATAATCAAAATCAGCTGGAATTTTCACATCTTCTAAACGCGTCAATTTATCAGCGTTGTTTCTTTCCTTTTCAATATAACCTGAATATTTGACTTGGATTTCTGCCTGTTCTAAAATTTCTTCGTCTAAATCATTTTCGGCAACGTAAGCCTGAACTTTTTCAAACTTAATCATGTCTTCTAAATCAATTTGCGGACGAGAAAATATTTTAAACATCTTATCCCCTTGTGAAATTGGAGCAGTTCCTTTTTCTTCTAGGATAGGATTTGTTTCAGCAACAGAAACTGAAGTTTCTCTAAAGAAAGCAACCATCTTTTCCGATTCATTTAGCTTACGCTCCATTCTACGCAAACGCGCTTCAGAAGCCAAACCTATTTCATACGACATTGGTGTTAATCTAAAATCGGCATTATCCTGACGTAATAATGTTCTGTATTCTGCACGAGAAGTAAACATTCTGTAAGGCTCTTCAGTTCCTTTTGTAATTAAATCATCGATTAAAACACCTATGTAAGCTTCATCTCTTTTTAAAATTAACGGCGCTTTATCATGCGCTTTTAAATGCGCATTAATTCCCGCCATCAATCCTTGAGAAGCTGCTTCTTCATAACCTGTAGTTCCATTAATTTGTCCGGCAAAATACAATCCTTCAACTAATTTAGTTTCTAAAGTGTGTTTTAACTGTGTTGGTGGAAAATAATCATATTCGATTGCATAACCTGGACGAAAGAATTTTACTTTTTCAAAACCAGCAACAGAACTCAATGCTTTAAATTGAATATCCTCTGGAAGTGAAGTTGAAAATCCGTTCACATACACCTCACAAGTATTCCATCCTTCCGGTTCTACAAATAATTGGTGACGTTCTTTATCAGCAAAACGATTAATTTTATCTTCAATAGAAGGACAATATCTTGGTCCTAAACTTTTAATTCGTCCGTTGAACATTGGCGAACGATCAAAACCTTCACGCAAAATATCATGTACGTCAAGTGAAGTATAAGTCATATAACAAGAACGCTGATGCGATAATGGCGCAGTCAAATCTGAATACGAAAACTTAGAAGGTTTTGCATCTCCTTTTTCTTCATTCATTTTTGAATAATCCAGAGAACGACCATCCACACGAGGAGGTGTTCCCGTTTTCATTCTTCCTGCTTCAAAACCTGCTTTGATCAAATCTTCGGTAATTCCATGAGCCGCACTCTCTCCTGCTCTACCTCCACCAAATTGTTTTTCTCCAATATGAATCAATCCATTCAGGAAAGTTCCATTGGTCAACACCACCGATTTGGATCTAATTTCAACTCCCAAAGAAGTAGTGATTCCTTTTATTTTTCCATTTTCAATAATCAAACCTTTAACCATCTCCTGATAAAAATCAAGATTTGGAGTTCCTTCTAACATCATTCTCCATTCTTCGGCAAAACGCATACGGTCACTTTGAACACGAGGAGACCACATTGCAGGTCCTTTTGATTTGTTCAACATCTTAAATTGAATTGCTGTTCTATCAGAAACAATTCCTGAATAACCACCAAGCGCATCAATCTCACGAACAATTTGACCTTTTGCAATTCCACCCATAGCAGGATTACAAGACATTTGGGCAATGTTTTGCAAACTCATTGTAACCAACAAAGTTTTCGAACCCAAATTTGCGGCAGCGGCAGCAGCTTCTGAACCTGCGTGACCAGCACCAACAACAATTACATCATACTCTTCTAGAAACATTTTTTTTATTATTTGCCCTGAAATCAGGGATGCAATTTTAATCTCAAAAACATTTTTGAAATCAAAACCCGAGTTTAAATTCCGTCTCGAAAACGAGACATTTCAATATTCAATTTTAAAATGTTCCACGTGAAACATTTTATATCGAAAGACAAAAAAGAGCTTTATTGTTCCACGTGGAACATAGCAATTTTTTCATCTTCCTTTGAACGCATCAACCGTTCACTTTCTTCATCTTTATCTTTATAACCACAGTAGTGTAAAACACCATGAACCAATACACGTTTTAATTCTTCTTCAAAAGAAACATTAAAATCAGAAGCGTTGTCCTGAACACGTTCTACAGAAATAAATATATCTCCGTTTAATTCATTACCAACCGTATAATCGAAACTAATAATATCTGTCAACGTATCATGATTTAAGTATTCAAGATTGATTTTATGCAGATAATCATCATCACAAAAAATATAATTAATTTCACCTTCTTTCTTTTTTTCAGATACAATTACAGCAGATAACCATGAAGCAATTGCTTCTTCATTATCCAGATTAAAGTCATTCTCGTAGTTAAAATTTATCATTTTGTTTTAAAATATTCTTGAACCTTACGGTTAAAATTGGAGCGCAAAGGTAATGATTGTCTATTTAAAATTTCTATACTATTCAAATATTCTAACAAGCTGTTAGGTAGTGCCCTTGATTGATTACTAAACTCTTTATTATTTGTTTGAGATTGTCTTTTGTTTTCTTCTCCCTGTTGCTGAATAGCATTGTTTAATTTCAATAATTCTTGTTTAATATTCATTACTTTCTGAAGCGTTTCATTTTTAAAACCTTTATTTAATAATTGTTTTTCAAGTTGCTTCATTTGGTCCAAAGCATTTTGTCCACCATTACCCAAACCTTGCTTTTTCAATTCATTTTCCAGAGCATCTCTCAACTCCTTTTGCTGTTTGTAAATCTCCATTATAGCTTTAGCATCTCCTTCCCCGTCTTCACCTTCTCCAGCATCCTTTCCATTTTTATCATTCCCTTTGCCTTCTTTACCTTCACCAGATTTCATCCCTTGCTTTATCTTGTCTCCTAATGATTGCTGTTTAGCAATAATATCCGGCAATTGCATCCCTTCACCCTGACCCGGTTTTGGTTTTCCTTGTCCCATAGAGGACAAAGACATTTGCATATTATTCAAAACTTCGCTTAAAAAATCCCCTAATTTATTAGCAGAAGCGACTGCATATTGCTGATGAGAAACTCCTTTTGAAACTTGAGAATCGGATAAGGTTTCTAATGCTTTATCTACATTATACTGTACATTGCCAACTTCTCGAGTAATGTCTTCTGTTAATTTAGGATTACGCAAAGACATAGCAAACAAACTATCATCAACATGCTTGAACTGTAAACGTAAATCCTGTTGCAATTTTATATTTTTATTAAAAGCTGGTGAAGCACTATTCAATGATTTAAAGCGCAACATGACGGCTTCTTCAGAAAGAGAAAAAGCTAATAGATTATCTAAAATCTGACGTAACATTTTTACATCTTCTTCCATTTGATCCATCTCTGCTCCTTCCATACCTTGATCCATTTTCTTAGACATGGACTTCATTTTCTTAGCAGCATTTTTTTGATTCGGTTTAGCTTTAGAAGAATTTTTATTCTTTAATTCTTCGGAAGCTTTATTCAAATCGGTATCAATAGATTTTTCTGTATTATCATCTTGAGGTAAATCCAAAGGAGCTTTTAACGCTTTATTATCCTTTTTTAAATCATTTAAATCCTCTTGAATTTTATCAAACTCTTTATTAATTTCTTCTTGTTTTGAAAGTGTATTTTCTTTTTCATTTTCCGAAAGCTTATCCTGTTTATCTGAAAGTTTATCTAATTTATCAGCAATTTGTTCTGCCTTTTTTTGGACGTAATACTTCTTAGTAAGCTCAACAAGTTGTTGCAAATTCTTAACTTGATTTTTACTTTTTTGTTTGAACTGATCCAACTTATCAAGTAAATCTTCGTTCTTCATCTTCTCATTTAAAGCTTTTAACTCATCTAACAGTTTCTTGTTTTTTTCTATTTCTTCGTTATTAGATTCTAAACGCTTTTCTAATTCTTTTTTAAACTCATCCTCTTTTTTAGTTTTAGAATCATCTAAATTATTTTTCATTTTATCCATAAAATTACGCATCAATTCATCTTGCTTTTTTTGCTGTTGGATAAAATCATTTATCTTTTGTTGATCATTAAATTCAAAATTTTCTTTTTCTTTTCCGGATTTTTGAATCTTATCTAATTGAGAAAATTGCTTATCCTGGCTTTTTAAAGATTTTTGTAAACCTTGAATATTATCAGATTGTTGTTGCAAAACCAAATCTTGTTTTTCTTGTGCAGTCCTTATTCGATTAGAAAACACTGCTGACTTAGCGCTTTTAAAATGATGCAGCACATCATTGTCAAAAACTTCAAAATAATAATCATAATTGACACCTTCCTGAACAGGAAGATTAGCAGGAAAAGCAAATACAAACTGATCAAAAACTCCTGACTTAATTGCAATTGTTCCACGTTTGGCAGTTGCTGGTTTATTCGATTCATAATACACAACCTGTAATTGGCGTAAGCCATAATCATCTGAAATTTTTCCTAAAAGATAATTCGTAGCCAGCTTTAAACTGTCTGGTGCCTGGTTAACGGTAATGGTTGGAAACTGATCTTTGATAACCGTTAACTGATAATTCAGTTTTTCATAGTCAACTACAGCATTATTAGAGCTAATGATTTGATAATCTGTATTTTCATTAATATTTTTAGCTAAAATGAAGTTATTTTCAGATTTATTGAATTCAGAAACTGAATTAGCGTTCGAAAAAACTACTTTTTGAGTAGATTGAGTATTAATTTTCCAGGTAACTTTAGTTCCTTCGGGAATAATAGCATTTCCGGTTCCTTTGATAATTTCAGCTTTTCTATTGAGATGAGCAGGAAAGTTTAACTGCATTTCAAAATTTAAAATAGAAGGAACGGCAATAACTTTCAATTGATATTCCTGAGAAGAAACAGCATTCCCTTCAACATGGAAAGAAATGTCCTGAGTAGGTTTTTCTATTTTGAATTCAAATTCGCCTGCTTTAGTACTTTCCATAAAATAACTTTCGTCGTTTATGAAAATCATTGCATTTTCTGGAACGATTTTTCCAACGGTTTTAAGCTTAACAGTAAAATCTTTGTTTTGTTCTGTTTGTAAATTAGAATTCAAAAGCACAAATTCAAACGGAGCTGGTGGTAAAAAAGTAGCATTGAAATGAACTATTCTATTCAAACTTTGAGTAATGATTCCTTTATTTCCAGAAAAATAAAAAGAAGCAAATAATAAAACAGGAACAATAGCTAAGGGTAAATATTTTTTATTGGAGTTGAAATTTACTGCTTTACTAAATGGAATTGGTTGCAAAGCATTTGCTTTTTGTTCAATAGAAGCCAAAAGCAATTCTGATTTATTCTGATGAATATCAGAATCTGACAATTGAATAAAATTGAGTAACTTGTCTTTTACATCTGAAAAATGATTTCCTATAATGGCTGAAGCTTCCTTATAATCTATTCCCTTTTTGAATTTGAACAATTTAAAAATGGGAAATACAATATAACGGAACAATAAAATCACTTCTACTCCAACAAAAGTCCAAAACAAAATAGTTCTTGCAGTAGGTTTTAACCAAAGAAAATATTCTATAAAAAGCGTAAATAGAAAATACAGTAAACCCAAACCGATAAAGAAAACTATACCTCGTATCAATTCGTTTAGATAATACTTTCTAATAAAAGCCTCTAATTTTTGATATATGAAATTGGAACTATTCAAATTTATTTTGCTTTTTAATAACCCATAAAAGTAATAATTATAAACATAAGTTTGAAAGACAAAAGTCTAAAGTCAAAAGTTATGATTTTGAATTAAAAGCTTTACGACTTTCGACTAATGACTTTTGACTAAAATTGTATCTTTGTATAAAATATATATCAAATGTCAAACCCAATTCGTGTGCGTTTTGCACCAAGTCCAACGGGACCTTTACATATTGGCGGAGTTCGTACTGCCCTGTTTAATTATCTGTTTGCCAAAAAAAACGGTGGAACCTTCTTTCTAAGAATTGAAGATACTGACCAAAACCGTTTTGTACCAGGAGCGGAAGAATACATCATGGAAGCATTAGAATGGTTAGGAATTGCTCCGGATGAAACTATTGGAAAAAATGAAAAATTTGGTCCCTACCGTCAAAGCGAAAGAAAAGATTTATACAAGAAATATGCCGACCAATTGATTAATTCCGGTTGGGCTTATTATGCTTTTGATACTCCAGAAGCTTTGGATGCTTATAGAAAATCTGAAGAAGAACAAGGAAAAACTTTTATTTACAATCATACCAACAGAGAAAAATTAGATACTTCTTTAGTTATTTCTGCAGATGAAACAGCACAAAGAATTGCTAACGGAGAACATTATGTGATTCGTTTTAAAACTCCGGTAGATGAAATTTTACATTTGAAGGATATCATTCGTGGACATGTAAAATTTGAAAGTAATCTTTTAGACGATAAAGTTTTGTTTAAAAGTGACGGAATGCCAACCTATCATTTAGCCAATATTGTTGATGATCATTTAATGGAAACTACCCATGTAATACGTGGTGAAGAATGGTTGCCTTCTATGCCATTGCACGTTTTACTGTATCACGCTTTTGGATGGCCTGCTCCAGAATTTGCACATTTACCTTTGATTTTAAAACCTGTTGGAAATGGAAAATTATCCAAACGTGATGGAGATAAATTAGGCTTTCCAGTATTTCCTTTAGAATGGAAAACACAAGAGGGAATTTCATCCGGATACAGAGAAAACGGATTCTTCCCGGAAGCTGTTGTTAATTTCTTAGCTTTATTAGGTTGGAATGACGGAACAGATAAAGAATTATTTTCATTAGAAGAATTAGTGGAAGCATTTGATTTGAATCGAGTTCATAAAGCGGGAGCTAAATTTGATCCGGAAAAAAACAAATGGTTCAATCACCAATATTTGATTCAGGCAGAAGATTTAAAATTAGCAGAAGATTTTGATGTTATTTTAAAAGAAAAAGGCTTCACTCCTGCTCTTGAAGTAGTTACAAAAATTGTATCGTTAATCAAAGAAAGAGCAAACTTTGTATCTGAATTTTGGGAATTAAGTGATTTCTTTTTTGTAGCTCCAACTTCTTATGATGAAAAAGCAAAGAAAAACTGGAAAGCAGAAACACCAGCTTTAATGCAGGAATTAGTTTCTGTTCTAGAAGAAATCACCGATTTTACTTCTGTAACTATTGAAACAATTGTAAAAGACTGGTTAACTAAAAACGAAATTGGAATGGGTAAAGTAATGCAGCCTTTCCGTTTGAGTTTGGTTGGAGCCTTAAAAGGCCCTCACCTATTTGATATTGTGGAAGTCATTGGAAAAGAAGAAACCATTTCAAGAATTCAAAAAGCAATTGAAAACATATAAAACTAAAAAAGTCCCGATTAATTGTCGGGACTTTTTTTATAAATAAAGAATAACATTTCCGTTTAGAACTCCTGGGTTTCCTTTGAACTTATATCCCAGATTTTTAGAATTCAAATTACCCAGCATATTTGAAATTCCATATTGGTAGGAAACATTTAATCTAAAATGCTTCACTCCTGCTGTAATTCCAACCGTGGGATAAAAATTAAATTTAGAAATATCCACAATGTCTTTAGCTTGTAAAGTAGTCCCTGAAATTATATTGTTTTCTTTGCCTGACTCTACTTTGTATTTTCCGTTTATCTGAACCAAAGGACCAAACTCAAATGATAAATGATTTTCAATTAAAATATAACTGAGTTGTAACGAAATTTGTGCGGATGGTAATTTATAATTCACATCTTCTTTTCCTAAAACCAATTGGTCAGTAGCCACAGAAAAATTGTTTTCAGAAAACTGAATGCCATACACCATATCCCAGTTATCATGAAAATTTCCTCTCATAGATAACCCTGCATTCCATCCCGTTTCGGGTTTGGTATCAAAATTATTGGTATTTAAGGTAAACTGATTGATTCCAGCAGTAATCCCAATTCTGTTAGAATCGCGATAACCATATTGAGCAAAACTACCTAAGGAAATCAATAGAAAACGAAAAGATAACGTAAGCTTTTTCATAATAAGTGTTTTAAACAGACACAAACCTAAAGTTTTTTTGTAATTTAACAGGGAAATTTTAACTAAATTATATATCATGAATATTCCAATGATTTTTCTATTATTTATTGCGCTCTTTATTTTCCTCTCTTCTTTCTTTACGGTCAAACAGCAAACAGCGGTGATTGTGGAACGTTTTGGAAAATTTTTAAGTATCAGACATTCCGGACTGCAATTAAAAATTCCTATAATTGACAAAATTGCAGGTCGTGTAAATCTTAAGATTCAGCAATTAGACGTTATTATTGAAACGAAAACTAAAGACAATGTGTTTGTTAAACTAAAAGTTTCCGTTCAGTTTATGGTAGTTAAAGAAACTGTTTATGATGCCTTTTACAAATTAGAATATCCGCATGATCAAATTACATCTTATGTATTTGACGTAGTTCGTGCCGAAGTTCCTAAATTAAAATTAGATGATGTTTTTGAAAGAAAAGATGATATTGCCATTGCTGTAAAAAGAGAATTAAATGAAGCGATGACTACTTATGGGTATACCATTATCAACACTCTGGTAACTGATATTGATCCGGATATTCAGGTAAAAAATGCGATGAACAGAATTAATGCTGCCGACAGAGAAAAGACAGTAGCCGAATTTGAAGCTGAGGCATCCAGAATCAGAATTGTAGCTAAAGCTAAAGCTGAGGCCGAAAGTAAAAGATTACAAGGACAAGGTATTGCAGATCAAAGACGCGAAATTGCCCGTGGATTAGTAGAAAGTGTGGATGTATTGAACCGCGTAGGAATCAATTCTCAGGAAGCTTCAGCATTAATTGTAGTTACACAGCATTATGATACTTTACAAGCAATTGGAGCTGATACCAATTCTAATTTAATTTTATTACCTAATTCTCCACAAGCAGGAAGCGAGATGCTGAATAACATGGTAGCTTCATTCTCGGCATCCAATCAGGTGGGTGAAATGATGAAGAAAAATAGAAAAGTTTTACCTAAAAAAGAACAAACAAAATTAGAAGAACCTGAAGATTATTCATCAGATAACGATGATGAAAATGATGAAGAATAAATACTTAAACACAAAAAAGAGGCTTAATTGCCTCTTTTTTTATTTGTAAACCATTTTATAATAATTGGTATCATCAAACTTAATATCGTCCCAGAGGAGCTAAAAAAAGTGCTTTTTACAGCATCTGTTACATTTGATGCTACATTTAGAAAAGTAAAACTTTCTTTTGTTTTCTGAACACTTAAAACTAATTTTTGATAACTGATTTCTTTTTCAATTTTCAGAATTTCTAATTCGTTATCAATTTGTGCATAAGAAGAATATTTTTTGGTTTGCATAATTAATCATTAAAAAAGATTTCTGAAAATTTCTCTAAAATAGGTCCTTCAACAATTTTGTCTTTTACCAAAAACAATAATCCGGTGCAAAGCAAATAAATGAAACCGACAGTTAAAAATCCTAAAGTATAACTTCCTAAATAACTCGAAATAGCAAAAGCTAATCCGATGGAACAAAACAATAAAACCATACAAAAACACAGCAAAATCAAGGTAAACTTAAAAACCATTGTAGTGGATTTCATAGCCATCTTGAACGCTACCAATTTATAATAAGATAAATTCTTATCGATATAATCTTTAGCTTGTTCCTGAATGTTTTCTGAATGCTCTTTTAAATCATCAAAAGCCATATTGTTTTATTTCAATTTTTATAAAATTATTTTTGAAGTTTAGCATTTTGCTCTTTAAGTTCCGCTAATTTTATTTCTAAAAACGAAATGACATCTTCTGTTTTATGGCTCATATTAGAAACTAATTCTCCATAAGTTTCTTCTAAATCTATTTTAGCATTATTTAATTTCGATTTTAAATCTTTTTCAAGATCCTTATACCCGTCTTTAATTTTTTTTCTTGTTTTATCCCCTTTATCAGGTGCAAATAAAATTCCCAGTGCGGCTCCAATGGCTGCACCACTTACAAGAGCTATTATTGTGTTTCCAGTATTAGTTGCCATAATTATTTATTTTTTTAAGTTTCCTTAAAGATACTAATTAATTTTCGAATCTTTTCTTAAGGAATGGTTATAAAAAAAGTCGAAATATGAAACTCTGGTCAGGAATAGTTAAATTATCAAATGAAGAACACTAAAAACCCAAATTAAACCTTTAAATCGATTCAAAAAATAAAAACATATTCTGTACCGGATTCTTTTAAAAAATCGCTTAAAATTAAAATATGAAAGCCTTTTTTAATCTATAAAAATTATAGTTTTAAAAATATAAATAGAATTTTATAATAATAAAAAAAAGCGCTTAATTAGCGCTTTTCAATAGTTATAATTTATTTAAAAATTGTTCTATAAATTCTTTTTCTCTTTCGGAAGAATTTTTAGGAGGATTCGATTCTAACTTTAAAATTTCATCTCTGAAAGAATTTTTAAATTCTGAATCATATTCTAAATGATATAAATTTAAAATTGTTCTCGAACGAACAAAAGTTGATTCACTTCTAAGAGACATTGTAAATAATTTTTGCAAATCTTCTCTATCGTAATCAGATGCTTTTAAAGGAGCATATTTCAAAATCAAATTAGCAAACAACAACGAACTTTTATTATTGTTGATATTTTTCTTAAATGAATTTTGCAATAAACTATAATTCGAAATTCCGGCCAGGGTCTCTCCTATTGCATTTCGTATTGCATTACGCTCTTCTCTGGTACTAACTTTAAAATATTTGTTGATGTCTTTTAAAGCATTATTAATACTATTAGTTTCTTTTTTACCTTTTTCTTCCCAGGCATCTTTTAGTCCTACAGTCTTGTTAAACACTAATTTAGAAGCCGTTGAATCTTTATCCACATTGAAATAACCCAAACGTTGGAATTGGAATTTATCTCCTAAAACTGCTGTTTCTAAACTTGGTTCTACGAATCCTTTTACTATAGATAATGAATTTGGATTTATAAAATCAAGGAAATTTTTCTCTTTATGACTGTCCGGAGCTTCATCTATAAACAATCTGTCATATAAACGTACTTCGGCTTCAACGGCGTGTTGAATTGAAACCCAATGCAAGGTTCCCGCTACTTTACGTTTAGAGGCTTCACTTCCACTTCCACTTCTACTGTCTTCATCATAGGTAACATGAATTTCAGTAATTGTTCCATCAGCATCTTTTATAACACTTTCTCCTTTAATGATATAAGCATTTTTAAGACGTACTTCATTACCAATACTTAAGCGGAAAAACTTAGCCGGAGCTACTTCTAAAAAGTCTTCTCTTTCAATATAAAATTCTTTAGAAAAAGGTACTTTTCTAAAACCTGCACTTTCATCTTCCTGATTATTTTCAGCATCCAACCACTCCTCTTTTCCTTCAGGATAATTAGTAATTACCACTTTTACCGGATCTAAAACAGCCATTACACGAGGTGCAGTTTTATTCAAATCATCACGCAAACAGAATTCTAATAAAGAATAATCAATGATATTCTCCCGTTTAGCAACACCAATAATATCACAGAATTTTCTAATAGAAGCAGCTGTATAACCTCTTCTTCTTAATCCGGAAATTGTAGGCATTCTAGGATCGTCCCATCCAGAAACAAAGTTTTCCTGTACTAATTGTAACAACTTTCTTTTACTCATTACCGTATAATTCAGGTTCAAACGAGCAAATTCATATTGATGTGGTCTAACCTTAGATTCATCATAAATTTGGTCTAAAAACCAATCGTATAATTCACGGTGCATGACAAATTCTAAAGTACAAATAGAGTGTGAAATTTGCTCTAAATAATCACTTTCACCATGTGTATAATCATACATTGGATAAATGCACCAATCGTTTCCGGTTCTATGATGTTCTTTGTGTAAAACGCGGTACATGATAGGATCACGCATTAACATATTAGAAGAAGCCATATCAATTTTAGCACGCAAAACATGAGTTCCTTCTTGAAAATCACCGTTTTTCATTCCTTCAAATAAAGCTAAATTCTCTTCTACAGAACGATTTCTATACGGACTGTCAACACCTGCCTGACTTGGTGTACCTTTTTGTTCCGCCATAGCTTCAGAAGATTGACTGTCTACATAAGCTTTGCCTTTATTAATTAAAATAATAGCCCAGTCATACAACTGTTGGAAATAATCAGAAGCATACAATTCCTTATCCCATTGGAACCCTAACCATTGCAAATCTTCTTTAATGGCATCTACATACTCCTGCTCTTCTTTAGCCGGATTGGTATCATCAAAACGTAAATTTACGGGAGCATTATATTTTAGTCCTAAACCAAAATTCAAACAAATGGATTTAGCATGTCCAATATGCAAATATCCATTTGGTTCAGGTGGGAAACGAAATCTTAATTTATTTTGAGGAAAACCATTAGTTAAGTTTTCTTCGATAATTTGTTCTATAAAATGCAGTGATTTTTCTTCAGTTGACATGTCTAAGTTTTAAAAACACAAAGTTATCAAAATTGTTGATTAAATAAGGATTTGAAGAATTGCATATTTACATTAAAGTATAAAATTTCAAATATTTTGTACTTTTGCAGCCAATTCAAATAACTTATAAGAACAACAATAATATGGAAACTATAAAATTAAAAAATATCCGCACCTTCTCATATCACGGATGTCTTGTTGAAGAAGGAAAAATAGGTTCTGATTATGCTGTTGACTTAGAAATTAAAGCCGATTTACAACAATCTACACAATCAGACGAATTAATAGATACAGTAGATTACGTGCATTTAAATCGTATTGTTGTTGAAGAAATGGCTATTCGGTCTAAATTATTAGAACATGTAGCTAAAAGAATTAATACAAGAGTACTGGCTGAAATTCCTATGGTAATGAAAACCATTGTGGAAGTCTCAAAAATCAATCCTCCTATTGGTGGTGATGTTGAATCAGTTACCATAATTTTAGAAGAAACCAGAAATTAAAAATTAAAAGTTTTAGAGTAAAAGTTTTAAACTTTAAAGTTTTTAATTACTTTTGCAGTCCATAAAACAATGGCGTCGTGGCCGAGCGGCTAGGCTGGGCTCTGCAAAAGCTCCTACTCCGGTTCGAATCCGGACGATGCCTCAAAAAGAGATACAGAAATGTGTCTCTTTTTTTTTATTATTAATTTTTAGAAAAAATTAAATAAAGATAGATTCGAATCCGGACGATACGTCAAAAATATTCAAAGTAATTTGGAGATTTTTTTATGTCTAATTTTTGAGAAAAATTAAATAAAGATAGATTCGAATCCGGACGATGCCTCAAAAACCTTAAAAGTAATTTGGAGGTTTTTTGTATGTCTAATTTTTGAGAAAAAATAAGTAAAGTTTAGGTTCGAATCCGAACGATAAATCAAGAACCTACAAAGTAATTTAGAGGTATTTTATTCTAATTTTCCACAATCTTGTCATTCTGATAAACGAAGAAATCCTACTTAGTCACTTTTGTGATGTGATTGCTTCGCTCCTCGAAATGACAAACTGAACATAAAAAAACCGCTCATTATAAGCGGTTTAATAATTCATTTTATTTTTGTTCTTCAATATGTTGAAAGGCTTTAGTAACCATTTCTTTTTCTTTAGGGAACCAACCCTGAATCATTAAAACAATCCCAAAAACCATTAAAACAACACTGATTCCTTTCTTAATTCTGAGGATATTCCCAGGAGTCATTTTAGATTTTAGTTGTTTAGCTAACAAAATTTTAATGCAATCTACTAACAGATAAGTAATAATTACGGTAGTAAAAAAAGTCATCATTCTGGAAGTTTGCATATCTAATTTAGGTCCAACTGAAATAATTACTGCCAGCCAGAATCCTAAAACTCCAATATTAATAACATTTAAAAAAAGTCCTTTAATAAACAAACTGAAATAATCTTTTTTAAGTATTTCCCTGTCAATTTCTTTGGTATTAATTCTCTTCTCTTTTCTTAAACTTATTAATGATATTATACCATAAGCAAACATTAAAATACCTCCGAAAATAAAAAGAGCCGGCTTATCTTTTAAACTCTGTATTAATCTGAAACTACCTAAATAAGCAATTGAAATAAAAATTATATCACCTAAAACTACTCCTAAATCAAAAACAAGAGCGGCTCTGAATCCTTTTAAAATACTGGTTTCCAGTAAAATAAAAAAAACAGGACCAATCATAAAACTCAGGAAAATTCCCCAGGGAATACCTGATAAAATATCGTTAATCATTAATTTCAGAATTTATTTTAGAATAAAAATACATTTTTTTTATTCTTTTTCTTCAATTTTTCCTCCTAAAACTGTTTGCTGATTAATTTGTTTCGGTTTACCGTAGATAAAAATATTACCTCCTGCTTTCACTTTTGCATCGACTAAAGTACTTGCATTAATCTCAGCAGTTCCACCTGCAGAAACACTTACTGTGGATTGTGAAGTAGCTAAATTTTTAGATTTTAACACCCCGCCGGACATAATAATTACATCCTGATTGATTGCTCCGCCACTCAATTCTATAATTCCTCCCGTTACAGCTTTTACATTGACTTTCTGAGCATCTACTTTTATGATAATAGAAGCACCTTCTTTAGCATTTAAATTAAAAATAGTTTGCTTAAAAACAGCATCACCGGATACCGACGATCCTTCATTAGCCGTTATATCATCAATATTTTTATAATACAATTTGATAGAAATATCATCCCCAGATAACAATTTAGGGAAAGGCATTCTTAACTTTAATTCCCCATTATTATTAACTACTTCTACTTCTTTTTCTCTATTTCCACTAATAACCACCTTGTTTTCAGTAGAAGCTATTAATTTTACTGTTAGTTTATCATACACTTTTAAGCTGCTAAAATCACCTAATGTTTTTGTTAACTGTGCAAAACCTGCTTGTGACAGGATTACTAATGCTGCTATAAATAATTTTCTCATTTTCATTAATTTAATTGTTTATTCTGCTCTTCTTATAAAATTAAAATCCAATTGCTTTTTGACTAAATCGGCATTTTTTACTTTAACGTAAATTTCATCTCCTAATTGTAATAATTTGTCTGAAGTAGCGCCAACTAAGGCATATTGTTTTTCATCAAAGGTATAATAGTCTTCTTTTATGTCTCTTATCCGAACCATCCCTTCGCATTTATTTTCGACAATTTCAACATAAATTCCCCATTCGGTAACACCAGAAATAACACCTAAAAATTCCTGATCCTGATGATCCTGCATGTATTTTACCTGCATGTATTTAATCGAATCTCTTTCGGCATTAGTAGCTAAACCTTCCATCGTAGAACAATGCAGGCATTTGGTTTCATACAATTCCTCATCGGCTGATTTTCCTCCATCAAGATAATACTGTAACAAACGGTGTACCATAACATCCGGATAACGACGAATAGGCGAAGTAAAATGCGAATAATAATCAAAAGCTAATCCGTAATGACCAATATTATCCGTAGAATATTTGGCTTTACTCATACTTCTGATAGCCAGTGTATCAATTAAATTCTGTTCTTTTTTTCCATTTACATCAGCCATTAACTGATTCAATGATTTGGAAATATCGCCAGGATTACGAAAATCAATTTTATAACCAAATTTTGCAATTACATTCTGCATCGCAATTAATTTATCTTCATTGGGTTCGTCGTGTATTCTGTAAACAAAAGTTTTCTTTTGTTTTCCAATGTATTCCGCTACTTTTTTATTGGCTAAAAGCATGAATTCTTCAATCAGATGATTGGCATCTTTAGAAATTTTAAAATAAACACCTTCCGGTTCTCCATCAGCATCCAGATTAAATTTTACTTCTACTTTATCAAATGAAATCGCTCCGTCATTCATTCTCTTTCTACGGAAAATTTTAGCTAATTCATCTAATTTAAGCGTTGCTGAGACAATTTCTTCCGAAACCTGATACGAACTACCCGTAAGTGAAATTTCTTCCGGAATAGTATCGTCTTTGGTTTCTATGATGTATTGAGCTTCTTCGTAAGCAAATCGTTGGTCTGAATAAATTACGGTTCTGCCAAACCACTGATTGACCACCTGACATTTTTCAGTAATTTCAAATACAGCCGAAAAAGTATATTTCTCCTCCTGCGGACGCAATGAACAAGCAAAATTAGACAACACTTCAGGAAGCATTGGCACTACTCTATCGACTAAATAAACCGAAGTTGCTCTTTGATACGCTTCATCATCAAGGATAGTTCCTTCTTCTAAATAATGCGAAACATCGGCAATGTGAATACCAATTTCGTAATTACCATTTTCTAATTTTTTGAAAGAAAGCGCATCATCAAAATCTTTAGCATCTTTTGGATCTATCGTAAAAGTCAGCGTATCCCGCATGTCACGACGCTTCGCAATTTCAGCTTCTGTTATTGAAGTATCAATTTTTTGAGCGTACGTTTCTACTTCAATTGGAAATTCAGAAGGTAAACCGTATTCCGCTAAAATAGCATGAATCTCCGTATCGTGTTCTCCGGGTTTTCCTAAAACTTTCACTACTTTCCCAAACGGACTATCTGCTCTTTTAGGCCAGTCTTCGATGTGAACTAATACCACATCCCCATTTTCAGCTTCGCCTAAATTGTCTTTTGGAATAAAAATATCAGTATACATTTTTGGATTTGCAGTCGATACAAAAGCAAAGTTCTTTTGAATATCAATAACACCTACAAAGTCCGTTTTATGTCTTTCTAAAACTTTAATTACCTCTCCTTCAGCTCTTCTTCCCTTTCTTCTGTTATAAACATAAACGCTTACTTTATCTTTGTCTAAAGCACGATTTAAATTATTCGTTGGAATGAAAATATCCTCTTCAAATTCATCACAAATAAAATAAGCCGTTTTACGACTCGTCATATCAATTGTTCCTTCATAATAATCCTGACTCACCGCCTTGATTAAATATTTTCCGGGTTCAGATTCTGTGATTTTCTTTTCCGCAGCAAGAATCTTTAAGTCTTTTATAATCTGATTTCTGCTTTGTGTATCATCTACTTCTAATTTTGCTGCTATTTGCTTATAATTGAAAGCTTTATTAGCACTATTCGATAATATTTTTATAATTTTATCTGAGAAACTTTTCTCTTTCTTAACAGGCTTTCTTAATCTTTTTCCCATACGTCTTTTCTTAAAAGTCGAAAATTACAAAATAGTTAACACTTAAAAGAGATATGAAGCCAGTTTTAAATAAAATATAACGGATTAGCAGTCGTTTCAACATTAAACAATTCGATATGGAAGCTTTTATAACCATTGCCACTTTTGATTACATCCATGAAATCGAAATTCTAAAACACCGATTGAATCATGAAGGTCTGCAATATTATTTTCAAAATGAAATCATGTCTTCTTTCGCTCCGATGTATTCCACAGCTTTAGGAGGAATCAAACTTAAAATTCATCCTAACGATTTTGAAACTGTAAAAACAATTCTTGAAGAAATGAGAAACGATAACAATCTAAAAATTGTTTAATCTTTTCAAAGTTGTCAACATATATTAATATTATAAAAAAGAAAATTTTAAATTAATTAAATTATTGTTTGTTATTATAGCGTGTTAATAGCTGCAATAATTTTTTTAGAAATAGTTTAAAAATGAAGTTTTAGTTTGTTATTATGAGTTATTAACATAGTTATACGAAGCTAAATATTTAATTTTAAAGTGTTTTTGATTTTTAGTTAACAATGGTTGATAACCAAAAATTATTTTAAAATGTAAATAAGTAATTTTTGAAATTATATTGATAAACTTGTTTTTTGTGTTTATAACTTTTCTAAAAATCGTTCAAACTTTTTTAGGTTTATAAATTCCAATTTTGGATTAGATTTTTTTTCGATACAGACAAAAAAAACTTCTGATTTTCTTTCTTAACTTATTAACAATTCATGTTAAATTAAAGTTAACTGAAAATCAACGAATTAGAATTCACTATTAACAATGCAAAATTTTAACAGATTAAATCTATTTTATGAATTGATTACCAGTATTTTATACATTATTAAAAAATGTTAATAAACTCCTATGCTGCTAATAATCTGATAATTATAGCTATCATAGTTTTCCTTTTTTAAAATCTGTTAAAAGACAAATAGTTTTGGTAAATTTGCAAAAAATTAAAAAGATATATAATGAAAATTTCAATAGGAAATGATCACGCAGGTCCGGAATATAAAATAGCTATAGTAAAATGGTTAGAAGCTAAAGGATATGAAGTAACTAATTATGGAACGGATACAGATGCTTCTGTTGATTACCCTGATTTTGGTCACCCGGTTGCAACAGATGTTGAAGAAGGAAAAGCAGATTTTGGTATTGTTATTTGCGGAAGCGGAAACGGAATTGCAATGACTGTTAATAAACATGCAGGAGTTAGAGCAGGTTTGTGCTGGACTAAAGAAATTGCTTATTTAACACGTTTGCATAATGATGCTAATATTGTAAGTATTCCGGCGCGATATACTTCAATTCAGCAAGCTATTGAAATTGTAGAAACCTTTTTAGAAACTGCTTTTGAAGGTGGAAGACACCAAAACAGAGTAGATAAAATTGCTTGTAAATAAAATTTTGCGGTGCTACGCACCAATTGTATAGTAAAGCTCGGTATTTCACCGGGCTTTTTTTGTTTTCTATTGACTAAATTAATATAAATTCGGTCAATGTACTGACGGAATTAATGTTAATTCAGTCAATGTACTGACTGAATTAACGTTTTTTGATTATATTTGTATCTAATAGTTAAAATTCAAAGTCATGAATTTTTTAGAAAGAGGAATAGATACAGTGTTTTCCAAAAAAGTTTTACCTAATAAAGTGTTGATTTTATTGGGAGCAAGACGTGTGGGTAAAACGGCTTTCATAAAAAATTATCTTTCTACGATTCCTAAAGAAGATTATTTACAATTAAATGGGGAAGATATTCAAGATGCCGATTTATTGAAAGAACGATCAGTTGTTAATTATAAACGTCTTTTAGCGAATGTAAAATTGTTAGTTATTGACGAAGCCCAAAATATTCCTGAAATTGGATTGATTTTGAAATTGATTGTAGATACTATTGAAGATATAAAAGTCATTGCTACAGGATCTTCGGTTTTTGATTTATCGAATAAGTTGGGCGAACCTTTAGTAGGCAGAAAAAATACCATTTATTTATTTCCATTGGCTCAAATGGAATTTGCTAAGTATGAAAATTTCAAAGAAACCACTCAAAAATTAGAAGAACGATTACTTTTTGGATCGTATCCGGAATTGGAACAATACCTGGATTGGAATGAGAAAATCAATTATTTAAAGGAGATAGTCAATTCGTATTTATTGAAGGATATTTTGGTTTATGAAAGTATTAAACAATCGAATAAAATTCTGGATTTATTAAAATTAATAGCTTTTCAAGTTGGGCAAGAAGTGTCGCTACAGGAATTAGCCCGACAATTGGGTATTTCTAAAAACACGGTCGAAAGTTATTTAGACTTACTTTCTAAAGTTTTTGTTATTTATAAAGTACCAGGTTTCAGTAGAAATTTACGTAAGGAAATTACAAAATCAAACCGATGGTATTTTTATGATAATGGTATCCGAAATGCGATTATAGCCAATTTTAGTCGTTTGGATTCCAGAACGGATGTAGGTGCATTATGGGAAAATTATCTCGCTTCCGAACGAATTAAATACCAAAATTATACTCAAAAAACGGTTACTAATTATTTTTGGCGCACTTATGACCAACAAGAATTAGACTGGGTAGAAGAAGAGAACGGTAATTTACACGGTTTCGAATTCAAATGGAATGAAAACCGAAAAGCCAAGATTCCTAAGGCTTTCGCCAAAGCTTATCCGGAAGCCAGTTTTGAAGTGATTAACAAGCAGAATTATTTAGATTTTATACAGTAAATCTAATAAAACCAGCTTCTGGACAGGAATGTCGTAAACATGTCGTAAACAAACCGCAAGATAAAATAGGTTAAGCAATCTAATTTTGAAGAAATTTTAAAAGCTATATTATGGAAACTATTGGAACAAAAATTTCAAAAATTAGAAAGCAAAAAGGAATGTCTCAAGAAGAACTTGCAGACTTGTCAAAAATCAATTTAAGGACATTACAAAGAATTGAAAAAGATGAAAATGAACCCCGAGGAAATACGTTAAAACAGATTTGTGAAGTTTTAGAAATCAACATTGAAGAATTACTTGATTTTGGAAAAAAAGAAGATAATAGTTACTTAATTTTTCTTCATTTATCAATAATTTCAAATATCATAATACCTCTGGGAAATATCATTTTACCCCTTATTTTATGGTTAAATAAAAGAGATAGTATAATTGAAGTTAATAATCAGGGCAAGAATATTTTAAATTTTCAAATTCTCTTTTCAATAATTTCAAATCTAATCTTAATAATTGCCGTTTTAGGCAAAATAATGCATTTGGGATTAGGAATAGTATCTATTTTCCTTGCTTATTATAGCTTTACCTTTTTAAACATTTGTTATTCAATTTATGTAGCTATAAAAATAAAAAGTAATCAGATAAAGAATTATTATCCAAACCCAATAAAATTTTTGAAATAATTATACTATAATAATCCAAAAACCTTTGCGAACTTTGAGAAAACTTCGCTTCTTTGCGATTAGAAAAATCAAGTAATGACAAATATACAATTCATCGCCAAGTCTGTTAATACAGCAGCTATAAACATTCAAAATACGGTTCAATTATTAGAAGAAGATTGCACCATTCCGTTTATTTCCCGTTATCGTAAAGATACTACAGGGAATCTGGATGAAGTTCAAATTGAACAAATTGCTAAACTTCAAAAGGAATACGAAGCCATTATAAAACGAAAAGAAGCCATTCTAAAATCAATAGAAGAGCAAAAAGCTTTAACGCCGGAATTAGAGAAAAAAATTCAACAAAGTTTTGATACGCAAGAATTGGAGGATATTTATCTGCCATTCAAAAAGAAGAAAAAAACGAAGGCCGATGTAGCCCGCGAAAACGGATTAGAACCTTTGGCTAAAATTATCATGGCGCAAGGAAAAGATGATGTTGATTTCCTGGCTACAAAATATTTGAATGAAAATGTCATAAATGAAGATGCCGCTTTGCAAGGAGCAAGAGATATCATTGCCGAATGGATTAATGAAAATATTTATGTTCGTAAACAATTGCGACGTTTGTACGAACGAAAAGCAACAATTACAACCAAGGTTGTAAAAACAAAAAAAGAGGAGGAGGGAGCGCAAAAGTTCAATCAGTATTTTGATTGGTCGGAACCGTTGACTAAAGCGCCTTCACACCGATTGTTGGCGATGTTACGTGCCGAAAACGAAGGTTTTATTAAGTTTAAAGTCGAAACCGATTTGGACGAAGTTTATGATATTATTGACGAATTAGTTTTGAAAGGACAAAGTCCAGCCACGCCTCATGTGCAATTAGCCATTGAAGATAGTTACAAACGTTTGTTGCAACCCGCTATTGCAAATGAAACTTTACAGAAGGCCAAAGCCAAAGCCGATGCCAATTCGATTCAGGTTTTTGCCAATAATCTAGGGCAGTTGTTATTAGCGCCACCATTGGGTGAAAAACGAATTTTAGCCATTGATCCGGGTTTTAGAAGTGGCTGTAAAGTAGTTTGCCTGGATGAAAAAGGGGATTTGTTATACAACGAAACCATTTATCCGCATGCTCCTCAAAATGAATCGGCAATGGCAATGAAAAAAATCCGTTCCATGGTAAATGCCTATAATATTGATGCCATTTCTATTGGAAACGGAACCGCTTCTCGTGAAACCGAATTTTTTATCAAAAAAATTGCTTTTGACCGAGAAGTACAGGTTTTTGTGGTTTCTGAGGCTGGAGCATCGGTCTATTCCGCATCTAAAATTGCCAGAGAAGAATTTCCCAATTATGATGTAACGGTTCGTGGTTCGGTTTCTATCGGTCGTAGGCTGAGTGATCCTTTGGCCGAATTGGTAAAAATTGACCCGAAAGCCATTGGCGTAGGCCAATACCAGCATGATGTTGATCAAAATAAGTTGAAAGAAGAACTGGATTCCACTGTAATTCGTTGTGTGAATTCAGTGGGAATTAATATCAACACGGCGAGTAAGCATTTGTTGAGTTATGTGAGTGGAATAGGAGAGAAGCTGGCTGAAAATATTGTGCAATACCGTTCTGAAAATGGACCTTTTCAAGATCGAAAACAATTGAAAAAAGTGCCTCGATTAGGTGAAAAAGCATTCCAACAGGGAGCGGCTTTTATTCGAATAAAAGAAGGAAAAAATCCATTAGACAATTCGGCAGTACATCCGGAAGCTTATCCTATTGTGGAAAAAATGGCCAAAGATTTAAAACTTTCGGTAAATGATTTGATTGCCAACAAAGAAAAAACAGCTTTGATAAAAGCAGAAAATTATACCAATGAAACGATTGGGATTTTAGGGATTAAGGACATTATCAAAGAATTAGAAAAACCAGGTTTAGATCCAAGAAAAGCGGCTAAAATATTTGAATTTGACCCAAATGTAAAAACCATAAAAGACTTGAAATCAGGAATGATTTTAAACGGAATTGTCAATAATATTACCAATTTTGGCTGTTTTGTAGATTTAGGAATCAAAGAAAGCGGTTTGGTTCATATCTCTCAGCTCAAAGCAGGCTTTGTAAGTGATGTAAACGAAGTGGTGAAGCTACACCAGCAAGTTCAGGTAAAAGTAACCGAAGTGGATGAAGATAGGAAACGTATTCAGCTGACGATGGTTTTGTAGAAAAACAAAAAATCCCAAAATCCAACATTACTGGAATTTGGGATTTTTTTATTTCACTATAAAATTTATTTAGAAAAATTATAACCAATACCGGCGAGGAAGAAAGGTACTAATTCATTCCGATACTCTACTTTAGATGTAATTCCTTTGTATATATCCCATTCTATCCCAACACCATAAACTAATGAAAAACCTATATTTTTCTGAAATCCTGATTCAATAATTGATTTATTATCTTGATTTACTTCTTTTATTTTGGTTAAACCAAACCCTCCAAATAAATAGGGACGAACATTTTTAGAAAAAATATTTTGCTGAATTGTAAAAGGAATTGAATATAATTCACTAGTAATTTTTTCTGTAGGAAGAGAATAATATGTTTTGTAATCATACTTTTCATTGTAATAATTCAAACCAATATTTAATGAAGTATTATACATATTTGGAAAGAAGATTCTATAAATTCCTTGAAAAAACACCACATTATCATATTCACCTTTACCAATTCCACCAAAACTAATAAAATAAGTAATTGGTTTTTCTTTTGTCTCGAAAGAAACTATTTCTGAACCTACTGATTTATTATATCCACTGACAGCATTTATGAATTCTTTTTTCTTAAAATTTATAATAGTACGGTTAGCTGTATAATTCTCAGTTGCAATATTTAAGATTCCTCTATAGTGAAATTTAGTTATTTCGGTATCATTTCTTTTTAATTCATCATTTTTTAATACATAAGGGACATCATCATTAGTAATTATATAAATAGGTTGAGATTCATAGTAAGTCTGATACAATGAAGCTCTCCCTTTCAAGAGCAATTGTGCTAGAATGTTAATTTCAGGAGTGTTTTTATTTACTTTGAAGATAAGACTCTCAAAGACAAGTCCTTTCTCAGTAGTAAAAGATTTAATTATGGAAGGAGAATATATTTCAAAATCGGTATCAGTTGCTAATGCTTTAAATTTAACCTCATTACAATATTTATCAAGACTTTCATTTTTTATAAAACCTTCTTTTTTTTGATCATTCTTAAGAATGATAACTCCTTTAGAATAACTTTCCGTTATTTGTCCAAAAGAAAAACTAAAAGAAATTAAAGAAAGAAAATACAATAGTTTTTTGGCACCACTCATTTATTAAAAAATAAAGTTAAAAACAGCGGTAAATATAATTCTTTTAACAATACTAAATTCAGTTTTTTCTTAGTATATTTAAAAATACTATCTAAACTCTAACTGAGTTTACAGAAGTTACGATTAAAAAAAGAAACAATATTTCATATTTCTCAGCTCAAAGCAGGCTTTGTAATTGATGTAAACGAAGTGATGAAGTTACACATCAGGTACAGGTATAAGTAACTGAAGTGGATGAAGATAGGAAATGTATTCAGTTGACGATGGTTTTGTAGAAAAACAAAAAATCCCAAAATTCAATTATGTATTAATGGATTTTGGGATTTTTAATAAAAAAATAACTTTCTTATTTCGTTTCGTCTTCTTTTTTATCAGCCGGTTGTTGATCGTCTTTAGCAGCGTTTTTGAATTCTTTTATTCCACTACCCAAACCTTTCATTAATTCCGGAATTTTTTTACCTCCAAAAAGTAATAAAACAACTGCTAAAATAACCAGGATTTCTGTAACTCCAAATCTTCCCATGATCGAATAATTTATGCCGAAGCAAATTTGTATTAAAAACTGGCTACAAAGATAATTAGAATAACTTAATGAGGATTCAATTTCTGCCAATTATTTAATTTATATAACGTTAAAAATTATTTAATTTTTTTTTCAATCATTTATAATGATAAGCTAATGTCAACTCAATACATTGATTGACATTAATTATTATATTTGTGAAATAAAGAAAAATCATGTCAGCCAAAAGATTAAAAAGGAAGAAACTTCATAAAAAACTGTTTACAAAAAACCGTTTGGTTATATTAAACGAGGATACTTTTGAGGAAACATTCTCTTTAAAACTGACTCTTATGAATGTGTTTGTGGTTGCATCTTTAGGTGCAATTTTCTTAATTGCAGTAACTACTTTTATTATTGCTTTTACTCCTTTACGCGAATTTATTCCGGGTTATTCTTCTACGAAATTAAAAAAAGATGCTACTGAACTCGCATTAAAATCTGATTCTTTGACCAGTATTTTAAAGAAAAATCAGGCTTATATCACCTCCATCCAAAAAGTATTGACCGGACAATTAGATTATGCTAAATTCAATAAAGATTCTATTTTAGCAGTATCAGCAGACACAATTCAAAAAGTCGATTTATCGCCTTCCAAAGAAGAATTAGAATTGAGATCCGAGGTAGAAAATGAAGAGAAAAAAACACAGCAAACGGCTGTTAAAAAAAAGAAATAATTCTGAAAATTTTCTTCAGTAAATTATAATCAGCAAAACAAAATGTCAATAAAATCAATAGCGGCAAAACTATTTGCTAGAAATATTTATAAAAAAACGCAGCTTTGGGCCAATAAGCCTGTGGCAACTCAACAAGCCGTTTTTGAAAGTTTAATTCAGGAAGCGCAACATACACAATTTGGGAAAGACCATCATTTCGACCGGATTAAAACTACAGAAGATTTTGCCATACAGGTTCCCATTCGGGATTACGAAGATTTAAAACCCTATGTTGAAAAAGTAGTGAAAGGCGAAAAAAATGTGCTGTGGAAAGGCAAGCCATTGTATTTTGCAAAAACTTCGGGAACAACATCAGGAGCAAAATATATTCCGTTAACTAAGGAATCCATGCCATATCATATTGAAGCAGCCCGAAACGCCATTTTGCATTATATTCATGAAACTGGAAATGCTGATTTTGTAGATGGCAAAATGATTTTCCTACAGGGTAGTCCTATTTTAGAAGAAAAATACGGAATCCAGTTTGGGAGACTTTCAGGAATTGTAGCCCATTTTGTTCCTAAATATTTACAAAAAAACCGAATGCCTTCCTGGAAAACCAACTGTATCGAAGACTGGGAAGCTAAAATTGATGCCATTGTCGAAGAGACTTTTCAGCAGAATATGACAGTAATTTCGGGTATTCCATCCTGGGTGCAAATGTATTTTGAACGCTTGAAGCAAAAGGCAGGAAAACCTGTAGGAGATATTTTTAAGAATTTCAATTTGTTCATTTATGGCGGTGTGAATTATGAACCGTACAGAGCTAAGTTTGAAAATTTAATTGGTCGAAAAGTAGACAGTATCGAATTATTTCCGGCTTCTGAAGGATTTTTTGCCTATCAGGATTCGCAAAAAGAGAAAGGAATGCTGTTGTTACTGAATTCCGGAATTTTTTATGAATTTATAAAGTCAGAAGCCTTTTTTTCAGATAATCCTAAATCATATACCATTGGTGAAGTAGAGTTGGGAGTGAACTACGTGATGATTATTTCTACCAATGCCGGACTTTGGCGGTATAACATTGGCGATACGGTTCAGTTTACGTCTTTGACGCCTTATCGTGTGATTGTTTCGGGAAGAATTAAGCATTATATTTCGGCTTTTGGTGAACATGTTATTGGTAAAGAAGTAGAAAGCGCATTGCAGGAAGCTGTAGAAGGAACAAACATTCGGGTGAATGAATTTACCGTTGCCCCCCAAATTACACCTTCAAGCGGTTTGCCGTATCACGAATGGTTTATTGAATTTGATTCCGAAGCTTCGGGGGAACCTGATGACATGGATGCCTTTGCGGAAGCCATTGATAACGCGATGCGTAAACAAAATATTTATTATGATGATTTGATTGTTGGGAACATTTTGCAAAAGTTGGTAATTACCAAAGTTTCTAAAAATGGTTTTCAGGAATACATGAAATCCATTGGAAAATTAGGAGGACAAAATAAAATTCCAAGACTTTCCAATGACAGAAAAATTGCTGACTTTTTATCTGAAAATTTATGAAAGAATCTAAAAATATATTAAGAACCAGAGCTCAGGAATCATCTGCTGCTATTGAAAAAATGTACATTACGATGCGGCATTTATTCAATAGAGGATTTTATAAACCCATGGGCATTTCGGGTGATACTCTGCGAGAAGCATTAATGACATTGCGACCGGAAATTTATGGAAATATTGCAGATGAAAAAGTAGAATTAAAAGGACTTTTGTACGTTATTGAACGATTACCATTAGGGATTGAGGAATGTCGTTTTATTAATCTGACTTCGGATGAGGGATATTCTAAATCCCATTTTGAAGCTATAGTTCCTCCAAAAAGGAAACGCAATTGTTACCGGATTGATGCCGAGCAGATGAATGTCGAAATCACACGAGGACGTTCGGATATTTATGATATTCTGACACATCTTACTTTTATTTTTATCGAATCGCATAAAATTAAAGACAGGGTTTTAATTGATGAAGGAGGTGAAGTGTCGCGGGACTGGGTGAAATTAGAACAGGCGGTTTTAAAAAAAGATCCTTTGACTTTGGTTGAAAAAGAAATTGCCATTTCTCATGCAGCAAACATCTTAGCAAGAACTTTTGAAGATGTATTGGATATTTATGACGATTTTGGTTCAGAGGAAGCACCGGACCGTTTTTTACACATCATATTTTGGCTGGGGAAACTAGCCATGGAAGAAGTAGTAAGCAATACAAAGCGTACGATTACTTTTAGTCCCATTCTCAGAGAACGCTTAGGGCATCATATTCATGGCGAAATCTGGGCAAACAATATTAAAGAGGTTTTAAAGATCAACCAGCTTTTAGACCGTCCAATTCATATTATAAGTGCTAATATGCACTCGGTAATGAATTCTATTTTTGCTAAAAATGCATTAAAAAACACTTTAAAAGGCAAGTTAGACTTTGATATTTTTGAAGAGTTAAGTAAAGCTTCAGCAAGTGAAATCAGGAATATTGTAAAAGATGTTGCTTTTCAAAACGGAATGATTTTTTTACCAGAAAGTGTAGGAACAAACATTGATGTTCAGATTTTTGATACGGCTAAGATTGACTGGGCAAGTACTTCATTTCCCGAAGTCAGTTTTGGAGTTCAGAAACCGGTGTTGATTGTAATGGATTATGCTTTTGGTGAACAGGCATATGAAACGGTTGACGAGCTGTTAAAACCGTATAAAAAGAATACTTTTCTCAATGTACAGTCGGTTTCAATAATGGGAAAAGCCGGAATTCTCGAAGGCGGAAAAGGAGATATTATGATTCCTAATGCGCACATCAATGAAGGAACTGCCGATAATTATTATTTTGAAAATGAATTAACTCCGGAGATGTTTGAGGGCAATGATATTGCTGTTTTTGGAGGTTCGATGGTTACTGTTCTTGGAACGTCATTGCAAAACAGAGAATTATTAAAGTTTTTTCACGAATCTACCTGGGGTGTTATTGGATTGGAAATGGAAGGTTCGCACTATCAGAAAGCGATACAATCGGCTTCTAAAATCAGAAAAAGTATTCCAAAAGATGTTAAAGTACGTTATGCTTATTATGCGTCGGATAATCCGCTGGAAACAGGAAGTACCCTGGCTTCAGGAGGATTAGGGACTACCGG
Organism: Flavobacterium sp. ARAG 55.4; assembly: GCF_051846875.1. Classification (NCBI taxonomy): domain Bacteria; kingdom Pseudomonadati; phylum Bacteroidota; class Flavobacteriia; order Flavobacteriales; family Flavobacteriaceae; genus Flavobacterium; species Flavobacterium sp. ARAG 55.4. Next base: position 140,339 of record NZ_JBPYCT010000002.1, on the reverse strand, counting down.
TGTAAAACCTACTTATTTAATAACCATTAAAATACTAGAACAAATTTTTAATATTAATTATAAAACAATTGATAAATAGACAGCTATGAAAAGAATATTGATTACAGGTGCAGCGGGATTTTTAGGCTCCCATTTATGCGATCGTTTTATCAAAGAAGGTTATTTCGTTATTGGAATGGACAATCTCATTACAGGTGATTTAAAAAATATAGAACATTTGTTCAAATTGGAAAATTTTGAATTTTATCATCATGATATTACTAAGTTTGTTCATGTTCCGGGTGAATTAGATTATATTTTGCATTTTGCTTCACCGGCAAGCCCGATAGATTATTTAAAAATCCCAATTCAGACTTTGAAAGTGGGTTCACTTGGAACACACAATTTATTAGGTCTGGCCAGAGTAAAAAAAGCCAGAATTTTGATTGCTTCGACTTCCGAAGTTTATGGTGATCCATTAGTGCATCCGCAAACAGAAGAATACTACGGTAATGTAAATACAATAGGCCCAAGAGGAGTTTATGACGAAGCCAAACGTTTTCAGGAATCCATAACGATGGCTTATCATACTTTTCATGGTGTAGAAACCCGTATCGTGCGAATTTTTAACACTTATGGTCCCAGAATGCGTCTGAACGACGGTCGCGTAATTCCGGCTTTTATAGGGCAGGCCATTCGTGGCGAAGATTTAACCATTTTTGGTGATGGAATGCAAACCCGTTCGTTTTGTTATGTAGATGATCAGGTAGAAGGGATTTTCCGTTTGCTGCATTCTGATTATGTGTATCCGGTGAACATTGGTAATCCGGACGAAATTACCATTAAAGATTTTGCTGAAGAAATCATTAAATTAACAGGAACAAGTCAAAAAGTGGTATATCATCCATTGCCGGTTAACGATCCTTTACAACGTCAGCCCGATACTGCCAAAGCGAAGGAAATTTTAGGTTGGGAAGCTAAAGTAGGTCGTGCTGAAGGAATGAAAATTACCTATGAGTATTTCAAATCTTTGTCTCCGGAAGAACTTTCTAAAGAAGAGCATAAGGATTTCTCAGATTATATCAAGTAAAAATGGAAGAGCCTTTAGTATCTGTAATTATTCCCACATTCAATTCTGAGAAATACATTTCGGATACTATTCAATCTGTTCAAAATCAAAGTTATCAAAATTGGGAAGTCATAATAGTCGACGATGCTTCAACTGATGAAACCCAAACGATAATTACTCCTTTTCTAACGAATAAAAGAATCAAATTTTATTCGTTAGAAAAAAATTCAGGAACAGGTGTAGCACGAAATCTGGCAGTTTCTAAGGCTTCAGGAAAATATATTTCGTTTCTGGATGCCGATGATTTGTGGAAACCGGAGAAATTGGAAAAACAAATCAATTTCATGCAAAAGCAAAAATTACCATTTACTTTTTCTTTTTATGATTGCATTGATGATGAAGGAAAATTATTAGGAAAAAGGCTAGAGGCACCTCGTAATTTATCTTATACACAGCTGTTTTTCTGTAATTATGTAGGTAACCTCACGGGGATTTATGATGTAGAATATTTTGGAAAAATCAGTATTTCATCTATTCGAAAAAGACAGGATTGGATGCACTGGTTGACTCTTCTGAAAAAGATTAAAACGGCAAAACCAGTTCCCGAAAGTTTAGCCATCTATAGAATCCGGAAAAATTCGCTTTCTAATTCTAAAACCGCTTTAATTCAATATAATTTTGCGGTTTACAGGCAATTTCACGGTTTTAATTGGATAGTTTCCGTGTTTTGTATGATTGGATTCTTGTTTACCCAATTGCTTATAAAACCGCTTTATTCTAAGAAGATTTAATTATTTTTTGTAGCCAATTTTGGTTCTTGGTTTTTCGTCTTCTTTTTTCTCTGTTAATTCATCTAAATAAGAGAAAACCAATTCAATATTTTTACCCTGATTTTCTAATTTTTTTTGAATTTGAACAATATCTAATTTCATTTCGGTGGTGTCCAGAAGCATTTGTCTTACTTTGGTAAAAATCCGCATAATTTGAATGTTGGTCTGAATGGCTTTTTCGCTATTTAAAACGCTTGAAAGCATTAAAATTCCATGTTCTGTGAAGACAAAAGGAGGTTTTCTATTTCCTCCCCAATTTGATGTCACAATTTGTGATGTCAAGTTTTGAAACTCTTCTTTAGATAATTCAAACATAAAATCTTCAGGAAATCGGGATATATTTCGTCTTACGGCTTGTTTTAACACTCTTGTTTCTATTCCGTAAAGTGTTGCTAAATCCCTATCCAGCATCACTTTTTGATTTCTAATGTAGTAAATAGTATTAGAAATTGTTTCTTCTGAAAGAATAAGTTTGGAATCCATCGCTTCATATTTTAAAAATACTAATATACGATTTTATTTACATCATAAGAAAGAAGTAAACTGTTTCAATTTTCCTCTGGCGGTTCTTTCTAAAGTGTTTTTTCTAATAAATGCAAAGTGCAAATTGGGTTCTAAATACAAAGCAATAGCTTGTTCTATTTTTTGAATTTGTACCAAATCTAATTCGGTTTCGCTGACATATTCGATTTCAAATTGATCTATTTCACGTTGTTTGATGACAAATTCCTTTACGTTTCCGTCGTCTTCAATAATGGATTTGGTAACATAATAAAACGTCAGTCCGGGTGATTTTTTTCCACTTGGGAGAATTGCGATATCATTGGTACGACCAATAAGTTGTTTCAAAATAGGTTTATCAAGAGTACTTTTTTCGTCCAAAATTCCAATATCGCCAATTTCATAACGAATAAAAGGATGCGCTTTGTTGAAGAGCGAAGTAATCACAATTTTACCTTCAGCTCCATTTGGAACAGCATTATTATTTTCATCTAAAATTTCTACAAACAATGTTTCGGAATTGATTAGCCATTCTTCATTTGGATTTTGAAAAGCAATTAAATCCAGTTCCGAAGCCCCGTATTCATTGATGATTGGAATTCCGAATTGTGTTTCTAAAAGAATTTTATCATCTTCAAAAAGCATTTCGGAAGTGACCATACACACTTTCAAAGTAGGACAGATATCTTTTAAGATGAGGTTTTGCTTTCGCAAAAATTTAGCAAATAAAACAATCGAACTGGTGTAACCGTTGAGATATTCGAATTTTGTTGTTTGAAATTTTTTTAGCACTTTTTCTAAAACGGCATCCGATAAATCAAAAATAGGAAAGCGGTAACGTTTGCTCAAAAAGTCTTTAAAACGTTCTTTTTTGTTACCTATAAAATCCAATGTAATTCCGTAAAATCGGGCTTGCAGAGAACGGTTAAAATCAATCCCATGTAAGCCAAAACGATACATATTCGAAGCCCAGGTCAATGCATGACTATATTTATCTTTAGCAAAAACAAAGGGTTCGCCGCTGGAACCTGAAGTTTTGTTGATGTAGCAGGTTTTTGTCGAAAAACCTTTAGATAGTCTGGATTCGAGAGGAATTTGGAGATTAGTTTTATTCAAAACAGGTAAATCTTTCCAGTTTTTATGGTTTTTAGAACCCACTAATTTTTGATAAAAAGAATTGTTTTCTAAATGAAAATCAACAATAGCCTGTTTCTGATTTTCAATAAATTGCTTTTTTTCGTCGGCGGAAAGTCCAACTATTTTGTCCAAATCGGATTTGGCTTTCCGGATGGGGAAACCATTTATTCGTAGCGAGAAATCAAAAATAGAAAACATGTGAGTGCTTATTTCTTCAAAAATACTATTCTGGTTAGAACTAAAGATGTAGAATCGACAACTTTTTAATAAATAATTATTTTTTACGTCCAAAAGCAATTATTTTTGCAGCACTCTAAAAATGAGTTTTCAATTAAAATTTAAAGACATGAATATATTACTATTGGGTTCAGGAGGAAGAGAGCATGCATTTGCATGGAAAATGGTTCAAAGTCCGCTTTGTGATACCCTTTTTATGGCACCTGGAAATGCCGGAACAGCCGAAATTGCTACGAATGTTGCGATTGCTGTAACCGATTTTGAAGCAATTAAAGCTTTGGTTATCAAAGAAAATATCGAAATGGTTGTGGTAGGTCCTGAAGATCCGTTAGTAAAAGGTATTTATGACTTTTTCTTAAACGATGAAAATTTGAAGAATATTCCTGTAATTGGTCCATCAAAAATTGGGGCAACCTTAGAAGGAAGTAAAGAATTTGCCAAAGAATTTTTGGTAAAACACAATATCCCAACAGCAGCTTATGATAGTTTTACGGCAGAAACAGTAGAAAAAGGATGTGATTTCTTAGCAATTTTACAACCACCTTATGTATTGAAAGCAGATGGTTTAGCTGCTGGAAAAGGAGTTTTGATTATTCAGGATTTAGAAGAAGCTAAAGCTGAATTAAGAAACATGCTAGTGGGACAAAAATTTGGTGCAGCCAGTTCAAAAGTGGTTATTGAAGAGTTTTTGGACGGAATTGAATTGAGCTGTTTCGTATTAACAGACGGGAAAAGCTATAAAATTTTACCCACAGCCAAAGATTACAAACGTATTGGTGAAGGCGACACAGGATTGAATACAGGCGGAATGGGAGCTGTTTCTCCGGTTCCTTATGTTGATGCGGTATTGATGGAAAAAATTGAAACCCGTATTGTAAAACCAACAATTGATGGTTTACAAAAAGATGGAATTCCATACAAAGGATTTGTTTTCATTGGATTAATTAATGTAAACAATGAGCCTTTGGTTATTGAATACAATGTGAGGATGGGGGATCCGGAAACAGAAGTTGTGATTCCAAGATTAGAATCGGATTTAGTAGAGTTGTTCTTGGCTGTAGCCAATGAAAAACTGGACGAATTTGAATTAAAAATTGATCCAAGAAGTGCTACTACAGTAATGTTAGTTTCTGGTGGTTATCCTGAAGATTTTGAAAAAGGAAAAGTAATTTCGGGCTTGGAAAAGGTAGAAAACTCAATTGTTTTCCACGCCGGAACGAAGTTAGATAACGGAAATGTAGTGACAAATGGTGGTCGAGTAATGGCCATTACTTCTTATGGAGATTCTTTTCAGGAAGCTTTGGCACAATCGTATAAAAACGTTGCTGAAATAAGCTGGGAAAATGTTTATTTCAGAAAAGATATTGGATTCGATTTAGTTTAAATCAAAACCTTTCAAACATAAAAAAACGAATTGCACTTTAAAAATGCAATTCGTTTTTTATTTAAATTTTTAAATGCTGTTCTTATTTTAAGAAAGAATGTGCTGTAGTATCCTGATTTTCAGTTCCTGCCTCGTCAAAAATACGTAATTGTTTAATCCAGTAAACAATTGCAACAGCACAGATAATCATAAAAACCCAGTTGATAAAGTTTGCACCAAACCAGGTTCTTAATTCTAAAGAACGTAATCCATCTAATGGTAAGAAAAGAAAATCAACAAAAAGTGATTGTATTCCTTCGAAAAATGCTTTCATGATATAGAATTTAAATTTTATTAAGCGATGTGATCAATGGTAAATAATTTAAAATTTTATTAGTCTAATAAAATTTTGCTATATCTCGTTTCCTTTTTAAACAAGTATTATATTTACAGTCACAAAAGTATAAAATATCCTTATGATTACAAGTGTTTTTAAAAAATCTACACCATTAAATTTTTCTTTAGTAGTATTTTTGATATTATTTTTTGATTTTGTTTATCAAATTCAGGATTTAGCTTGGTCTCATTCGACGGTTTTGGTTTTTAAGACAATAGGGATTGGATTGGTTATTTTAGGTTCGGCACTGATTACTAATTTTGTTGCAAAAAAAAATAATCTCAGTAAAGACAGTGCATACAGCATTTTATTTTTTCTTTTACTTCTGCTTTTTTTTCCTTCACTTTTTGAAAACATTAATCTTGTTTTTGCTAATTTTTTCATTTTGTTAGCGATTCGGAGACTGATTTCATTACAGTCTCAAAAATCATCCAAGGAGAAAATATTTGATGCTTCTTTATGGATTCTTGTAGCCGCTTTGTTTCATTTTTGGAGTATTTTATATCTGGTGTTAGTATTTATTTCTATTATTTCGCATGTTGCCGGCGATTACAGGAACTGGCTTTTGCCTTTTATAGCTTTTTTTGCAGCAGCGATAATTTTTGCATTGTATTCTTTATTATTTAACGGAGATGCACTAGGGTATATTACCAGTGGAATTGAAACGGATTTCAGCATTGATTATTTTACTAATAATTATCAAAATGCTGCACTGTCAGTTTATGCTACAGTAGCTTTATTTTTTGTTATTTCGATGCTAATGACTCTGTCTTCCCGATCCCAGTTGTTACATGCTTCTTTGAAGAAAATTGTAATTGCCTTTTTTATTGGAGTAGCAATTTTTATAATTTCCCCGAATAAAAGTAATGATCTGTTAATTTTTACAATTATGCCTCTGGCAGTAATGACCACAGCACATATTGAAATGCCTCAGTCTAAATTGAATCAGGAACTGGCTCTGGGAATATTGATTTTGTGTAGTTTGTTTGCTTTTTTTTGTCAGTTATAATTTGATTCCGTAAGCTAAATCGCCTGCATCTCCCAGACCGGGAATAATATAACTGTGCTCATTTAGTTTTTCGTCTAAGGCGCCTATCCACAAATGACAATTTTCAGGCAACTGTTTTTCAAGATAAGCAATACCTTCAGGAGCGGCAATTATTACAGCAATATGTATGGTTTCAGGATTTCCGTGTTCCATTAATTTATTATAAACTGCGACAATAGATTGGCCTGTTGCCAGCATAGGATCCACTAATAGTAAACATTTATTGTTAATATCGGCAATAGCCTGATATTCGACTCTGATTTCAAAATTATCATCATTAGCAGGATGGTGTCTGTATGCCGAAATAAATCCGTTTTCGGCCTGGTCAAAATAATTAAGAAAACCCAGATGCATTGCCAGTCCGGCTCTTAAAATGGAACAAATTACAATTTTGTCGGCAATTTTTGTTGTTTCCTTAATTCCCAGCGGTGTCTGAATTTCGATAGATTCGTATTTTAATTGCTGACTCAGTTCATAGGACATAATCTCACCAATCCGTTCTATATTGCGTCTGAATCTCATAGCATCTTTATGAATATTTACAGCTCTTATTTCTCCTAAAAAATGATTTAAAATGCTGTTTTTTTCTGATAAATAATGAATTTGCATACCGGGAATTATTAATTTTTAATGGAGAGCAGAAACTTGAAATGTAATTTTTTTATAAAAGTATAAAAAGTATCTTTGTCTAAATAAAAAGATATATATGTTTTCAAAATTAGCTTATTCCGTTTTTGAGCAAAGTATAAAAGATTATCATCAATTTGATAATGTAGATCAACCGATTAATAATCCTTATCCAAAGGAGAAGTTTGAACATTTATTGTATCTGAAAAATTGGATTGATACGGTACAATGGCATTTTGAAGATATTATCCGTGATCCGCAAATTGATCCCGTAGCTGCTTTAACTTTAAAGAGAAGGATTGATGCTTCTAATCAGGAACGTACTGATATGGTGGAATATATTGACAGTTATTTTTTGCAAAAATACAGTAAAGTAGTTGTAAAAGAGAATGCAAAAATCAATTCAGAAAGTCCAGCTTGGGCTTTTGATAGGTTGTCTATTTTAGCTTTGAAAATTTATCACATGACTGAAGAAGCTACCCGTTCAGAAGCTTCGCAGGAGCACAGAGATAAATGTCAGGAAAAATTAAATGTACTTTTAGAACAAAGAACAGATTTATCAACAGCTATTGATGATCTGCTTACAGATATTGAAAACGGTGATAAATTTATGAAAGTGTACAAGCAAATGAAAATGTACAACGATGATGAGTTGAATCCTGTTTTGTATCAGGGTAAAAAATAAACTGGCAGTACTCTTGTCTGATAAAATAAAGCATATAGCCGTCATGAGACTCTCCGCAATGGGGGATGTCGCCATGACGGTTCCTGTTTTACGTGCTTTTGTAGAACAGCATCCTAATATTCAAATAACGGTGGTTTCGCGTCCGTTTTTCAAGCCTTTTTTTGATACGATACCCAATGTTACTTTTTTTGCTTTTGACGAAAAGGAAAGGCATAAAGGCTTTCTTGGTCTGATTCGGTTGTTTAAGGATTTACGAAAGTTAAAAATTGATGCTTTTGCCGATTTGCACAATGTATTGCGTTCTAAAGTTGTGAGAACACTTTTTGCCTTGAGCGGAAAAAAAATAGCCGCTGTAGATAAGGGACGTAAAGAAAAAAAAGCACTGACACGTGCTGAAAAAAAAGTTTTCGTACAACTACCCACTATGTTTGAAAGACATGTAAAAGTGTTTGAAGAACTTGGGTTTGCGGTTGATTTATCTAATCCACAATTTCCTGAAAAAGCGATTTTAAGTTCTGAAATTATTTCGATCATTGGCGAAAATCATCAAAAATTAATCGGAATAGCCCCTTTTGCACAATACGATTCTAAGGTGTATCCTTTGGATTTAATGCAGGAAGTTATTTCGCAATTAGCAGCAAATCCACAAAACAAAATATTACTTTTTGGTGGAGGAAAAAAAGAAATTGAAATTTTAGATTCTATTTCTAAATCCTGTGAAAATGTCATTAATATGGCTGGAAAAATTAAATTCCAACAAGAGCTTCAATTGATTAGTAATCTTGATGTGATGCTTTCTATGGATTCCGGAAATGCACATATAGCCGCAATGCTTGGTGTGAAAGTTATTACACTCTGGGGAGCAACACATCCTTTTGCCGGTTTTTCACCCTTTAATCAGCCTGTTGAAAATGCCTTGGTATCCGATAGAGAAAAATTTCCATTATTACCCACTTCAGTTTATGGAAGTAAAGAAGTTGAAGGTTATCAGCAAGCCATGAGAACTATCACACCCGACTCCATTGTTAAAATTTTAAATATTTGTAAATAAGTTAATTAGTTTACATCTGTCGCAAACCCTTATATTTCCTGATTTTTTTATTGAAAGAATAATTTTACCAATTTTTTAACTAATCCCTTTTAAATAATTAGTGTTAAAAATACTACTTTGGTTCGACGTAAGTGTACTTTTACGGTCACAAATTATAATTAGAAATAGAGAAACTTTCCCGAGTGGCTTTAAATCTTAAAACGTTAATACTTTACAACATAGTTAGTTATGAAAAAAACTTTAGGATTAGTTACTATTTTCTTTTTATTTTCATTTTCAGTCTTTTCTCAAAAAGCTACTATTTCCGGTATTATTACTAATGCTAATGAAAACACACCGGTTTACAATTCAGTTGTAGCTTTGTTAACACCTGTAGATTCTATTTTATATCAATTTACCCGATCTGGAAAGGATGGGAAATTTAATCTGAAAAATGTGAAAGCAGGAGATTATATTCTGATGACTTCACACAATCAGTATGCAGATTATGTAGACGTAATCACTATGGATGAAAACGACAAAAAGTTAGGAACAATTCCTTTAATGAGTAAAATAGAACTTTTAAGAGAAGTAGTCATTAAAACAGGATCTATAAGAATTAAAGGCGATACTACCAGTTACAGAGCCAGTGATTTTCTAGTAGATGCCAATGCAAATGTGGAAGAATTACTTAAAAAATTACCGGGAATACAAGTAGATAAAAACGGAGCCATAAAAGCTATGGGAGAAACGGTCCAAAAAGTATTGGTAGATGGTGAAGAGTTTTTTGGTGATGATCCTGGTATGGCGGTCAAAAATTTAAGAGCAGATGCAGTAAAAGAAGTTCAGGTATTTGATAAGAAAAGTGAACTGGCTGAATTTACAGGAATAGATGACGGGAAAACTCAAAAAACAATTAACCTGAAATTAAAAGAAGATAAGAAAAAGGGATATTTTGGAAAAATAGACGGAGCTAACGAACCATTTTCTGATGCCGATTCGAGATATAATACTAATTTGATGTTTAGCAGTTTTAAAGGGAAAAGAAAATTATCTGCTTTTTTATTAAATGGAAATACCGGTCAGGACGGACTGGGTTGGGAAGACAGCGAGAAATTTGGAGCCCGTGACAGTAACATCAGTATGAACATGGATGATGATGGAAATGTAAGTTATGAATGGGTGGGAGATAATAATGACGGAGAACCCCGTATCAATACTCAAAACGGATTTACGAAAAATACTAATGCAGGATTGCAATATACTAACAAGTGGAATGACAAACAAAACCTGAATGTTTCGCCAAAATTCAATAATCAGATTTACACCAATAACAGTAGCAGAATTTCCCAAACACAGATAGGAGAAACGCAATTAAATGAAAACCGCTCTACAGTGAACAATGTTGACAGGAGTAATTTTAAACTTAATGCGGTCTATGATGTAAAATTAGATTCGGTAAATTCGATAAAATTCTCCGCCAGAACTAATTTTTATGATACTAACAGTGATGAATTCACAGACGGAATCACAACAGGAAATGACGAAATATTAAAAAATAAACAACAACGATTAGCGATTACAGATTCAGATAAATCGGCTTTGTCAGCAGGTTTTTTATTCAAACATAAGTTTGCCAAAGCACGTCGTACTTTTTCGGTTAATGGTAGCTGGAGTAGGTTGAATACTAGTTCTAATAATTTTTTAAGATCTTCGAATGAAAGTTATGTAGAAGGAATTCTTGCTACAAAAGATAGCATTAACCAGAATAAAATAGGAGACAGAACCACTCAAAATCTTTCAGCAAGTTTTAGTTATTCTGAACCTATTGCTAAGCAGTTGTCACTTCAGTTTGCCTACCAAATCGCTTATGATACAGGGAAGAACAATCAATTAACTTATGATTTTTCTGAAGATACTGGAAGATATGATCAATTAGTATCTTCATTGTCAAATGAGTTTGAACAGACTTTTATCACACAAAGACCCAACTTAAAATTGAGTTATAATGCTAAAAAAATTAATTATAGTATTGGAAGCGGTTTTGGATTTACTTCTTTTGATTTGCTGGATAAAACTATAAATAAAGAATACAAGCGTAGTTATACTAATTTTTTCCCTTCGGCAAATTTTTCCTATAAGTATAAAAGCAATAGTAGTTTACGCTTTAATTATCAGGGATCAACCAGACAGCCTACACTGGACCAATTGCAACCTTTAAGAAACAATCAGGACTTTTTTAACCAAACGGTAGGAAATCCGGATTTAAAGCAGTCTTTTACTAATACGATCAACATCAGCCAGAGCAGTTATGACATGCTGACTGAAACCCAAATTTATCAGGGATTAAATTTCAGTACGACAAGCAATGCTATTATTTACAGCAGGGTGATTGATCCTGAAACAGCCAAAACAGTTTCCAGACCTATAAATACCAATGGGAATTTTTCAGGTAATTTTTATTTGGGATATGGATTAAAAATCAAGAAATTAAATATGAGAGCTGATTTTAGTCCTTCATTTGGCTATAATAAATCAGTACTTAGCATTAATGATAAAATGGGAAGTGCTAAGAATTTAAACACCGGATTTTCAGTTTATTTAAATAAATCCAAACAAAAGCAATATGATATTAGTTTAAGTAATCGTTTTTCATTTAACAGAAACAACACTTCTCAAAATGATGAAGTTAAATCCTTTAATACTAATAACTTAAATTTAGACATAGGAGTTTATTTTGCCAAAAATTGGAAAGTATCTACTGATTATAACCTGAATACCCGGCAAAAAACGGTTGATTTTCAGGACAATTTAACCAATCAATTGTGGAATGCCAGATTGCAACGCACCTTTAAAAACGATGAGTTTACCGCTTATTTTTTGGTACGCGATATCTTAAATCAGAATATTGGTATACAAAGAAACATATATCAAAACACCATTAGTCAGGAACAAAATGACAGACTTAAACGCTATGCAATGATAGGTTTTACCTGGAATTTTAAAAATGGAGGCGGAGCAAAAAATAAATAAAACAATGTCGGTTTTTGAAATGAAAAAACAAAATAGTCCTATGAAAACAATACTTTTTTTTATTACGGTGCTTTTTTTTACAATAATATCAAATGCGCAGCAATTTGTAAATAAAGCTGTTATTGAATACGAAGTAAGTACGAATCTCAAAAAAACGATGAGCAATGACAGCTGGGACGAAATGATGAAAGACAACCTTTCGGATCTTAAAATTTCGTATTTCAATTATACTTTTACCGATAATAAAAGCATTTTTAAATTTGACAGATGGAGTCCTAAAACAAGAATTCCAAAATATCTGAAAGATGCAGATGAAGAAAACAGCTGGTATTTTGATTTTAATGCCGGGATGATGAATATGCAAAAACAAATAGTAGGAACTAATTTTGTTATAGTTGACAGTATCAGTAAAATTGAGTGGAAGATTACCAATGAAAACAGAGAAATTGCCGGATATAATTGCCGGAAAGCTGTAGGTAAAATAATGGATGACGTGTATGTTTTTGCTTTTTATACCGATGATATTACCATTTCAGGTGGTCCCTGTTCTATCAATGGTTTACCGGGAATGATTTTGGGACTTACTGTACCGCGACTATATACTTCCTATATTGCGACAAAAGTAGATGTATCTTTTGCCAACGCAGCGGAAATAAAACCCATCACTGCTAAAAAAACCTATGATTTTAAAGAGTTAAAAGCCATTTTTGAAGATAAATTAAAAAATTGGTACAGCGATGGTGATCAGAAAGAAGAAATTCAAAGACAAAAGAATATGTTCTTGTGGAATGCTTTCCTTTAATAAATTCCAAATCCCAATTTTTATGAAGTTGGGATTTTTTATAAATATATTTTCTCGTCTCTACATCTACTATAAATGTAATTTTTTAGATTCGAAATAGTTTCCTGATAATTGGGTGCCGGATAACCAAAACGTTCATGCTCCATTTGCTCCTTTTCAAAAGTATTACAGCCTTTACTAACTTCTTTAAGCATATCGAGCATAGCAAGTTCTTTATTGTCTGTTTTTTTAAATTTGAACTCTACAATTTCATCCTGTAATTCTTCGCAATAGTTTATAAGCTGCTGTACTTCCGGTTCGTCCAGAAGCGAAGGATTGTTCCTGAATATTTCCCGAATGGATTTCATAATATGAATAATTGAAATTATTTGTATTTGGATAAAAGTTCGTCACTCGTTTTGAACTTCCCATTCTTAAAATCGTCTTCTGATTGGTTAATTCTAGAGTTTAACTCAATTACCGACATGGGTTTTAGTTGTTTTTGAGTTTCCTTTTTCAATAAATTTTCAAACTGAGCAATTAATTCTTCGCTTTGAAGTTTAAGAAACTCTTGTACAAATTCAATTTTTCTAGTTTGTAAATCCATGATAATTATTGTTTTATACAAAAATACTAAATTATTGGGTGTTTAAAATAATTTTTTTGATTGTCTCTGTTACTTTATATTTTAATTTCACAAAAAGTGAAGGATTCTTCCTGAATATAATAAAAGTCCGCTTAGTGATTATAAAGAGTTGGATTATTTGTTTGTCAGTCTAAAGAGCTATTCGTTTGCTGTTGATTCAAACGTCACCTTTCTTAAAACAAAAAAACTTCCCTTTTCAGAGAAGTTTTCGTTATCATTAGGATGAATCTAAAATCTACATTCTAAAATCTGAAATTGTATTATACATCATCAAAATCTACATAAATCGTATCAGATGTTGGGTGTGCCTGACAGCTCAGGATTAATCCATCGGCAATTTCTTTATCGGTTAGGATAGAGTTTTTCTTCATTTCTGCGCTTCCTTCGGTTACGCGGCAAAGACAGCTGCTGCAAATTCCGCCCTGACAGGAATAAGGCGCATCAATTCCTTGTTTTAATGCTGCATCCAGAATGGTTTGCTTTTGTGACATTTCAAAAGAGGTTTCTTCATCATCCACCATAACAGTAATTTTTGTATGACCGGATAATTCTTTAATTTCATTTTCATGAACTGAAGAAGTAAAAAGCTCAAATTTAATAGCTGATTCTTTTACATTTTTCTCTTTCAGAATCCCTGATACAGTTTCAATCATCTGCTCAGGACCACACAAATAGAATTTTTCAAACTCAAGTGCGGCGTGTTTGTTATTCAGAACATAATTCACCACCGATTTGTCTATTCTTCCAAACAAAGCTTCATCAGCTTTAACCTGACTGTAAACATAATGAACAAATAATCGGTTTACATACTGCAAATGCAAATCATGTAATTCCTGATGAAAAATAGTTTCTTCCGGCGATTTATTTCCGTAAACCAGTACAAAAGAACTCTTAGGTTCGCTTTTTAAAACCGATTTTAAAATAGATAAAACCGGTGTGATTCCGCTTCCGGAAGCAAAAGCAACATAGTTTTTTTGTCTGTTAGCGTCGGGTTCAAAAGTAAATTTACCTTCTGGCTTGCCTACTTCAAGAACATCACCTGCTTTTAATTTTGTGCGGGCAAATTGAGAAAATTTACCATCTTTAACCGCTTTTACAGCAATTCGTAATTCGCCGCTTTCCGGCGAAGAACATATAGAATAGGCACGACGAATTTCTTCTCCGTCCAGAGTTAGACGAATGTTTACATATTGTCCTGCAATAAATTTATAATCGTCTTTTAATTCCGCAGGGACATTAAAAAGTATTGAAACGGCAGCGGCAGTTTCTCTTCTAACTTCTTTTATAAGGAGTTTTAAAAATGAAGGCATGTTATTAATATTTTATGCAAAAGTAGCAAACGACGGTTAAAAGAAAGACACTAAATTATTTTTTTTAACTTTTCACTAAAATATCTTCTTACATTTGATTTTGTACGCAACCAAAAAATCAAATAACCATGATTAAAAAATTTATTTATCTCGAATGGAAGGCTTTTATAAGGTCAGCCTCATTTGGTACTAATTTAGTGATGAAAATTATAATAGGTTTTCTGGTAGCTTATTTTTCAGTCCTTTTTGTCGCAATTGGAGTTGGGGCTTTTTATATATTAAAAAAGAGTAATCTTGAACCTCTGGCGACTATCAATAAATTTTTGATTTATTATTTTTTGTTGGATTTGATAATGCGTTTATTCATGCAGAAAATTCCGGTTCTGAATATAAAACCGCTTTTGATTTTACCTTTTAAAAAACCAACAATTATTCATTTTTCTTTAGGGAAAACGGCTTTGTCTTTCTTTAATGGGATTCATTATCTTTTTTTTCTGCCTTTTTCAATTGTTTTGGTCATAGAAGGATATGATATAACTGGGATTGTGTTATGGTTTCTGGCTTGCCTGAGTTTGGTGTACATCAATAATTTTGTTAATATCATTCTGAGTAATATCGATAAATTATGTAGTATTTTTATCGTATTGTTTGCGGGTTTAGTGATGGCTCAGTATTATGAGTTATTTGATATTACTACTTTTACAACTCCGTTTTTTCAAGGAATTTATGAAACAAAATGGATGTTTTTGATTCCGGGCATAATACTAATAGTGTTATATAATCTGACCTTTAAATATTTTAGTAACAATTTATATTTAGATGCAGGACTGGCTAAGAAAGAAATTGTTGCCAAGACCGAAAATCTTACCTGGCTGAATCAGTTTGGTGTTTTAGGAACATTTCTTAAAAATGATATCAAATTAATCAGGAGAAATAAAAGATCCAAAACCACTATTTTAATGAGTGTTCTTTTTTTATTTTACGGATTGCTGTTTTTCGGAAAGGCACATCAACCGTACTTCATGCATATTTTTGCAGGTATTTTTGTTTCGGGCGGATTCTTATTTGTGTTTGGACAATTTGTACCCAGTTGGGATAGCTCCTATTACCAATTAATGATGACACAAAATATTCCCTATCGCGGCTATATTACTTCAAAATGGTGGCTGATAGTTATTGCTACATTTATTTCAACCATTCTGGCTTCCTTCTATCTTTTGTACGGAATGGAAACTTACCTGACCATTGTTGTGGGGGCAATCTACAATATCGGGGTCAACTCGCATGTTGTGCTTCTAGGAGGTGCATTCATAAAAACACCAATTGACCTAACCAGTAACAGCGGTGCTTTTGGTGATAAAAAAGCCTTCAATATCCATACCATGCTGTTAACGTTACCCAAACTTTTATTGCCTTTATTATTGTATTGGGCAGGATTTCATTTTGGCAATAAAACTATAGCATTAGCCTTAGTTGCAGGAGCGGGAATTCTTGGATTTGTTTTTAGAAATAAAGTATTTTCAATTATTGAAAAGAGATATATAATTGAGAAATACAGTACCATTAATGCTTACAAACAAAAAAATTAATTAGTGACTTATCATACCTACGGTCTCTCCCTCTAATAACAATATAATCTGAAAAATTATCATGATAGCAGTAAATCAACTCTCAAAAAAATACAACGGAACTACCGTTTTGAATATCAGTAATCTGGAAATTCCTAAAGGTCAGAGTTTTGGATTAGTAGGAAACAATGGCGCGGGAAAAACCACTTTTTTCAGTTTGTTACTGGATTTGATTCAGCCATCAACAGGAAATATTAAAAATAATAGCATTCAGGTAAATACAAGTGAAGACTGGAAATCGTTTACCGCTTCTTTTTTAGACGAAAGTTTTCTTATTGGTTATTTAACTCCGGAAGAATATTTCTACTTTATAGGCGATTTACGTCATCAGAATAAAGCGGATGTAGATGCACTGCTTAATGAACACGAAGATTTTTTTAACGGAGAAATTTTAAATAATAAAAAGTACCTGCGTGACCTTTCTAAAGGAAATCAGAAGAAAGTGGGGATAATTGCCACACTTATTGGTAATCCTGATGTAATTATTTTAGATGAACCTTTTGCTAATTTAGATCCAACTACCGTAAGCCGGCTGAAAAAAATAATCAAAAAATTAGCTGATAAGCCTAATGTTACAATATTAGTTTCCAGTCATGATTTACAGCATACAGTTGAAGTTTGTGACCGGATTGTAGCGTTGCACAAAGGAGAAATTGTAAAAGACATTCAGACTTCAAAAGAAACATTACAGGAACTGGAAGCGTTTTTTGCTGTATAAGTTTTTATATTTTAAAAAAAGAGTATTTTTACCAGTCATTATACTAAAAAAATTTTTTAAAAGTTTAATGATAAAAACTGCGAATCATTGAAAACCAACAGATTTAAATATTCAATTCCATTAGGGTGTTTGTGTATTTTGGTAGCTTGTTCTACCAGAAATAATACTTTTTTGGCTCGAAATTCACATGCTTTAAGTACAAAATATAATATTTTATACAACGGGCAAATAGCATTAGACAAAGGAATCAAAGGAATTGAAGCCGGTAATCAGGATGATTTTTGGGAAACTCTTCCTGTCGAAGCCATGAACATTGATGAAGATGTTGTGGCTGATACTACTAAAAATGCTGATTTTGCTAAAGCCGAAGAAAAAGCTACCAAAGCCATTCAGAAACATTCGATGAATATTGGAGGAAGAGAACGCAATTCGCAAATAGACGAAGCTTATTTACTTTTAGGAAAATCCCGTTATTATGATAAACGGTTTATTCCTGCGCTGGACGCTTTTAATTATATTTTATATAAATATCCTAACAGCAGCAGAATTTATGAAGCTAAAATATGGCGGGAAAAAACCAATATGCGTCTGGGTAATGATGCGTTAGTTGTAAAGAATATTAGTAAGATGCTCAATGAGCACCAACTCGAAAAACAGGTTATGGCTGATGCCAATGCGCTTCTGGCTTCGGCATTTTTAAATTTAGAAGAAAAAGACAGCGCCATTGTCAAACTGCAAAAAGCGGTGAATTTCAGCAAACATAATAATGAAAAAGCCAGATACCGTTTTATATTAGGACAATTGTATCAGGAAAAAGGAGAGAATGATCAGGCACGTGCTTATTATGAAGCCGTTATTAAAATGAACCGAAAAGCAGACAGGAAATACATGATGCAATCTCACGTGAGACTGGCACAGCTGTTTGATTATCAAAATGGCGATAAATTTGCTTTTGATGAAAAGTACCATAAACTTTTGGAAAATCGTGAAAATCGTCCTTTTCTGGATGTTTTAAATCACCAAATGGGCATTTTTTATGATAAACAAGGCAGGGATGAACGAGCCTTAGAATATTACAATGCTTCTTTGGATTATGCTAAAACAGATACTTATTTAATGGCTTCCAATTACAGAAATATTGGAGACATGTATTTTAAAAAAGCCAGTTATCCCATAGCTGCAAAATACTATGACAGCACATTAGTAAAACTGAATCCAAAAACCAGAGAATTTATAAAAATTGAAAAAGTACGTAAAAATCTGGATGAAGTTATTTTGTATGAAGCCATAGCGGTTAGAAATGATAGTATTCTTCATGTAGTTGGATTACCGGAATCCGAAAAAGTGGCTTATTTTGACGCTTATATTGAAAAAATAAAGCAACAAGATGAAGCGCAAAGAATTTTAGAAGAAAAAGAAGCCGAGAAGCAAAAAAATATACAGAGAAACAGTCTGGCTACAACTGCCGATGTAGCTGTTTCGGCCAATGGAAATGCAATGCCTAAACCCGCATTTACGCCACCATCGATGACCGCTCTTCAGGCGGATAATACTTTTTATTTTTATAATCCCACAACAGTATCTTTTGGGAAAGTGGCGTTTAAGAAAAACTGGGGAAAGCGTACAGCTTCCGGTTATTGGAGACTATCTTCTCCGTCTAATATCAATACTAATGATGCTTTTGCAAAAGATACTTCAATAGTCGCACAAAAAGAAATTTCTCCGGATTCAATAAAGGAAAAAGAAGTAAATCCAAGATACCAGGCTGATTTTTATTTAGGACAGCTTCCCACTTCAAAGACGGCAATTGACAGTATTGCAAAAGAACGTAATGATTCCTATTATCAGTTAGGTGTGATTTATAAAGAAAAGTTTAAAGAATATGATTTAGCTGCCAGTAAATTAGAGCTGTTGTTAGGATACCACCCCGAAGAAAAAATAGTACTCCCTGCTTTATATAATTTGTATAAAATTTATCAGATTACAGATGCAGACAGAGCCGAATCTTTTAAAAACAAAATTATAACTCAATATCCCGATTCGCGTTACGCAAAAATTTTAGGAAACGAAAATATAATCGTCGAGGAAGGTAGTCCTGATGTAATTTATCAAAAATTATATCAGCAATATGCAAATGAGGAATTTAGTGCTGTTTTAGAGAAGATAGATGGTTTAATCAATCAGTTTTCGGGAGAAGAAGTGCTGCCTAAATTAGAGCTTTTAAAAGCAAATGCTATCGGGAAAGTACAGGGATTAAGTGCTTATAAAAAGGCATTAGAGTTTGTAGCTGATAATTATCCTAATTCTGACGAAGGGAAAAAAGCGAATACTATTTTAGCAGAACAGATTCCGCTATTAGAAAAAATGGATTTTGATTTTAAAACATCAGCTCATTGGAAAATAGTATATCCCTTAGCTTTAGATGCTGTGGATGACAAAAAAGCCATCGAAGAAAAAATCACTAAGTTTATGAATGCTGAGAATGCTCAGAAACTGAGTTTAGCTTTCAATTCTTATGATACTAAAGAAGGTTTTGTAATTATTCAGGGAATTACAACACAGGAATATGCGGTGAGCGTAGCACAGCTTTTAAAAGAAGATCCGGCTTATAAAATAGCCACTCCGGCTATCATTATTTCGAACGAAAATTATAAAATAATCCAAATCAAGAAAAATCTAAATTCGTATTTAGAAGCAAAAAAAGAATAACAATGTTTAATAAAAAAGAGAAACCCTATACCGAACTTTTAGGCAAAACCAACAGAATAGTCGAAGGAACTGTGATAAAAGGAGATATTATTTCTAAAGCTGATTTTAGATTAGATGGCGAATTAATAGGTAATTTTCAATCTGCGGGCAAACTCGTTATTGGTCCCACCGGAAGTGTTACAGGAGATATAAGTTGTAATAATGCCGATATTGAAGGAAAATTTAACGGTGTAATTCAGGTTACAGAATTATTAAATGTAAAATCTAAAGCCAGTATTTATGGTGAGGTAACAGTAGGCAAACTGGCAGTGGAACCCGGAGCTGATTTTAGTGCTTCCTGCAGTATGAAAGAAAATGTAAAGCTGTTAACTGATGGAAAAGAAACCCAACAATAAAAAATCCGCTAAGTGGCTCGCATTGATAAATATTCCCATCCAGATGGGAGTAATTATTTTTCTGTTCTCTTATTTAGGAAATTGGCTGGATGAAAATCACCCCCATCCAAAAATATATTATAATAAGGTTTTAGTGATGGTAGGTGTGTTCTTAGCATTATACAACGTGATAAGACAGGTGAATGAGATAAATAAAGACAAAGATTAATTTTTCAGAAAATATTTTTGTTGTCAAAAAGGAAAGCATGATTTTAAAAAATTATAAGTCATTTCTGTTTTTAACAGTTGCAGTATTGCTGTCTTATATAATACACAAACTGGTTTTTTATATTTTCGAAATCAATCAGGAGGTATTTTATTATACATTGGAAAAATTGTATGCTGTCTTTTTTATTCTTTCATTGGGAATTATTTTGATTTTATTAAAAATAAAAGAACGTAATTTTGATCAGGTAGGCATGTCGTTTTTATTGTTAACCAGTATCAAATTAGGAGTTTATTATTTGCTTTTAAGGCCAATTTTGAATACGAAACAATACGATATTGCAACGGAGAAAATGAGTTTTTTTGCGTTATTTATTCTTTTTTTGACATTAGAAACCATTGTAACCATAAGAATATTAAGCGAAAAGCAATAAAAACAAGGCTTTATTGAGGGTTAAAAAAAAATATGTTTTTATATCCTTTTAGATATAAAATAATAATGTACCTTTGCGCCAAATTTTAGAAACGTAAATATAACATATTTTGTAATTATGGTGATTTTAAAGAGACCACTTAGATTGATTTTAGTAGCATTTTTAGCGTGTCTTCCATTGATTAGTTTTGCAAATCAAGAAGTTGATGCTGAACATGGTAAAGAAGCAGATACTCACGAAGCAGTAGCTGAAAGCCACCATGAAGGAGCTCACGCTGAACCAACTGATGATAAATCTAAAAACAAAGCTTTTATAGGTCACCACGTTTTAGATTCTCATGATTTCACATTAACGCAGGATAACAAAACAGGAGAACACTGGGGATTTCCATTACCTGTTATTTTATGGGATGAAGGATTGCATATTTTTTCATCTGCTGCTTTTCACCATGGTGAAGAAGTAGCTGAGTCAAATGGTAACTATTATGTGTTAAATCACCATGACGGGAAAATCTATAAAACTGATGCTTCAGGAACTATTCACGAAGATGAAAAAACAGGTTTCCCAACTAATGTTCGTCCACTTGATTTTTCAATTACAAAAACGGTAGTTTCAATTATTGCTGCTGCTATTTTAATGTTTTTTGTTTTCACCAGTTTAGCAAAATCGTATGCTAAAAATGGAGGAATCGCTTCTGGTGCAGGACGATTCTTTGAACCGCTTGTAGTTTACATACGTGACGAAATTGCAATCCCAAACATTGGAGAGAAACACTATAAAAGATACATGAGTTATTTATTGACAATATTCTTCTTTGTATTGTTCTTAAATATCTTTGGTTTAACACCACTAGGAATTAATGCTACTGGAAATTTAAGTATAACATTTGCTTTAGCATTATTAACTTTCTTAATTACAAATTTTACTGCTAATAAACATTATTGGGGACACATTTTCTGGATGCCAGGTGTGCCAAAACCAATGCGTATCATTTTAGCACCAATTGAGTTATTAGGTGTTGTTATCAAACCTTTTTCATTAATGATTCGTTTGTATGCCAATATCTTTGCAGGGCACATTGTATTGATGAGTATTATTGCTTTAATGTTTGTCTTTAAAAACTGGATAGGAAGTCCATTATCTTTTGGATTGGCATTTGCTTTGTCTATCTTAGAAATTTTGGTAGCCTTTTTACAAGCATATATTTTTACAATGTTATCAGCACTTTATTTTGGTTCGGCCGTTCAGGAACACCATCACGAAGAAGGACACCACTAAAAAGTTATGAGTTATGGGTTATGAGTCATTGTACGTTTAACTTATAATAAATAACATTTAGTTTTCAAAAAAGAATGTTTAATTTTTAATATATACATCATGACAGGTTTAAATTTCATTGGAGCAGGATTAATCGTAATTGGAGCTGGTTTCGGAATTGGTAAAATTGGTAGCTCTGCTATGGACGCTATTGCACGTCAGCCAGAAGCTTCAGGAAAAATCCAGACAGCTATGCTTATCGCTGCTGCACTTATTGAAGGTATTGGTTTCGCGGCTTTATTCGCAGCTTAATTAAAACTAAAAAGAGCAATAGTTGCAACGGTTGGTTGTAACTATTGTTTTTAAAATTAAAACATTACATTGCAGCATTGCAATAAGATTAAATTTAGAATATAAAACTTAGAATTATATATAATGGAAAAGTTAATAAATCAGTTTGAGTTTGGTTTGTTTTTTTGGCAAGTATTAATATTTGTTGGATTAATATTTTTATTGAAAAAATTTGCTTGGAAACCTATTCTTGATGCAGTTAATGAAAGAGAAGAAGGAATTAAGAATGCATTAGAATCTGCTGAAAATGCTAGAAAAGAAATGCAGGAACTTCAGGCTGATAACCAAAGAATTTTAAACGAGGCAAGAGCAGAGCGTGATACGATGTTAAAAGAAGCCCGTGAAATGAAAGAGAAAATGGTTGCTGATGCTAAAACTGAAGCACAAGCGCAAGGAGCAAAAATGATCGAGCAGGCTAAAGCAGCAATTGAAAGCGAGAAAAATGCAGCTATGGCTGAATTGAAATTGCAGGTTTCTTCATTATCATTAAGCATTGCAGAGAAATTATTGAAAGAAGAATTATCTAATACTGAAGCTCAGACTAAGTTAGTTGAGAAAATGTTAGGTGACGTAAAGCTAAACTAATATTATGGCAGGTACAAGAGCAGCAATTCGTTACGCAAAAGCAATCCTTAATATGGCCGATTCGATAGGAGTGGCTAAAGAGGTAAATAACGATATGATTTCAATTGCTTCAACAATCAAAGGAAACGCTGAGTTAAATACTTTTATTCAGAGTCCTACAATAAGTGTTGACGTAAAAGAAAAAGCATTATTAGAAGTTTTTGCTACAATCAATGGCGTAACCAAAGGATTATTTCATTTATTATTTGAGAATAAAAGATTTGAAATTCTGGAAGCTATTACAGTAGCCTATTCTAATTTATTTGATGAAGCCAATGGAATTGAAGTAGCTAAGGTAACTACTGCTATCCCGATGGATGCTGATTTAGAAGCTAAAGTTTTAGCTAAAATTTCATCTTTGTCAGATAAAAAAGTGACTATTAAAAATATAGTAGATCCTGCAATCATTGGAGGATTTATTTTAACTATAGGTGATAAGCAGTATAATGCTTCTATCGCTAACCGATTACAAGTATTAAGAAAAGAATTAAGTAACTAGTTTTATTGCACATTAAGTGTCTAAATTATAAATTAAGATGGCGGAAATCAAACCTGCTGAAATTTCAGCAATATTAAGAAAGCAAGTAGAAGGTTTTGAATCTGGCGCTACGCTGGAGGAAGTAGGAACGGTACTTCAAGTTGGAGATGGTATTGCTCGTATTTACGGGCTTTCGAATGTACAATATGGAGAGTTAGTAGAATTTGAAAATGGTCTTGAGGCTATTGTATTGAACTTAGAAGAAGATAACGTAGGGGTGGTACTTTTAGGACCATCAACTGGTATCAAAGAAGGTTCTACTGCTAAAAGAACACAACGTATTGCTTCTCTTAAAGTAGGAGAACAAATGGTAGGACGTGTAGTAAACACTTTAGGTCAACCAATTGATGGTAAAGGACCTATCGGTGGAGAATTATACGAAATGCCATTAGAAAGAAAAGCTCCTGGAGTAGTTTTCCGTCAACCGGTAACTGAACCATTACAAACAGGTGTTAAAGCGGTTGATGCTATGATTCCTGTTGGACGTGGACAACGTGAGTTAGTTATTGGTGACCGTCAAACAGGTAAATCAACTGTTTGTATCGATACTATCTTAAATCAAAAAGAATTTTATGATGCTGGTAAACCAGTATTTTGTATCTATGTTGCTATTGGACAAAAAGCTTCAACAGTAGCAGGAATTGCAAAAATGTTAGAAGAAAAAGGCGCAATGGCTTACACAGTTATCGTTGCTGCTAATGCTTCTGACCCTGCTCCAATGCAAGTTTATGCTCCTTTCGCAGGTGCTGCAATTGGAGAATATTTCAGAGATTCAGGTCGTCCGGCTTTGATTGTTTATGATGATTTATCTAAACAAGCTGTGGCTTACCGTGAGGTTTCTCTTTTATTAAGAAGACCACCGGGACGTGAGGCTTATCCTGGAGACGTTTTCTACTTACACTCCCGTTTGTTAGAGCGTGCCTGTAAAGTTATCGCTGATGACGGAATTGCTAAAAACATGAACGATTTACCAGAGTCTATCAAAGGAATCGTTAAAGGTGGAGGTTCATTAACAGCTTTACCAATTATCGAAACTCAGGCTGGTGACGTTTCTGCATATATCCCAACAAACGTAATCTCGATTACTGACGGACAAATTTTCCTTGATGGGGATTTGTTTAACTCTGGGGTTCGTCCTGCAATCAACGTAGGTATTTCTGTATCTCGTGTAGGAGGTAATGCTCAGATTAAATCAATGAAAAAAGTATCAGGTACTTTAAAATTAGACCAGGCACAATTCCGTGAATTGGAAGCATTTGCTAAGTTTGGTTCTGACCTTGATGCAGTTACATTAAACGTAATTGAAAAAGGAAAAAGAAACGTTGAGATCCTGAAACAAGGTTTGAACGATCCTTATACTGTTGAAGATCAGGTTGCAATTATCTATGCCGGATCTAAAAATTTATTGAGAAATGTTCCTGTGAACAAAGTAAAAGAATTCGAGAAAGATTTCTTAGAATTCCTAAACGCAAAACACAGACCAACTCTTGACGCTTTAAAAGCAGGTAAATTAACAGACGAAATTACAGATGTAATTGAAACTGTAGCGAAAGAAGTTTCAGCAAAATATAACTAATCTAGTGAATAGTGAATAGGGAGTAGTAATTAGACTATTCACTATTCACTTATTACTATTTACTTAATAAAAAATGGCAAATTTAAAGGAAATCCGTAATAGAATTACTTCCGTTTCATCTACGATGCAAATCACATCGGCGATGAAAATGGTATCTGCAGCCAAGCTTAAAAAAGCTCAGGATGCAATTACAGCCATGCGCCCTTATGCCGAAAAATTAACGGAATTATTACAAAGCCTTTCTGCAACTCTTGAGGGAGGAATTGGAGAAGAGTTTACTACGCAACGTGAAATTAACAGAGTATTGCTTGTAGTGGTAACTTCTAACAGAGGTTTAGCAGGTGCATTTAATACAAATGCAATCAAAGAAGCTAAAAACCGTGCAGCCTATTATGCAGGAAAACAAGTGGATATTTTTGCTATAGGTAAAAAAGGAAATGATATTTTAAGCAAAACAAATACAGTTATTGAAAACCAAAGTACGGTTTTTGATAATTTGACTTTTGATAATGTTGCCGCTATTGCTGATACACTGACGCAAAAATTTGTTAGCGGAGAGTACGACAGAATTGAATTGATTTACAATCAGTTTAAAAATGCCGCTACTCAGATCGTTCAGACAGAACAATTTTTACCATTAGCGCCTGTAAAATCAGACTTAAATGTTACCGCCGGAGATTATATCTTCGAACCATCAAAAGAAGAAATTGTTTTGACTTTGATTCCTAAATCATTAAAAATGCAATTGTATAAAGGAATCCGTGATTCTTTTGCTTCTGAACATGGTGCGCGTATGACGGCAATGCACAAAGCTACTGATAACGCAACTGCATTGAGAAATCAATTGAAACTAACATACAACAAAGCACGTCAGGCTGCAATTACCAGCGAAATCTTAGAGATTGTGGGTGGAGCAGAAGCTTTAAACGGATAGTTATTTATTCAGAATATTATTTTAAAGTCCCGTATTTGCGGGACTTTTTTCATTTGTAAAGAACAGTAAATCCAAAAGGTTTTTTTTATAATTTTAATTTCAAAATATGTAAAGATTACCCTCTTTTTATTATTTGCATCAGATGTTTCAGTACTATAAATAGTGTGTATCAAACTAAAAAATAAGTTTTGTTACTATTGTAAAATAACTTGTTTAAAAGAGCAACAAATGATTCCATAGCTGCGTTAATTAAACCAAAGATTTAGTTATTTTTGTTTTTTAAATAGTATTAAGACATATCATTTTGGGTTTATATAAAAATCTTTTCAAACAAACAGCCATTTACGGACTAGCTACGGTTTTGCCCAGGATGTTTAGTTTCTTATTAGTACCGCTTTATACCGATTTGCTTCCAAAAGCAGAGTATGGAAAAGTGACTATCATATTTGCCTGGATGATTTTTTTCAATGTGATTCTGGCTTACGGAATGGAAACCGCTTTTTTTAGATTTTATAATAAAGAAGAAAATAAGAAAACAGTGATTGAGACTTCGATGGTCTCTATTTTCTGGACCACTTTAGTATTCTTATTTGCGGCACTTTTATTCCGGACGAGCTTAGCTGACTGGTCAGGGATTGATTCACAGTACATTAGTTATGCTATCTGGATTTTAGCATTAGACGCCTTAGTTATTATTCCGTTTTCCAAGTTAAGAGCGCTTCAAAAATCAATGACTTATGCCATTATTAAAATTGGAAATGTATTGGTAAACCTGTTGTTGAGCGTTTTATTTTTGATTTATCTGCCTAAGTTATCTGCAGTAAATCCTACCGGTTTAATCAGTTCTTTTTATATAGAAAATTTCCAAATCGGTTACATTTTTCTGGCAAATATTATTGCCAGTTTATTGACTTTTGTAGTTTTATCGCCGGATTATGTGTTCCTGAAATGGAAATTTGATTTTGGTTTATGGAAAAAAATGATGGTATACGGGTTGCCTATTTTGGTAGCAGGAATCGCTTTTGCCATCAATGAACAATTTGATAAAATTCTTCTCGACCGATTATTACCTAGAAATATTGCAGAAGATGCAGTAGGTGAATATTCCGCCTGTTATAAATTAGGTTTGTTTATGGTATTGTACCGCACAGCATATACCCTTGGTATCGAACCTTTCTTTTTTAGTCATGCTTCGGATAAAAATGCGCCTCAGACGTATGCCATGGTCACAAAATATTTTGTCATTTTTGGATCGTTTATTATGTTAAGCGTTATCGTTTTTGCTGATTTATTTAAATTGCTGATGATCCGTGACGAATCCTATTGGGTGGCGATGAAAGTAGTTCCGTTAATTATTCTGGCTAATTTCTGTCTTGGAATTTATACGAATCTTTCTGTTTGGTACAAATTGATTGATAAGACATATATTGGAGCTTATATTTCCATTGTAGGAGCAATTATCACCTTAGTACTTAACTTTTTATTGATTCCTTCTCATAGTTATTTGGGTTCTGCGATTGCAACACTGGCTGCTTATGGAAGTATGATGTTGATTTCCTATTATCTGGGCAATAAATATTATCCTATTCCTTATGATTTTAAAAAAATAGGTGGTTATCTGGGATTGTCTGTACTGTTTTCGGTAATTTCATTTTATTATTTCAGACAAAATTATTTTGTTGGAATTGCCCTGTTACTCTCGTTTCTCTATTTTATTTATTATAATGAGAAAACCACTTTGTTGAATATTCTTAAACGTAAAAACAATCTGTAGAATAAGTGCTTACTTGTTCGTTAATAAAAATAAAAGAATGAAAATTAATATCATCAATAAATCACAGCATGCTTTGCCTAACTATGAAACTATAGCTTCGGCAGGAATGGATTTAAGAGCTAATTTAACGGAATCGATAACTTTACAGCCATTAGAAAGAACCATTGTTAAAACAGGTCTTTTTATCGAATTGCCGATAGGTTACGAAGCTCAGGTTCGACCAAGAAGCGGACTCGCGTTTAAAAACGGAATTACAGTGTTAAACAGTCCCGGAACAGTTGATGCCGATTATCGTGGCGAAATAGGCGTGATCTTAGTGAATTTATCCAATCAGGCTTTTGAGATTCAAAACGGAGAACGCATAGCACAGTTAATCATTGCCAAACACGAGCGCGCCGAATGGACTGAAGTAGAAGAATTATCAGAAACTTCAAGAGGAGCCGGCGGATTTGGAAGTACCGGAGTAAAATAAAATTTAATAATTTAAAGATTCAATGATTGAAAGATTTTTTAATCTTTCAATTTTTCAATTTTTTAATCTTTCAATAAATAAAATATGAAAATAATTGTTCCAATGGCTGGAAGAGGTTCCAGACTTAGACCACATACATTGACTATTCCTAAACCATTAATTCCGGTTGCCGGAAAACCTATTGTACACCGTTTAGTAGAAGATATCGCCGGTGTTTTAAATCAGGAAATTGAAGAAGTTGCTTTTATTATTCACGAGAGTTTTGGCGAAAAAGTCGAGCAGGATTTAATTGCTATTGCCGAAAAATTAGGAGCAAAAGGAACTATTTATTACCAAAATGAAGCTTTGGGAACAGGTCATGCGATTATGTGTGCCAAAGATTCGCTGTCGGGTCCGGCAGTAATTGCTTATGCAGATACCTTAATCCGAGCTGATTTTGAATTGGATCCAACTGCTGATGCAGTAATATGGGTCAAACAAATTGACAATCCGGAAGCTTTTGGTGTTGTTAAATTAAATGATAAAAATGAAATCATCGAATTAGTGGAAAAGCCACAGGAGTTTGTAAGTGATCTGGCGGTTATTGGAATTTATTACTTTAAAGATATTGCTGTTTTAAAACAGGAATTACAAAACGTTTTAGACAATAATATCCAAAACGGTGGTGAATACCAGATTAATGATGGTATTAAAAACATGATGGCTAACGGTAAAATCTTTAAAACCGGAGAAGTAAGTGCCTGGATGGATTGTGGCAACAAAAATGTTACGGTGGAAACCAATTCCAGAATGCTGGCTTTTCTTGCAGAAGACAAAGAAAACCTGGTTTCTAAAAATATAAAAACAGAAAATTCAACCATCATCGAACCTTGTTTTATTGGAGAAAATGTGGTGTTGATTAATGCCACGGTAGGTCCTAATGTATCTTTAGGAAATGGTTGTCATGTGATTGACAGTAGTATTAAAAATAGTTTGGTGCAAACACATGCTCATATTAAAAATGCCAATTTAGACAATGCTATGATTGGTAATCACGCTAGTTTTGATGGTAATTTTACAAGCATCAGTATTGGGGATTATTCCGTGTTAGAATAATTTTGAGATATAAAATCGTCTAATTTTTTACCATGAAAAAGGCTGTTTCTTTAATGATAATGTTCGTTTTGCTCAGCAATCCGGCTGCGTCATGGGCTCAAACAGAACCCGAAGAAATTAAGCTGGAAGACAATAAATTTAAAGATTATTTTTTTGAAGCTTTAAAGCAAAAGGCTATCGAAAATTATGACAAAGCTATTGTTTCATTGGAACGTTGCCTGAAATTAGAACCTGATAATGCAACAATTTATCATGAATTAGGTAAAAATTATCTGGCTTTAAAAGATTATAAAAATGCCTATTCTTCTTTTGAAAAAGCCAGTACATTAGACCCAGCCAATAAGTGGTTTTTAATCGGGATGTATGATGTTGATTATGCTACTAAAAATTATGAAGATGGGGTTAAAATAATCAACCGACTGATTCCTCTGGATGAAAAATTCAAAGAAGATCTGACATCGCTTTATATGAATACGGGCGAATTTGACAAAGCCCTGATTCTTATCAATGAATTAAATGAAACCGTTGGTAAATCAGAACGGAGAGAGAATTATAAAATGCAGATTTTATCGCAGGGGAAATATCAGGATGCGGAAATCAGTAACTTGCTGGAACAAATTAAAAAGTATCCAAAGGAAGAGGAAAATTATATTTCGCTTATTTACTATTATTCTAAGAAGGATGATTTAGAAAAAGTACTGGCAACAGCACATCAGTT
Organism: Flavobacterium sp. ARAG 55.4; assembly: GCF_051846875.1. Lineage (NCBI taxonomy): Bacteria > Pseudomonadati > Bacteroidota > Flavobacteriia > Flavobacteriales > Flavobacteriaceae > Flavobacterium > Flavobacterium sp. ARAG 55.4. Next base: position 110,239 of record NZ_JBPYCT010000002.1, on the reverse strand, counting down.
AGAAACGGAAATTCCGGATTCAGAATGGGCACAAGTGAGTTTGTTTAAAAGTTATCTGGTTCGAAATGAAAGCGAGAAAGCCATTAAAGCAATGAATATTGTTCTGGCAAGTTCTAAAATAGATAGTAAAATAAAACACCGTATTTTCAATGAATTTCTGATTTATCTCAATAGCAACCCGCAATTTACAGCTGATTTAGATAAAGCGATTGGTTATTTTGATGAGGATAAAAATGTGAATGTAAGTCAGGAAGTAGGTAAATATTATCATAATAAAAAACAATGGGATAAGGCAATAAAATACTATCAGTTAGCGCTTAAACAAAATAGCCCTGCTGATGTTGAAACAGCTTTACTTTTGCTGGATGTATATTTACAATCCGGGGAATATCAAAAAACAGCTCTGTTTGCTTCTGATATGGTAGATTTATATCCGGCACAGCCACAATTTTATTATTATGCCGGATTGGCCTATAACCAAATGAAAGAATTTAAAAAAGCAAAAGAAATGTTAGAAACAGGCATGGATTATGTAGTAGAAAACCCGACATTAGAAATAAATTATTATATTCAGTTAGGAGAATCCTATAATGGTTTGGGGGATACCTCTAAAAAAGAGTTTTATTTTTCTAAGGCTAATGAATTATTAAAAAAACAAAAGTAAGATGAAAAGAATAATAGTATTATTAGTAGTTATAGGTATGGTTTCCTGTAAACCTAAAGCCACGGTTATCTCCACAACGGTTACAGAACCTGTTGATGATATGAAGACAGCAAGGATAATAGACAATCACTATAGCAATAAAAGTGATTTTTCTACATTATACGTCAAAGCCAGTGCTCGTTATACGGATGAAAAACAGTCACAGAATGTAACCGCAGAAATTAAAATAAACAAAGACCGGCAAATTCTGGTCAGCATACGTTTTTTAGGAATAACAATGGCTAAAGCTTCTATAACTCCCACTTCGGTGAGTTATTATGAAAAAATAAAAGGCACTTATTTTGAAGGTGATTTTACTGCATTAAGCCAGTGGTTAGGAACAGATTTGGATTATAATAAAATTCAGAATATGCTAACCGGAGAAGCTCTGGACGATTTGAATAAAGGGAAATACACTAAAATTTTACTCGATAATCTTTATCGTCTGGATGATGCTGCTAACGGAAATACACAAAAAAGCTACTATTTTAATCCAAATGATTTTACGGTAAACAAACAACAGGTAAGCCAGACGGATAAAAACAGAAGCATTCAGATTAGTTATCCGGAGAGAGTGGCTTATAAAGAAGCAAATTTGCCGGCTAGTGTTGAAATTAAAACAGAACAGCCTAAAGGGAAAACGGAAATTAACTTAAATTACAATTCTGTTTCATTTAATGAAGAACTTTCTTTCCCATATAGCGTTCCGGATGGTTACAAAAGAATAATAATTAAGTAAATTTGCAAAAAAATATTTCTTAAGATGCCAAAATATTTCCTTAGTCTGTTATTTGTATGCCTGACTGCTACCATGTGGAGCCAGTCGCAGCAAGAAAAGTTAGAACAACGAAAAGCTCAGATTCAGAGAGAAATCAGAGATAACGAAAAGATGTTACAAAACGTCAAGTCAAAGGAAAAATCGGCGATGAATGTTTTTTTGATTCAGAAAAACAAAATCAGACTGAAAGAGAATCTGATTAATACCACCGAAAAACAAACCCGGCTTTTAGCGGATGATATGTATCGCAACCAGCTTAAGATAAACAAGCTCAACCGGGAATTGAAAGTTTTAAAAGAAGATTACGCTAAGAAAATTGTAAATTCATACAAAAGCCGTTCAGAGCAAAGCCGTGCCATGTTTATCCTTTCTTCCGAAAATTTCCTGCAGGCTTATAAAAGAGCGCAGTATTTAAAACAATATACCAGTTTTAGAAAATCACAGGGAGTAGAAATCAATAAGAAATCCAAAGAATTACTTAGTATTAATGAAAAATTAATGCTTCAGAAAATTGCCAAACAAAAACTTCTGGAAGAAAATAAAAAGGAACGTTTAGCTCTGGTAGAAGAAAAGCAAGAACAGGAAAAACTGGTCAATTCAATTAAAAAAGATAAGAACAGGATTGTTTCTGATATTCGAAAAAAACAAAGAGAATCTAAAACTATTGATGCCCAAATTAACCGTTTGATTCGGGAAGCTATTGCTGAGGCTAACAGAAAAGCTGCTGCCGAACGCGCTAAGGCTGCTGCCAGCGGTGATAAATCAAAATCAGACACAGGAAAAGCAACAGTTTCCAGAGGCTCAGTTTCTTCTTCAAGGATTGAGATGACCCCTGAGGACAAAATAATTGCCGATAATTTTAAAGCCAACCGTGGAAAATTACCATGGCCGGTAGAAAAAGGATTTATATCATTAGGCTACGGTGATCAGCCGCATCCTATTTACAATACCTTAGTGGTGCACAATAGTGGTTTGGAAATCACTACTAATGAAGGAGCAAATGCCAGAGCTGTTTTTGCAGGAGAAGTATCCCGTATCTGGTTAATTACTCCTGTAAATAAAGCAGTAATGATTCAGCATGGAGATTATTTTACGGTGTATCAAAACCTGAGTTCTGTGAATGTATCTGCAGGAGAGAAAGTAAGTATCAAACAAAATTTAGGCAGAATCCGTACCAGTGGAGATACCGGAAAAACGGTGCTTAAGTTTATTTTATCTCAAAATACAACCTATATGAATCCACAGGGCTGGCTGGCTAATTAGTAGATGCTGACATAAAAATAAAAGCGGATCGGATATTTTTCTGATTCGCTTTTTTTTAGGTCTGAAAATAATACCGTTTATTGCTGCTGTTGTTCGGCATACAGTAATTGTTGCTGAAATTCAATGGAATTTTTTTGTAATTCCACATCATTGATTTCTTCAAAGTGACGTCCATCTTCATAACCAACAGAAACAAACACCGAAAGTGTTTGTTTAGAAACCCCTTTGAAAGTTCCTTTTACAGGAGTACAATCGGTAAAATTGTTTCCAACCGAGAGTTTGACATGATTGTCCATAGTCCAGATATTATTGGTCGGATCAATACCCAGCCAGCCTTGTTTTGGGGTATAAATTTCAACCCAGGCATGCGTAGCCCCTTCTCCTCTGAGTCCGCTTTCGTTAGGGCAAATATAACCGCTGACGTATCTTGACGGAATACCGGCAGTTCTTAAAAGCTGTAACAGCACATGAGCAAAATCCTGACAGACACCTTTGCGGTGACCTAAAATTTCATCTGTTGTTGTTTCAATATTGGTAATGCCTTTGGTATAGGTAAAATTGTTGTAAATGTATTGGCTACAGTCAAAAGCAATGTCAACAATCGATTTGTTTTCATAATCAATCTCTTTTAAAATAGCCATGATTTCCTGCTGCTTTCTGATGGTTTCCGGATAGCAGAGACGTAAAAGATAAATATCATTGTGAAAATCCAGATCGGCTGCTTTGGTATCCTCAGTTTCAGGAATTCTAAGCGAATGATTTACACGCACCAGCATCCGGGATTCAATAGTCATTTCGGTATGGGCTTCTAAAATATTAAAGTTGCCCACCCTGTTTCCATGATAATCATTTGTATAAGCCACATCGGGATTGTGAGTAATCAAAAGCTGGTATTGCAACACATCCTGGTTTTCAAAGTGATGCGGAAACAAGCGTATTTCATTAATGCTCTCTTTGATAGCGAAGTTGTATTTGTATTTGGTAATATGGATGATGTTAAAAACTGCCATTGTGGTTTAGGTATATGAAAAGAATAATTTTGAAAAATCCATCGAAAAATCATTCAGCTGATCTTTAGTGTTTTTTAATACTTGTTCTAACTGATAATTGCTAAGGTGATGGTAGTCAGTATATTCTATGTAGCTTTTAAGTCGCCCAAATTGATTGCGCATCGTACGTGCTTCCATCAGGTTGTTGTTTCTAAACACACATTCCAGATAGGTTTCTATCAAACCCAGCGTAAATATTACCGAATGTGCAAAATCAGGGTTGAAAATGACATGTTGGATTACTTTTCGATTATGCGGTATATTACTATAGCTTTTCAGATACAATTCGTAACCCGACAGCGACAACAATAATTTTCTCCAATACAATAAATCTTCTTTTCCTTCCAGATTGTATTCAATAGGTGCATAATAGGATTGTGTCATCGAAATAGTTTGCAGACATCGTTCAATATGTTTGCCAATGCTCGAAAAACACCAGCCCAAACCTCTGGGCATGGTAACATGAAATATCCCATTGTATAACAAAAAATCTTTGTTCAATTTGGCCAAAATACTAATGGCTTCGGGGGTTTCCAGTCTTTTAGGCAAGTCGGCGGCATTGATATAATGGTACATCGAGTTGATGTGTTCCCAAAGTTCTTTGGTAATTTTATCCTGCGAACCTCTTGCATTTTCCCGGGCTTTGGTAATCAAATTCCGAACGGAATTAAGGTTTTTATTATCACAAATGACATATTTCAACACAAAATTAGTGTCATGCTGAAATTCGGCAATGTATTCCGGAGATAAATCAGTGTAATATTTTAACAATGGTTTGTATCCCTGATAATCATTCGTTTCCTGATCAAAAGACATGATGTAAAGGGTGTTGAGGGTAAGCAGCATTCCATCGGTTCTTTCCATGTATCGGTTGAGCCAGAACATCCCGTCGGCTACACGACTGAGCATATTTACTTCCATAGTTATTTTTTTTAAAGTTTAAAAAAACAATTTCGATTTCATTATTTCATAATCCAGGTATCCTTGCTTCCGCCGCCCTGAGAGGAATTTACTACCAGTGAACCTTCCGTAAGTGCCACACGGGTGAGTCCGCCGGGAACTATTTGTACTCCGTTAGGACCACAAAGCGCATAAGGTCTTAAATCCACATGACGCAGTTTTAGTTCGCCGTCAATGTAACAGGGAACGGTGCTTAACTGAATGATAGGCTGGGCAATAAAATTGCGGGGATTGTTTAAAATAGCCACTTTAGCAGCTTCGAGTTCTTCTTCGGAAGCCTTGTTTCCCATAACCATTCCGTACCCACCGCTCTGGTTGGTTTCTTTAATGACCATATTTTCCATGTTGGCAAATACAAATTCACGTTCTTCTGTGTTTTCCATCTGATACGTTGGAACATTTTTCAGGATAGGCTCTTCATTCAGGTAGTATTTAATCATTTGCGGCACAAAAGCATAAATGGCTTTATCATCGGCAACACCATTTCCCACAGCATTTACTAAGGCTACATTTCCCATTTTATAAGCACTTATTAAGCCCGGAACGCCTAAAGCACTGTCGGGTTTAAAAACCAGAGGATCAAGATATTCGTCGTCCAGACGTCTGTAAATAACATCTACCTGTTGCAGACCTGAGGTGGTTTTCATATACACTTTGTGATTGTTCACTACAAGGTCACGTCCTTCTACCAGCGGAATTCCCATTTGTCTGGCTAAAAAAGTATGCTCATAATATGCCGAGTTATAAACACCCGGAGTCAGCAAAACCACATTAGGATTAGAGATGCTTCTTGGCGAAAGCGAAATTAAAATGTTATGGAAAATCATCGGGTAATTAGCCACCATGCTCACATTATTGGCACGAAACATTTCCGGAAAAATGCGTTTGGTAATCTCCCGGTTTTCCAGCATATAACTCACCCCGCTGGGACATCTTAAATTGTCTTCCAGTACATAAAACTCTCCCTTTTCCCCTCTTATTAAATCGATGCCCGCAATATGAACATGAATGTCATGCGGTACCTTAATACCATGTACTTCGGGAATATAATGAGGGCAGGAAGCAATTATCGAAGCAGGCATGATGCCATCTTTTACAATCAGCTGTTCGTTATAAATGTCTTCCAGAAACAGATTTAGCGCTTTTAACCGTTGTGCAATTCCGGTTTCAACTTCCAGCCATTCGTTTTTAGTAATTATTCTGGGAATGATATCAAAAGGAAAAATTCTTTCGATGCCCTGATTATCATCGCTGTAAACCGTAAATGTGATTCCCTGGTTCATGAAAATATCCGAAGCCTGTTTCTGTTTCAGATTGAGCTTGTCAATATTTAAACTCTCTAATGTTTGCAGAACCTGTTTGTAAGAATCCCTTACCCCGTCATTAGAAAACATTTCATCCCATCCTTTCGGACCTAATTTTGGTGTTAAATTTACCATCCTAACAATTATTGAAAAATTAATAAAAACTAAATTTGATTAATAAAATATCAGTCTTTAGGCTAATTTACTAAATTTTAAGATATGTAAATTTAAATTTGTTATGAATACTGTAATTAATACAGCATTCTTTTTTTGAAGATATGTTTTTTGATAATTAGTGTTTTAAAACTAAATTTTTTTTCAAATTTCTCAACAATCTAAACCAGTAATAAAAGGATGTGGCTGATTTCCAAAGATTTTTAAGAAAATATTTTTAGATGGAGTTAAAGACTTGCTGACTCCGGAATATGGGCTTTTTTTAACTTTTGCTTATTTCGCATTTTTAAAAGTAGTTTCCATTGCTTTCATCATTCTGTCTGTACTCCAGTTTCCGGAAACAATCATGCGTCGGATGGTATATAATGGAGCAGTCGAATCTCTTTTGGCAGAAAGAATAAATGCCATCTTGTATCCATTGTTTTTAATTTCAGGAATAGCCTCTTTGTTCCATAAGCCAAAAGGATAAGCAAAATCAGTGACGGGTTTTCCGATGATTGCTTCGAGTCTGGCTTTTGGTTTAACCAATTGAATGTTTCAGTCTTCCCCACTGTATTTGGTAACCATATGATGGTCCCAGGTGTGGGCTGCAATACCGTTTCCGGAATCAGATAAGTCTTTAATTTCCGCTGAGCTCAGATAGTTTGGCCGGTTGATGGAAACCGTCATCACAAAGAAAACGCCTTTAAAATTATGTTTTTTCATTTCGGCTGCGCCAATGCTGTATTGTTCTGCTCTGGTATCGTCAAAAGTAATCATCACCGGTTTTTCAGGTAACGCTTTGTTATAAACCAGATAATCATACAACTGATTGGGCAAAATACTATGATAACCTGCATCGGCCAAGGCTTTCATCTGTTCAGCAAAGTTGGCAGGTTTTACGGTGTAAGTTTTAGTCATTTCGCCGGCAGATTCTGAAAAATCGCGGATATTATGATAACACAAAACAGGCACTTCTTTTTTAGCCAGTATTGCTGCAGCATTATTAGCCACCAGACGTGGTTCTTGTTTGGCAGGAGTTGAGTTTTTTGTAATATTAACTTCTTTTTCAGCAACAGTATTTTTCCTCTGCTGACAGCCGGATATCAAAAAAAGCGTTACAATTGCGCTACTTATTGCTTTTTTCATTGCTAAAATTATTGAAACTGAATGTAACTTGGTTTGGGAGTAAACTGTAATAATTGTTCCGGAGTATACATTTTCCAGTCATTCCAGTTGTCATTTTTATAAAATAATTTGAAACCGGTGAACTGAACCGGTTCTCTGTAAATGTATCTTAAATAGGTAGAACGTTTTAAAACCTGACTGCCAAATCCGTCCATATCCATCACAATCTGCACTTCAGGAACGGTTTTAATGGCTTTGTAATTAGTGACCATTCCCTGAGTGAAACGATGAACAACCAATACTTTTGGAGCTAATTTTTTTTCGCGAACAATTTTTGCCAGAATATCAATTGCGTCATTGATGTCATCGGCTGAGAAAGTTCCGATTTTTGTACCCGGAATCTCGCCGTTTTTCATCGAGAATTCCGGATCAATTCCTAAATGAACATTGGGTAAAGCCAGGTATTCTTCCAGTTGGCTTACTTCTTCTTTTACCGTACTGTGTCCCACCTGAATGTCTAAAAAAACTAAAGCATTAATAGGTTTTGCCCAGCTTAAAACCGTATCAATTTGTTTAAAAGGCATTCGCATATTATGACGGTTTGCTTTTCCCGGCGCCGCCTGAGCCGAAACAGCAATGTAATGCAATGCCGGGATAGTAATTACGGTAGAATCGGCAGCCTGCCATTTCGTAACTTCTTCCTGAAGTTTTGCCAGCATTTCATCTTTAGGATATTCGCCTAAAACGCCCATTCTTTTGGAGTATAAATTGCCGTAAAAAGCAATAATTCTATGGTACGGCAATAAGGCTCCGGGTAAAGGATACGGCGCTTTTACCGGCCATCTTCCGGTGGTGTCCTGATTGCTTAATGCCAGCATGCGACGGTTGAAATCTACAGTATCAATAGTAGTAACCTTTTTAGGAACTGAATCCGTTTTTACGGCTATAGTGTCTTTTTGGGGAGTTTCTTCTGTGTGGTTTTCGCTTTGTTTGCAATTGGTAAAAAGTAAAAATAAAACAGGAGTGAAGATTGCCAAAGCATGTTTTTTCATAAAAAGAAATGGTATTAAATACCAAAGATAGTGTATTTAATACCGTCGGTTTCTGTCTTAAAATTAAAATTTACCGTCTTTATGGTTTTATTGAAGCAACTTCCTGAACCGTAACCATTTTTGGGTTTTTGTTGCTCCAGGAATTCATGATGTAGTTCATCACATCTGCTATTTCCTCATTGCTTAAGCCCATGGGCGGCATCATGGTATTGAATTTCTTCTGGTTGACCGTGATTTCGCCTTTTTGACCGTATTTCACGGCATGAATGCTTTCGATTCTTTTCTTTTTTAGCCAGTCAGAACCGTCCAGAGGAGGAAAGCTGGTTCCGTTTCCTTTTCCTGTTGCCAGATGACACTGCATACAAAAGTCAGTATAGACTTCTTTGCCGCGGACGATGCTTGTTTGCAAAGGCGTTTGTTGTTGTGTGATAGAGAAATACTCATTTTCTGAGCTGGTAAAAGTGTTTGGGTTTGAAAGATACAAACCACCCAGAACCAATAAGCTTACGCCAATATTTATTTTGGTAAATAGCATGTTAATCTAATTAGGTTTAATTTATTGAAGCAATGTTTCAGTTTTTTTACCGCACATTATTATAAAAAATATACGAATCTGCGGTAATTTAGTTGGGTATGATTTTTACAATTCCTTTACCTTCTACACCCATGTAAATAAAGCCATCGGGACCTTGTACTACATTACGCAAACGACCGCTATCAGCCGCAATTTTTTGTCTGCCAATGATTTTTTCGCCGTCCAGTTTTACCAGTTCCAAGTACTGAAATTTTAGCGAACCGACCAATAAATGTCCTTTCCAGTGGGGATATTTATCGCTGGTTACAAATGCCATTCCGCTTGGAGCGATAGAGGGCGCCCAGTAATAAACAGGATTTTCAATTCCGGATTTGGTTTGTTCGTTACTGATAACCGAATTGTCATAATCAATCCCGTAAGTGACCACCGGCCAGCCGTAATTAGCGGCTTTTTTGATAATATTGATTTCGTCACCGCCCTGAGGACCGTGCTCGTGTTCCCACAGAACACCCGTTTCAGGATGTATGGCCATGCCCTGCGGATTGCGATGACCGTACGAATAAATAGCTTGCTTGGCATTTTCCTTTCCTACAAACGGATTGTCTTTTGGGATACTGCCATCGTCATTCAGGCGGTAAATTTTACCGTTGTCCCGAGTGATATCCTGAGGATTTACAAAATGATTGCCGCGTTCTCCGGCCGAAAAATACAAATAACCGGTATTGTCAAATACAATTCGGGAACCAAAATGCTGTCCTTTAGTCGTATTGGGTTCGCATTTGTATAAAGATTCTATTTGTGTTAATGCTTCATTTTCCAGTTTAGCCCGGATTAATTTGGTGTTTCCGCCTGTGCCTTCGCCTTCTGTGGAAGCATACGTAATGTAAATCCAGCCGTTTTGAGCATAATTAGGATGCAGTACCACATCCATCAAACCACCCTGACCGCGGTTGTAAACCGCAGGAAGATTTTTGACTTCGGTTTTTGAACCGTTTTTAAAATGGTATAAAATTCCTGATTTTTCGGTTATCAACATCGAACCATCGGGTAAGAATGCCATTCCCCACGGATTGTTAATGCCATCGACTACGGTTTCTAAAGTATAATTTTTCACTTCTTCCTGTAGCGGAATCGCATCGTTAGTCTTTAACTGTGCCTGACCACTCAGGATAAAAAAAGAAAATAACAGGATGGCTAATGTCTTCATAATTTGATTCTTAAAACTTTTTTTAAAGGTACTAAAAAAGTTGAATTGAAGAGGTTTATCCGTTTTTTGGTTTTCTTTGAGCAATTTCACACTCAATGACTGCGATACATTTAGTAAGGTTGTTTTTTATATCATTGCTCCAGAAACGCAGTACTTTCCAGTGTTGGGATTCCAGAAAAGTATTGACTTCTATGTCTCTTTGCATATTTCTTTCGATTTTTTTGATCCAGAATTCAGCGTTGGTTTGCGGTTTCTTTCTGGTTTCCCAGTCTTTTCCATGAAAGAATTCTGAATCTACAAATATGGCAATTTTAAGTTTTTTAAAAGTTAAGTCCGGTTTACCAAAGACTGTTTTGTTGTTTTTTCGATATCGGTATCCTAAGTTCCACAACGCTTTTGCTAAAGCAATCTCAGCTTTTGTTGCGGTGCTTTTAATAGCACGCATGTTTTTAGAACGTTGTTGTGGATTGTGGACGTCCATAACAATTAAGTTAATTAATAAATAATTTTATTTTGTCGTTGGCGTACTAAATGTAAAAAGTCTTGAAGATTTAATAATTTTGATTGTTGGGAAGCTGTAAAAGTTTCCTTCAAAGATTGTGGAATTACAAGTTGTAAATTTTGCGCAAACATTTCGTCAGTCTGATTTACGCTTATTGCTGGTTCTAAAGTGATTAAATGTTTCTGAGAAGTAATTCGTTCTGCTTCTGATAAAACTTGTCTCCATCTGTCTTTTGCTGTAGTCTTAACACCAAGCATGGTCAATAATTCAACTGGGAAATCTAGATTATGATAATCTGTTATCGACGGAAAAAGAAAATCTGGCTTGTTATTTCTTTCTGTTTTTGCCCCCTTTGAAAAACTTATTTCTTGAGATCTAAAAATAGATGCGAGATGATTTTCAAAAGCAAAACCGGCACGAGACTTTCTTCTATTTTGAACGCTTAATGAAAATGAAATAAAATCGTCTACATCAATCCCGTTTTTTCCAAATCCTTGTTCAAGTTTTTTTGATACAATATGTTTCTCAAGAGTTTTGAAAAGCATCTCTTCTCTTTCAAGCCAAGAAATTAAAGTTTTATCAGGTTCTTCAATTGGGCAGACATTATCAACCGTAGATCGAGCAAAATTTGAAAAAATCGCTGTTGAAGGAAACTGACTTCCAAATGTTGTAAGTATCAAATCTAAGAAACTAGGTTCAGTCTCATCAATTTCAAAACCAAGTGAATTAAGAATATGTCTTCCTGCAAAATTAAGTTTGATGTCATTTGAGGAAATATCACGGAAAATAAATTTGTTTCCAATTTCACCTATGTCAAAGAGCCAAAGCAATTGCTGCTCAGCTGTGGTTCCCGTTGGAGCTATTACCACAGCTAATTTATTATCATGTGTGAGTCCAATTAATAAGAAATCACCAGCATTAGCTTTTTCCATAATTTGAGTTTTGGAATAATAAAGGCGAAATTCATTTCTTTTGGGATCATTTTCTCGTGCGTTATACCAAGTCAGGGAGCCTTCTTCATTTAATATAGTTTCTTCATCATCGGTTAGGTATATAAAAACACCTTCATATATAGATTTTCCCGTGCCTAAAATAGATTTAAATTCATTAATACCATTAAATTCATGTTGGTTAGAAACTTGGGGATTAACTTCAACTTGACTAAGTTTTTTTGCAACTATGCCTTTAAAGTATTTTGAAAGAAAACCATTTTCCATTATTAATAAAATTAAAATTAATTTATCAGGATTATTCTATTGTTGCTCCGGAGTGTTTAATTTCTGATTAGCCTTTTGTTTTTCAATTTCTGCAACTAAATTTTTACCAACAGCTTGCATTAAAGGTGAAACTACTGAATTTCCAAATTGTTTATAAGCTTGATTATCTGAAACAGGAATGACAAATTCATCAGGAAAACCTTGAAGCCTAGCACACTCTCTTGGGACTAATCTTCTAGGGTTTTTTCCTTCTTGGGGAATTAATATTTCTGCTCCATCTTTATAATATCGGGCACTCATTGTTCTTGAAATTCCATTTAAATCTGCTAAGCCAAATCCAAATCCATTTCCTTTAGCCTTATGTTTTTTAGCATATTCTTGTAAATAATTCCAAAGTTTATCCGATAAAGTGTATTTTGGATCAACTTCGGGTAAAAGAATATCTTTTAATGCAAATTTTGTATCGCCCATTTCAGGAAATTTGAAATTTTCTTTTCCTTCAAAATACCCGTTATCGAATCCAACAATGATAATTCTTTCTCGATGTTGAGGAACAAAATGCTTGCCGTCTAAAACTTTAAAATAAATATTATAGTTTAATTCTTTTAAAGTGTTTTGGATAACTTTAAATGTATTTCCTTTATCATGAGATACAAGATTTTTTACATTTTCTAACATAAAAGCTTTTGGTCTTTTATGTTTCAATATTCTGGCAATATCAAAAAACAAAGTTCCTTGTGTTTCATCTAAAAAGCCATGTTTTCTACCCAAAGCATTTTTTTTTGAAACTCCGGCAATTGAAAATGGCTGACATGGAAATCCGGCCAGCAATATATCATGATCTGGAATTTCTGTTTCTTTAATTTGAGTTATGTCTCCAAATGGTACCTTTCCAAAATTTGCTTCATAAGTTTTTTTTGAATAAGTATCCCATTCACTTGTAAAAACACATTTTCCTCCTAAATTCTGATAAGCAAGCCTTATACCGCCAATACCTGCAAACAGGTCAATAAATTTAAATTTTGGATTTTCCGGAGAAGGGAAAGGTATGTCCCATTTTATTGGTAAGTAATATTGAAAATTAGGCTCCTCTACAATATTTAATTTATCATGTAAGTTTGTTAGATATTCTGTAGCTTCACTTTTGAAATATTGTGAAACACCATTTTTGTGATTTTGTAAATAATGAGTAAGTTTAGCCAAACCATTATCTGTTTTTTTGTCAACTTCAATTTTAAGTTTTTGTCTTATTTCGGAATATTTATTTAGCTTCTTCATTTCTTAAAATTTTTGTCGTTGAAAAATGTTGTAAAGTCAACATCTAAAGCGAAGACTATTTTTTCAATTATGGTTATTGATACGTTTCTTTTACCTTTCTCAATATCAGATATATAGTTTCTGTCCACATTTGAAATGTTGGCTAAATGCTCAATTGAGATTCCTTTTTGCTCTCTGAGTATTTTTACTTTTTGACCAAATTTTTCTTTAATATTCATAGTTTATAAAATTAGATTTGTGCCTACAACTGACCCGCCTACAATTGTAAGCGTAAGAACTGTTTTTGTGAACAACTTATTAGCATGTCTAAATAAAGGATATTGAATGGAAAACAGGAAGTAAATACTTTCCAATTCCCCTAGCCCTGACCGCAGTGGAACTCCTGATGCAGTAGGCTTGTATTTTTTTCTTGTGCCAAAAGAGCGACTGTAAGAAGCTCCTTTTTGGCACTTAGAAAAAAACAAGGCTACAAATAAGAGTGGAGCGGAGGGCAGGAAACAGCTTCTTATAAAAATAGTTCTCGATACAAATTTTCGGAAAAAGCTATTCGCATTTTCCGAAAATTCACTCGAACTGACTACTGTTACGTCACTTCGAGTGTTTTTGGCTTGAAGGAATTTGTTTTGAACAGCAACTTGACAAGCCAAAAATGTATCGAGAAGCATTGTGATAACATCCTATAATCTTTTGAAAAAATCTCATAGGAAATCGTTGTAGTTTTGGGATATTTTTGTAAAATCATCAATACATTGTAGGATATGTGTATTGATGGCGAGAAACTGAATATAAAATCCCATCTTTAATAAATGAAAAATTTACCATTATTAGATATCGCTATTATTATCATTTACCTGATGATTATGATTGGCGTGGGAATTTATTTCTCCAGAAAAAACAAGAGTTCAGAGCAGTATACTAAGGCATCGGGAGCCATTCCGGGCTGGGCAATAGGTCTGTCATTGTATGCTACTTTCCTGAGCAGTAATACTTTTTTAGGGGTTCCGGGAAAAGCTTTTGGGAGTAACTGGAGTGCTTTTGTGTTTAGTTTGTCGATGCCTTTTGCGGCCATTATTGCGTACAAATTATTCATTCCGTTTTACAGAAGTGTACAGGAAGTTTCGGCTTATTCGCATTTGGAAAAACGTTTTGGATTATGGGCCAGAACCTATGCGGTGGTGTGTTTTATTTTTACACAACTGGCCAGAATGGGTTCGATATTCTTTGGAATTGCGTTGAGTTTACAGGCACTTACGGGTTATGATATGCAGTCAATCATGCTGGTTGTGGGTATTTGTATTGTAATTTATACCGTTTCGGGCGGAATTGAAGCAGTAATCTGGACTGAGGTAATTCAGGCGGTTTTGCTGACTTTTGGAGCCTTATTGATTTTGTTTACTATCATCAACAAAGTACCGGGTGGCGTAAGTGAGATTATCGAAATAGGAAATGCCGATGATAAATTCAGTCTGGGTTCTTTTTCTCTGGATTTTAGTTCGCCTACTTTCTGGGTGATCTTATTGTATGGTTTCTTTATCAACCTGAACAACTTTGGTATTGACCAGAATTATGTACAAAGATACCATGCGGCAACAACTAAAAAAGAAGCGGCTAAATCTTTATGGATTTGTGTTTTGATGTATGTGCCTATTTCATTGCTGTTTTTTATTATTGGTTCCTGTCTGTATGCTTATTACCATATTAATCCTGAATTAATTGAAGGAGTTAAATTAAAAGCAGCTGCCGAAGGACTTCCTTTACGAAGCACTGCCGAACAGATTAAGGCTGCAGCGCAAACACTGAAACCATCAGATTATGGTGATAAAGTGATGCCAATGTTTATGGTAAAAGAAATTCCGTCCGGACTAGTAGGACTGATTATTTCGGCTATTATGTCGGCGGCGATGAGTACCATCAGTTCCGGGATGAATGCTACGGCAACGGTTTTTTGTATTGATATTTATAAAAGATATTTCAATCCTAATTTAGGGGAAACACAATTTTTAAGACTGCTTTATATTGCTACGGCTGTTTTTGGAATCGCCGGAATGGGTGTTGGAATTATGCTGATAGGAACTAAGAGTGTATTAGATATCTGGTGGGAACTGAGCGGAATATTCTCAGGTGGAATGCTGGGACTGTTTTTATTAGGAATTCTGAGCAGACAGTCTAAAAATTTAGAAGCGATGATTGCAACGGCTATTGGGTTAGTGGTGATTTTATGGATGTCACTCTCAGATAAAATTGCGGCCAGTTATCCGGTTTTAAAAAGCCCTTTTGATACCAATATGATTATTGTAATAGGTACTCTGAGTATCTTTTTGACAGGAATTATTATTACGAGAATCAGAGGGAAGAAACTGGAAAGCAGTATTTAGGAAGCAAGAAGTTAGAGGAAAGAAGCAAGAGTAAAGAAGCAAGAGAAAAGAAAGCAGAGAGTGGCTTTGTGAGGTTTGTGTTTTTATAAAGGACATCAAAGAAAAAAAATCTTAGTGCGCTTTTGTGTTTAAAAAATAAAAAGAAGGAAGAATAAAGATTAAAGCAGTGATTTTTGACTGATTACCAATCACTAATCACTAATTATTAAATAAAAAACGATGAACAATTCAAAAAAAGGATTTATTCCGGTAATGTTAACGCCATTTAATAATGATGGCAGCATTGATTACAAAACTTTAACAGCTCTTACAGAATTGTATTTAAAGTCTGGAGTTACGGGTTTATTTGCCAATTGTTTGTCAAGTGAAATGTTTGAATTATCCGAAGCAGAACGTCTTCAGGTAACCAAACATGTGGTTGATGTCGTGGCAGGTCAGGTGCCAATTGTAGCTACGGGAACTTTTGAAGGAACCATTGCGCAACAGGCCGATTTTACTAAAAAAATATACGGTACCGGAATTGATGCAGTGATTTTGATATCCGGTTTACTGGCTAAAGAAACAGATTCAGATGCTGTGTTTGTTGATAATGTACACCAACTGCTGGATTTGACACCGGGAATTCCAACGGGTTTTTATGAATGTCCGGTTCCTTATAAAAGAGTACTGACAGCGGCTCAGTTAGAAGATTTTGTCAATACAGGAAGAGTAATTTACCATAAAGACACCAGCTTAGATATCAATCAGATTAAGGCAAAACTGAGTGTGGTAAAAAATCCTGATTTTGGTTTGTATGATGCGTATATGGTACATGCTATCGAATCGTTAAAAGCAGGTTCGGCTGGATTGTCCTGTATTCAGGGGAACTTTTTTCCGGAATTAATTGTCTGGATTTGCGACAATTATAATGATACTTCTAAGAAAGAGGAATTAGCAGCAGTACAACAATTTTTAGAGTCTAATATGGGGGTTATGCATGATGTGTATCCTATTGTGGCTAAATATGCTTTGCAAAAAAGAGGTTTGCCTATTTCAAATTTCACCCGCAGAGAAGTAGGAGATTTTTCTCCTATTGTAAAATATGCAGTAGATCAGCTGCAAACAGAATATGATATGCTCCAGAATGAATTGTCATTCTAGTTTATAAAAAGAAATACATTTTGGTTAGTGTATGGTTAGTGTTAGTTTTTAGTGATTATTAAGTCGTCTGTTCGATTGTTTTTGTGTATTGACCGCTCCTCCCAATTAGGTCATTGTATAGAAATGTAAGAACTTTTTTTGACCATAATTTTTGTTCTGAATACAATTTCCAATGGAAATTTTTCGAACAGATGGTTTAATAATTTTTGAAACGCTTGCGGTTTGCCACAAATGCACTAATTTTTTTAAATCCTTATGTTTATAAAATTACCGCAGTTTTTTTTGGAACATCAACTTTAGCTTGTATCGTCTGTTTTCTTTTATCTTTCCTCTGTTTTCTTGCATCTTTTTCAATTCGACAAATACCTTTTCTTGTATTCCATAGGGGTAATTCCTGTTACTTTTTTAAAATGGCGGTAAAAATTAGACACATTATTAAAACCGCATTCAAAACAAATCATTTCGGTTGGGATTTTGTTTTCAATCAGCAGCCTGCAGGCATGACTGATTCGGATTTCTATTAGAAAATCATAATAGGTTTTCTTGGTCATCAGTTTAAAATAGCGGCAAAAAGAAGTCACACTTAAGTTACTAAAGGCCGCAATTTCTTTTAAGGTAATCTCTCTCTTGTAATTCGAAAGTGTGTAACTGCATATTCTGTTGAGTCTGATGGAATCTGATTCATTGGATTGATAAAACGCATGCGAAGCGGTGATTTCGGTATATTCTTCCGTTTCCGATAAAAATTTTAAGATGTTTAATAAAATAATCAGCTTGTCGATATGATTGGCATGAGACGCTTTTTTCATTTGCTCCATCACTTTTTCACGGGTTTTCCCATGAATAATCATGCCTTTTTTTGCTTTTTCAAAGAGTTTCGGAATCAGAAAAGATTCGGGTAAATGTATAAAATCTTTGCCTAAACAATCCGGTAAAAACTGAATTACAATGGCTTCTACATCCAAATCCTTTTTATTCTGATAATATTCCTCATGACAACGCCAGGTATGAGGCAAATTTTCACCCAGCAAAATAAGCTCTCCAGAGCTGAAATTACTGATGTTGTCCCCTATAAAACGTACCCCTTCACCTTTGATTACATAATGCAGTTCCAGTTCAGGATGGTAATGCCAGATCTTCCCAAAATTAGGTTCTTTGTTGTGGCGCACTTCAAAAGAGCTTTGGATGCTGGTGGGTACTTTGTGAAATAAAGGCTTCATAAACAGCTGGTTTCGATTTAGGCTGCAAAATTAGTGTAAATTTTACAATTACAAATATTTTTATGATAATATCCTATAAATACATGCAAATAACTAACAATGAATAAATGCTGATTTTTAGCATATTTGATAATAGGTTTTTATTCTTGAAATTATAGTCAGTTTGATTAAGTTTAAGAGATTTCTACTGTCAGTCTGAACCTGTTGAAAACCTCATTTTTAGATAGAAAACATTTCGACAGGCTCAGTGTGGCAGAAAAATTAATCAGGCTCTTAGTTTAGAAAGTTTAAGAAATAACAAATAATCATTAATAGCATGTCACAAAGCAATTTGAGTTTAAAATTCAAATTGCTTTGTGCTCTATTGCTTATAAATAATTTAAAAAAATGAACATTTATTTAGTAGCCAGTGGCGATTTGCGTTTGTCAGCAAATCAGGTATGTTGGGAAGCACAAGCCCAAATGGAACAATTATTATCAGAAGCAGTTGCCGAAGCTGGCGGAAAAATCATAAGAGCTCATGCCTATGATGAGAAAAAACAACATGGTTTTATTGACAGCCAGAAAATGGGAATGCAGGTTTTTAAAAATATTGACCCAACTGCACCGCTTATTGTTGCTGAAAGTGTCTGGCAATATTCACACCACGTTCTGGCAGGTTTAATTACACACAAAGGTCCAATTTTAACGGTGGCCAACTGGAGCGGAGAATGGCCGGGACTAGTAGGAATGTTAAATTTAAATGGTTCTTTAACTAAAGCAGGAGTTACATACAGCACGTTATGGAGTGTGGATTTTAGTGATGATTTTTTCAAAAATAATTTGAAAAACTGGATGCAGACCGCTACAGTAAAACCAGATTTAAGTCACGTAAAAGCTTTTGACAAAGCATTAATTCCTTCGGACGAACTGGCTAAAGGAGTTGCTTTTGCAAAAGCTTTCAGAAATGAAAAAGCCATTATGGGTGTTTTTGACGAAGGTTGTATGGGAATGTTCAATGCGATTGTTCCGGATCATTTGTTGCATCCAACCGGAATTTATAAAGAAAGATTATCGCAGTCATCGCTTTACG
The DNA here is from genome assembly GCF_051846875.1 of Flavobacterium sp. ARAG 55.4. Lineage (NCBI taxonomy): Bacteria > Pseudomonadati > Bacteroidota > Flavobacteriia > Flavobacteriales > Flavobacteriaceae > Flavobacterium > Flavobacterium sp. ARAG 55.4. The sequence continues at coordinate 91,303 of NZ_JBPYCT010000002.1, read as the reverse complement.
CAAAAATGCAGACAGTGAAAGACGAGGAAGCAGAAACAGTGTTACAATGGCTGCTGGATAAAGGAATGAAATTCAATTGGGGAACGGATGAAGCGACTCAATTAACCAGAAACCAGACTTTGTTACAATGCAAAATGTACATTGCTGCAGTACGCATTGCAGCCGAATTTGGTTGTGATACTATCGGAATCCAGTACCAGCAGGGCTTGAAGGATTTAGTTCCTGCCAGCGATCTGGTTGAAGGTTTACTGAACAATCAAAACCGTCCTCCTGTTTTTGACGAAGAAGGTAATGAATTATTTGCCGGAGAAGCTTTGCCACATTTTAACGAAGTCGATGAATGTGCCGGAATCGATGCTTTACTGACTTACAATTTATGGCGCTCTATGGGCTTGAAAGGCGAAAATACCCTGCACGATTTACGCTATGGAGAATATTTTAAAAACGAATCTATCGACGGATTTGTTTGGGTATTCTTAATTAGCGGAGCAGCACCACCGGAACATTTTGTAGGAGGTTATGAAGGAACTTCAAGCGAGAGACAGCCTGAAATGTACTTTAAATTAGGCGGCGGAAGCGTAAAAGGGGTGAGTAAACCGGGATCTATTGTCTGGAGTCGAATTTATGTAATGGATGACGCCCTGCATTGTGATTTAGGAATTGGAGAATCGGTAGATTTACCAAAAGAAGAATTAGACCGAAGATGGAATATGACTACACCACAATGGCCTATTATGAATGCAACTTTAAAAGGAGTAAGCCGTGACCAGATGATGGGTCGTCACAAAGCGAATCACATTCATGTGGTGTATGCCGAAAACGAAGCTGAAGCCAACAAATTGTGCCGAATTAAAGCAGCAGCTCTACAGGAACTGGGAATTCAGGTTCACTTTTGCGGAGATGTAGCGTTGTAATAATACATTTATTGTACGTCAGTTCGAGTGAATTTTAAGAAAATGCAAACAGCTTTTTTTTAAAATTTGTATCGAGAATTTTTATCGAAACAAGGCTTCTCGATACATTTTTGGCTGATTTGAAATTTATTCTGAATTCAAGTCACCGAAGCCAAAAACACTCGAAGTGACGCAATCATAATATATCAATTAGAGTCATTTTCGACATAAAAATGCCTGTCTGTAATAAACAGGCATTTTTTGTTTTTTATATCAGTTTAAGTATTGTGCAAAATATTGATACAAAGCGAAATGCAAAATAAAAAAAAGCTCAAATTGACGATTTATAATTACATTTAGGATTGTTTTTAAAATGAAAAAAATAGACAGAACAGAGATAATAACGGATAAAAATGAATTAATTAGTTTTCTTAATTTTAATTTTTGCAAATCTGTGTTCTAATAAAAAAAATGAAAAGTTACAAGATGAAGAAATTGAAAGGAATTACATGGAACCATACCAGAGGACTTTTGCCAATGGTTGCTACGGCTCAGCGTTTTACAGAGTTGTATCCGGATGTAGAGATTAGTTGGGAAAAGAGAAGTTTACAGGAATTTGCCGATGCTTCGATTGAAGATCTGGCTAAAAGATTTGATTTATTGGTGATTGATCATCCGTGGACTGGTTTTGGTGCAGCGACTAACACTATTGTACCTTTGTCTGATTATTTTTCAGCTGAATACATCAAAGATCAGGAAGTCAATACCGTAGGAAAATCATACGAAAGTTATGTTTTTGACAACAAGCTATGGGCTTTGCCTATCGATGCAGCTACTCCTGTTGCGGCAGCCCGTTTGGACATTTTAGAAAAAAACGGTTTAAAAGTTCCTGAAACTTACGATGATTTATTGGCTTTGGCCAAAAAAGGATTGGTGGCATTTGCCGGAATCCCGGTAGACTCATTAATGAGTTTTTATTCGTTTTGCTGTAGTTTAGGCGAAGCACCATTTCAATCTCAGCAAAAAGTGATTTCGGAAGAAACAGGAATTAAAGCGTTACAAATGCACCGTGAATTAGCGCAATTGATGGATCCTGCTAATTTTAACCGAAATCCAATTCAGGTGTATGAAGCCATGGTCAATACTGATGAAATAGCGTACTGCCCGTTTGCTTACGGATATTCTAATTATTCAAGAATTGGTTACAGTAAGCATTTATTACATTTTTATGATTTAGTAAAGTTGAACGATCAGCCTATGATTAGTTCGCTTGGCGGAACAGGATTAGCTGTTTCTGCTTTTAGCGAAAACCTACCAGAGGCATTAAAATATGCTGAATTTACAGGTTCTTCTCAGGTACAACAAAATATTTTTGCCGATAATGGGGGACAACCCGGACATTTGCAAGCCTGGAAAAATGAAAGAATTAATGGCATCACCCATGATTATTTCAAAAATACGCTGCCGGCTTTAGAGCGTGCTTTCTTGCGTCCAAGATATTCCGGTCACATGTATTTTCAGGATCATGCCGGCGATGTTGTGCGTGATTATCTGATGAATGGGGGTGATGAAAAAGAGGTTTTAGCCGCTATGGATGCTTTGTATGTAAAATCACTTAATCCGGCAACAGTATGAGACCTTTAGAAGGTGTAGTGGTTTTAGAGTTTTGTCAGTTTCTGGCAGGACCTTCAGCAGGATTAAAACTCGCCGATTTAGGTGCCAGAGTCATCAAAATTGAAAGACCTGTAAAAGGAGAAGCTTGTCGCCAATTGAGTATTAAAGACTTATTTGTTGACGAAAACAGTTTGTTATTTCATACCATTAATCGAAATAAAGATTCTTTTGCCGCCGACCTTAAAAATCCCGACGATTTAGAATTGGTTAAAAAACTCATTGCCAGGGCTGATATTATGACACATAATTTCAGACCGGGTGTAATGGATAAAATAGGTCTGGCTTTCGCCGATGCTATTGCTATCAATCCAAAAATTATTTATGGAGTAGTTTCCGGTTATGGGGATGAAGGACCGTGGGCTAAAAAACCGGGACAGGATTTATTAGTACAATCGTTATCCGGTTTAGCCTGGTTAAGCGGTAAAAAAAGTCAGGGACCGGTTCCTTTTGGTTTATCGGTGGCTGATATCATGTGTGGAAATCATTTGGTACAAGGACTTTTGGCAGCTTTATTAAAAAGAGCCAAAACCAATAAAGGAGTTTTGGTGGAAGTTTCTTTAATCGAATCTATTTTAGATGTACAGTTTGAAGCTATTACTTCTTATCTGAATGATGGTGGGAAATTGCAGGAAAGAGGTGATGTTGCCGGAAGTGCTCATGCTTTTTTAAGCGCGCCTTATGGTGTTTATAAAACTCAGGATGGTTATCTTTCTTTGGCTATGGGCGATTTAATGTATATTAGTGAATTGCTGGAAGTCAATCTTGAAAAGTACAGAGAAAAACATTTGTGGTTTGAATTCCGTGACGAAATCAGGGTGCTGTTGAGTGATAGATTATCGCAAGAAACAACTGATTATTGGTTGCAATTGTTGCAGGAAAAAGGGGTTTGGTGTGGAAAAGTATTGAATTATCAGGATTTGGATCAGATTGATTTTAGTATGCCAATGAAACAAACCATCGAAAATTCAGATCATAAAAAAATCGTTACTACCAGAAGTCCGATTCAGTTAGATGGCGAAATTCTGACGAGTCGAAAAGCAGCACCAAAAGTAGGAGAGCACAATAAAATAATTCTTGAAACTATTATCAATTAGAAGATGAAACCATTAGAAGATTATTTAATAATAGATTTCAGCCAGTTTCTTTCAGGACCTTCGGCAAGTTTACGCCTGGCCGATTTAGGAGCCCGCGTGATAAAAATTGAGAAACCGGGAACAGGTGATATTTGCAGAACTTTATACACTTCGGATTTGATTATGAACGGAGAATCTTCCGTTTTTCATACGATAAATCGAAATAAAGAATCCTTTGCAATTGATTTCAAACAGCCGCAAGAATTAGCAAAACTGAAGAAACTTTTGGCGAAAGCCGATGTGGTGATGCATAATTTCAGACCGGGCGTTATGGAACGCATTGGGTTAAGTTATGAAGAGGTAAAAAAGATAAATCCTAATGTGGTGTATGCTTCGATAAGTGGCTACGGCTCAAAGGGAGCTTATAAAGATTTACCGGGACAGGACTTGCTGTTGCAATCCTTGACGGCTTTAACCTGGTTAACAGGAAACGAAGGCGACGGTCCTGTTCCTATGGGATTGTCTATCGTGGATATGCTGGCCGGAGCGCATTTGGCTCAGGGAATCTTAGCGGCTTTGTACCGAAAAGCAATGCAAAATGTGGGCGCTTTGGTGGAAGTAAGTATGTTAGAATCGGCATTTGATTTTCAGTTTGAAACCATTACCACTTTCTTTAATGACGGTGGCGAATTGCCGGTACGAACTAAAACCAACAATGCCAATGCTTATCTGGGTGCACCTTACGGAATTTACCAGACTAAAAATGGTTACATGAGCCTTGCCATGGGTTCAATACCTGTTTTGGCTGAATTGTTAAGTTGTGAAGAACTAAAACAATTTCCCGAAAATAAATTTACATTAAGAGACGAAATAAAATCAATTTTGGCAGCGCATTTACGCACACAGGATTCGGAATATTGGCTGGGTATTTTAGAACCGGCTGATATTTGGTGTGCCAATGTGTTAAATTACGAGCAGCTTTTTGCTCAGGAAGGATTTCAGGTTTTAGACTTTGTGCAGCAGGTAGAAATGCTGGATGGCTACAGTTATAAAACTACCCGATGTCCTGTTAGAATTGATGGGGAATTATTTACTTCGGGTAAGGGATCGCCAAAATTGGGTCAGGACAATCAAAATATCATAAACGAATTTAATCTTAGCTAATGGAAAATCCAGTCTTTAGAATAGCAGTTCGAAAATTTGGGCCTTTTGAAACGGCCATGCAGCAACTTTGGGATGCATTTTGTTTAAAATACGATATTAGTATCGGGGTCGAAATGGTTCCAATGGAATTACATGATTTGTATGAACAGACTATCAGTGAAGGCGGTTTGAAAAAAGGAGATTGGGATATTGCTCATATGAACACCGACTGGATTTTTGATGCGGCTAATGCAAATGCAGTTCAGGATTTAACGTCGTTTATTGCTACTGAAGCACCTCAGAATTTTCCCGAAGGATGGCATAATTCTTTATTGCATTTGCAGGAAATTGAAGGGGGAATTTATGGATTGCCTTTTCATGATGGTCCTGAATGTTTGATTTACAGAAAAGATTTATTCGAAGATCCGATAGAAAAAGAACATTTTAAAAAGCAGTTTGGTTACGAATTAGCTCCGCCTCAAACCTGGCAGGAATTTGAGCAAATCGCTACTTTTTTTAATCGTCCTGATAAAAATCTATACGGCTGTGTTTTTGCTAATTATCCTGACGGACACAATATGGTATTTGATTTTTGCCTGCATTTATGGACCCGTGGCGGTTCACTATTAAATGCTGAAAACAAAATGAATATCAACACCCAGGCCGCAATTGATACCTTAGATTATTACCGTTATATTGTTAAAAACACCGATGCTGTTCACCCTGGCTCTGCTGATTTTGGTTCGGTTGAAGCAGGAATGGCTTTCGCCAACGGAGAAGCCGCTATGACAATTAACTGGTTTGGTTTTGCCTCAATGTGTGAAGTTATTACCGAATCAAAAGTAAAAGGAAAAGTTGATGTTACTACTTTGCCCTTCGCGGTAGGCGGAAAAACAGCTTCACTGAATGTTTATTGGTTGTATACAATTGGAACAGGAAGTAAAAATAAAAAGCTGGCCTATGATTTTTTACGATTTGCTACTACTGCTGAAAGTGATAAATTATTAACTAATGAAGGTGGAATAGGCTGCAGAAAATCCACATGGAAAGATGCTGAGATTAACGAAACCATTCCGTATTACCACAAGCTGGAGAGCTTACATGAAAATGCACTGACTTTACCACAAATTGCAGTTTGGCCGGATATTGCCATACTGATAGACCAAATGGTGCTGACTGCTTTAAAAACAGACATTCCATCGGCAGATTTATTAAAAAACACACAAATTGAAATTGAAAAAATACTATAATTATGCATATCCCTTATAAACCCGAATTGCCAAAAACCAATCAGCCTATAGTAATTATTGGTGCCAGCGGAATAGTGAAAGATGCGCATTTACCTGCTTATAAAATTGCAGGATTTGAGGTTTTCGGGATTACGAACAGAACTTTTGCCAAGGCTCAGGCAATGGCAAATGAATTTGGGATTCCCCACGCTTTTGAAACCGTGGCAGATGCTGTACGTAACGCTCCGGCTAATGCCGTTTATGATATTACGGTTTTACCGGAACAATACATTGAAATTTTAGAACAATTGCCTGATGGTGCAGCAGTTTTGATTCAGAAACCCATGGGAAATGATCTGGCTGAAGCCAAAGGAATTCTGGAAGTTTGCGAAAGAAAAAAATTAGTGGGTGCGATTAATTTCCAATTGCGTTTTGCCCCTTTTGTAGCAGCAGCCCGTCATTTGATTAACGAAGGAATCATTGGCGAATTGTACGATATGGAATTTAAGGTAACGGTAAATACACCCTGGGAGTTGTTCCCGTTAATCAAGGTACATCCGCGATTAGAGATTTTATTTCACAGTGTGCATTATGTGGATTGTATTCGTTCGTTTATTGGAGATCCAAAAAGTGTTTTGGCTAAAACCTGGAGACATCCGTTGAAGGATTTATCGTCTTCGCGTTCCACTATTATTCTGGATTACGGCGATACGATACGTGCGGTAATTAATACCAATCACGACCATCATTTTGGTCCGGAACATGAAGAAAGTTACATTAAATGGGAAGGAACTAAAGGAGCTATCAAGGCTAAAATGGGCTTGCTGATGAACTATCCGGCAGGTCTGGAAGATGTTTTTGAATATGCAGTTGCAAATGATGAAGGAAAATACGAATGGAATAAAGTACAGCTGGAAGGCTCGTGGTTCCCGGAAGCTTTTGTGGGAACAATGGCAAACCTGATGCGTTACAAAGAAGGTTCGGATACGGTATTACACGCTAGTGTTGAAAACGTTCTTGGAACGATGAAGGTCGTGGAAGCCTGTTATATCAGTAATAAAAAAGGTGGAATTCCACAAATGGAGTTATAAAAATAATAAATTAAAGTCCTCAGTCCTTAGTAATTAGTCCTTAGTATTTTGGCTAATCACTAAGGACTAGGGACTAAGTACTAAACAACTAAAAATATGTATTTCAAATCAACTTTTTTTGAAGAGTACCAATTAGATGAAAAGCGTGTGACGCTGGGAAGAACCATAACCGAAACGGATTTTGTAGTGCATGCCGGGCATACCGGTGATTTTTTTCCGCATCACATGGATGAAGAATGGTGTAAAACACAGCCTTTTGGTCAGCGTATTGCTCATGGGACAATGGTTTTTGCAATTGGGATCGGGCTAACCGCATCAGAGATTAATCCGGAAGCTTTTTCTAAGGGTTATGACCGGATGCGTTTTGTAAAACCGGTGCACATCGGCGATACCATTCATTCAGAGATTACGATTTCTGAAAAAGGAGATGCTAAAAGACCGGAGATGGGAACGGTGACGGAGCACGTAGAAATTATCAACCAGCGAGGAGAAGTAGTGATGGTTTGCGACCATTTGTTACTGGTAAAAAGAAAAAATTAAATGACCAATAATTATCAATTATGAAAATAACCAATCAAATGGGAGATGTCCATGAGGTACCTACAGAAAAAGGACAGGGTTCAAAATATTTGTTGCCTTTTATTTTAATAACGACGCTGTTTTTCCTTTGGGGAATGGCTCACGGACTTGATGGAATTTTAATTCCGCACCTTAAAAAAGCCTGTCAGCTTAACAACAGACAATCCACATTGATTGATACGGCAATTTATTTGGCTTATTTTCTAATGGCGATTCCGGCAGGAATGATTATTAAAAAAATTGGATATAAAAACAGTATCATTACCGGTTTGTTAGTTTTTGCAACGGGAGCCTTTTTATTTGTTCCCGCAGCTAATTCGCGAGCGTATGATTTGTTTTTAATTGCGTTGTTTATTATTGGATGCGGACTGACTATTCTGGAAACCAGTGCGAATCCTTATGCAGCAATTTTAGGTCCGCCGGAATCTTCTTCTTTTCGATTGAATCTGGCTGCATCTTTTAATGGACTGGCAGTGTCGGTAGCAGGATTTTTGGGAGGTTTTTTTATTCTTTCAGGGATTAATCATACTCCGGAGCAAATGGCTGCAATGCCAGATGCAGAGCGAATAGCTTATCTGACTGGTGAAGCGGCAGCTGTAAAATTGCCTTATATTATATTAGGATCTATATTGGTTTTAGTGGCAATCTTGTTTTATTTCATGCATTTACCATCAATGAAATCTGAGAATACCGAAGTAGAGGTAAAGCCCGGATTTTTTTCAGTGTTGAAACACCGTCATTTGAGCTGGGCTGTAGTAGCGCAGTTTTTCTATGTGGGAGCTCAGGTATGTGTAACGAGTTTCTTTATCAGAATTGCTCAGAAAGAAGCAGGATTAGATGAAAAAATGGCTGCCTACTATTATGGTATTTACGGATTGTTGTTTATGATAGGGCGATTTACAGGAACTTTCTTTTTGAAGTTTGTAAAAGATTATGTGTTACTTTCTGTTTATGCTGTTCTGAGTACAATACTTTGTGCTGTAGCGATTTATGGTACAGGAGTTTATGTTATTTATGCATTGTGGGGAATTGGATTTTTTATGTCTATTATGTTCCCAACGATTTTCTCTCTTGGTTTAGTAGGATTAAAAAACAATACCGAAACCGGTTCTTCGTGGTTGGTAATGTCTATAATTGGCGGAGCCATTTTGCCATACGGAATGGGAACTTTGATTGATATGAATCATGATGACATTCAATCAGGTTATTTGATTCCGTTAGTGTGTTTCCTGATTATTCTTTATTTTGGAGTTTTTGGACACAAGGTGAAAAAAGTAGCCTGATTCGGTTTTTTTAAAATTATTGGCCCCTTTTTTCAGCAATGGAAAGAGGGGTTTTTTTGTTACATCGCTTTTAATTTAAACGATGCATGATTACTATTTTAATTAAATAATTTTAAATATATTTGTGAGATAATCGATTACATTTTTTATTATAACAAAAAAACAATCAAAAAAAAATCAGAATGAAAATTAAATCAGGAAATTTATTATTTATTGCTGTTGTTACTTTCTTGAGCTGCTGGTCACAAAACAGCGTAGCTCAGGTTTCCAATTCCAATGCAACTTATGAAGGAATTGAATTTAAAATGGCGATAGTTCAAGAACCGGTTATACCAAATAATTCCGTGAACATTAAAGATTTTGGCGCAGTAAGCGGAGGCGATGTTTTAAACTCAGAAGCCTTTGCTAAAGCTATTGAAGCAGTGAGCCAAAAAGGTGGCGGAAAAGTTATTATTCCTCCTGGAATTTGGTTAACAGGACCTATTATTTTAAAAAGTAATCTGGAATTGCATGCGCAGGCAGGAGCTTTAATTAAATTTTCACCGGATAAAAGTTTGTATCCACTTATAGAAACCAGTTTTGAAGGCTTAAATACCTGGCGTTGTATTTCGCCTCTTTACGGTAAGAATCTGGAAAATGTTGCTTTCACTGGGAAAGGAGTCTGGGATGGTTCAGGCGAAGTGTGGAGACAGGTTAAAAGAAGCAAACTAACCGAAAGCCAATGGAAAAAATTTGTAGCTTCGGGAGGAGTGGTGAATGCATCCAAAACAAGCTGGTATCCGTCAGAAATTTTTATGAATGCTTCTGAAGGTGCAGATCAAAATGTACGGTTGGACTTAAAAACCAGAGAAGATTTTGAAAAAATTCATGATTTTCTTCGTCCGGTTCTAGTGAGTATTCAAAACAGTAAAAGAGTATTGTTTGACGGACCGGTGTTTCAAAATTCTCCGGCATGGAATATTCACCCGTTAATGATTGAGGATTTGATTGTTCGAAATGTATCGGTTCGTAATCCCTGGTTTTCTCAAAATGGTGACGGTCTTGATGTAGAATCCTGTAAGAATGTTTTGGTAGAAAATTCCAGTTTTGATGTGGGTGATGATGCGATTTGTATTAAATCAGGAAAAGATAAAGACGGACGTGACAGAGGAATCCCGTGTGAAAATCTGGTGATCCGAAATAATATTGTGTATCATGGACATGGAGGAGTAACGGTAGGAAGCGAAATGTCCGGCGGGGTAAAAAACATGCATGTTTCTAATTGTACTTTTATGGGAACAGATGTAGGACTGCGTTTTAAAAGTAATCGCGGACGTGGGGGAGTTGTTGAAAATATCTTCATTTCGGATATTTTTATGACTGATATTCCATCTCAGGCCATTTCTTTTAACCTTTATTATGGCGGAAAATCAATTGCCGAAACTCTTGAAGAAGGAGGAACACCGGTAGAAAATAAAATGATTCCTGTGGATGAGAAAACACCACAATTCAAGAATATTTCAATGAAAAATATCACTATAGCCGGAGCTAATCAGGCGGTATTTTTACAGGGATTACCTGAAATGAATCTGGAAAATATTGAAATTTCGAATTTGAAAGTAAAAGCAGATAAAGGTTTTACCATTATTGATGCCAAAGGAATTAAAATTACTGATGCAGAGATAGACCTTAAAGACACCGCAGTATTTGATGTTTATAATGCTAAAAATTTGTCGCTTAAAAATGTGGAATTCAATTCGACTTCTCCAAAAGCAGTTACGATAAACGGATCAGCTTCTGAGAATATCGATTTATCAACTTCTGATTTGTCTAAGAAAACATTTATAGGAGCAAAAGTTCCTAAAAAAGCAGTGAAATTTTAAATAACAGACTAAATATCCGGAATCTCCAAAATCAGCTGATTTTGGAGATTTTTTTATTCAGGAAGCAATTTTATTCATTCTTAAAATATTAAAAGATGAAAATAACTTTGGTATTTGCAGCACTGTTTTTAACGGTTTTTTCTTTTGTATTGAAAGCTCAGCATACGGATGCTGCAGCAAATAAAAAAACCGAATGGCTGATGGCATCTTTCCTTCAACATAAAACAGAGCAAACCACAATTTTAGGAAACCCAACAATTGTTCTGTCTCCTTATGGAAACGCAGTTGCTTTTGATGGTATTGATGATGCTTTATTTTTAAAAGAAATGCCATTAAAAGGTTTAAAATCCTTTACAGTCGAGATGATTTTTAAACCTGAAAGTAATGGCGTTTTTGAACAGCGCATTTTACATATTGGAGGTGTTACAACAGACAGAATGCTGCTGGAAATACGTGCTGTAAACAATCATTGGTATTTTGATGGTTTTGTAGCTTCCAAAGGAGTGAAATTGGCCTTGGCAACCGAAGAATTAATGCATCCTTTAGAAAAATGGTATCATGTGGTTTTTGTAGTTACAGCTAATAGTCTGACCACTTATGTTAATGGGAAGGAAGAGTTGCATCAGGATTATACTTTTAATCCCATTGAAGAAGGACAAACATCTATTGGTGTGCGAATGAATAAAGTCAGCTGGTTTAAAGGAGCTATTTATAAAATACAAATTTCTCCCGGAGCACTTAAACCAAATGAGTTTTTAAGACTCTAACTATAACCAATCGTAAAAATCCCAGCAACCATGACCACAAAAAAAAGAAATTATTTGGTATTTCTGATCCTATTTGTATTGTCGAATACTTTTACAAATGCCCAAGCCAAAAAAGAGACCGATGCTATTACTACCAAACCTTTTGGCGACAGCGAAAGACACTGGTACGGAATTAAAGATGAAAATAATTTAGTAAATCCGGTACCCAATCAGCCAAAATATGCCGAATCTGATTACACGAAAATTGCCGATAACATGATTCTTTTTCAGCGTGCCAATGGTGGCTGGCCTAAAAATTATGATATGAAAGCGATTCTGACACCGGAACAAGTCGAAAAAGTCGCTTCAACTAAGGCTATTTTACATACTACTTTTGACAATGAAACCAGTTATACTCATGTGTATTACTTAGCTCAGGTTTATACAGCCACTAAAATTGAGAAGTATAAACAAGCATGCCAAAGAGGAATTCAGTTTATTCTTGATGCACAATATGCTAATGGTGGATGGCCGCAATATTATCCATTGGAAAAAAATTACAGCCGTCATATTACTCTCAACGATGGTGCTTATATGGGAATTATGAATTTGTTAGACAAAATAGTCTATAACAATCCTAATTTTTCTTTTTTAGACGAAGCACTCAGGTCAAAGGCGAAAGAGTCTTACAATAAAGGACTGGATTGCATTTTAAACATGCAAATTAAAGATAATGGCAGACTTACTGCCTGGTGTCAACAACATGATGAGGTGACTTTAGCTCCTGCATGGGCACGAAAATTTGAACCGCCAAGCATCTGCAATGGCGAAAGTACAGATGTGGTGCTGTTTTTAATGAAAATAAAAAATCCAAACGAAAGAATTATTCACTCGGTACAAAGTGCTGTAAAATGGTTTGAGGACTCTAAAATCTATAACACCCGCATTGAGTCTTTTCAAATTGATGCATTTGAGTCTAAATATAAAACCGTAAAAAGAGATGTCCGAGCTGTAGCCGATCCTGCTGCGACACCTATCTGGACGCGTTATTATGAATTGGATACCAATAGACCTTTATTTTCTGATCGCAACAGTGAATTGTTATACTCGCTGGCTGAGGTGAGTGTGGAACGCCGCAGCGGATATGCCTGGTATACTTCCAGTCCTCAAAAAGTACTGGATAAATATCCGGACTGGCAACAAAAATATGCACCGGATAATAATGTGTTAAAGAAATAAAGAATTTAATTTTCTAAATAGAAAAGACAGTGAGCTGTGATATGTGGTAATTTATTTACAGGCGGTTCTCAATTGAAATATTACAGCGACGATGCACAATTGAACTGAAAATTGAGTGTAGTAAAATTATGTCTGTCTCAGTCATATTGCATCAGATAAAAGAAACCTGATGTTTTCTAATTGGTTAATAAATTTTACTTTTGTTATAAACCATGATGTATAACGAAATATTTAAAAGTATGAAATATAAATTTTTATCCCTGTCCGTTTTTGTATTGCTAAGCTTTACCACTAAAGCTCAGCAACTTTCAAAGAACATCTGGGAGAGTAGCAAGCTGCCTGTACCTGAATCAGTGCTTTATAGTTCCACTGACAACAAACTATATGTAAGTCTGATTGATGGTGCCGGCAACGTAAAAGACGGAAAGGGCGGAGTTGCTATTCTGAATACCGATGGCTCGGTAAGCAATGAAAAATGGGTAGAAGGTTTAGATGCACCAAAAGGTCTGGCGCGTTATAAAAACACTCTTTTTGTGGCTGATATCACGGCATTGGTGAGCATTGATATTACAACTGGAAAAATCATTAATAAACTGGAAATTGAAAATGCTGTTTTTCTGAATGATGTAACAGTAGATAATAAAGGAGTGGTATATGTATCTGACACCCGTACTAATAAAATTCATCGCATAAAAAACGGACAGGCAGAACTTTATCTGGAAAATGTAAATGGCGCCAATGGTTTAAAATGGATCAATAAAAACCTCTATGTTTTAGCCAATACAGAACTTTTAATAATTGATAAAAATAAAAACAGAACGGTCATTGCGCAAGGTTTTGAAAAATCCGGTGACGGACTCGAACAGCTTAAAAACGGTGATTTTATAGTAAGTTGCTGGGCGGGCTTAATCTATTATGTAAAAGCCAATGGTGAAATCAATAAATTACAGGACGTACAGGGACAAATGAACACCGCTGATTTAGGGTATAACCCTAAAGAAAACATGTTGTATATCCCTACTTTTAATCATAATAGTGTGATTGCCTATCAATTGTTGATGGATTAAAATTTCTTAAGAAAATGTAAAATAGAAAAAAACCTTTGCAGTGATGTGAAGGTTTTTTTGATCTTAAAAATGTTTTATAAAAATTCAATGTATATCCAATAGTTTTCAGGTAAAGACTTTATTACTGTTTATAAACCTCCCCTTTTATTCACTATCATTTGTAAATTCAAGTTTAACGTTGAGTTAATAATTTAATAATCAACCAAGAGTATTTTTGTAAAAATCTTTTTTACATGCTTAATATTCTTTTTTTTGTTGCATTTCAGTCATTTGTATTAGTGTTTTTGCTGTTCCTGAATAAAAAGGACAAAAAAGAAGATTACTATTTAATGTCTTTTTTTGGAATAGTGTTTCTGCATATCGTTTTTAAAATGGCTTTGTCTTATTTTTTTAATGATTTGGTGTTCAATAAAGTTCATGCCAGTTTTTCATTATTGTACGGACCTGTGCTTTATTTTTTCTACGCTTCGGCTTACGGAATTGAGTTGACTAATAAAAAAGTATTTCTTCATACCCTTCCGTTTCTTTTTTCTTCGATGGTTAATATAGGAATGCTGATTCATTTGTTTTTCTTTGAAGAAAACGATCAATGGGTAGAAATTTACGATATATTCTCGATGATGCTTTTTGTTCCGTCTTTGCTTTTGTATTCTCTTTTTTGCTTAAAAAAATTAGCTTTTAGCTTCGATTTTAAAGATGAAACTATTATTGGCTTAAGAAATAAAATGATTCAGTTGTTGAGTTATATGCTTTTATTTTCTGGTTTTTTGGCGATTCTGGGGTTGTTTTTTACTATCATTCATTTTGAAAGTATCCTCAATCTAAGGTATTTCTATTACGGTTTTTTGTTAGTTATAATGATTACTACTTTAAATTACAGAATAAAATTGACTCATAAATTTCAGCTTAGTAACGAAGAGGGTAATGTAATTGAAAAAGCAAAAGAAAAATATAAAAATTATGATTTGAATGAGGATGAAATGGATGCCATCATCAATAAAATTAATCACTCTTTCGAATCTCAAAAAGTATATCTTAATCCTGACTTTAGTTTAGATTTACTGTCTCAAAATATCAATATTCCTAAAATAAAAATTACTCAGGCACTCAATATTAAATTGGACAGTAATTTTTACAATTATCTTAATTATTTCAGAATTGAAGAATCCAAACGATTAATTAAAAAATCTAAGAACTCAAGTTTAATAGATATTAGCATTGAAAGCGGATTTAAAAATAAATCGACCTTTTATAAAAACTTCAAACTCCTTAACGGAATTACTCCAAAAGAATATCAAAAAAATCTGCTTTTGAATTTCGTATAATATCCTACTAAATGAAGTATTCAATGGTTTTTAGATACATTTAATTTTTCATTAATTTCTTTTTTACAATTCGTTAATACAAAGTTAATATTGTGTAATATATTCTTTTTCAGTGTTTTATAATTGTTTTTAATCAAAATTAATACAGTTAAATTTAAATCCTGTATGTCTAAATTTAAAAAGACTGCTTGCTTGAACTTCCCCGATACATTTGCCGAAAATTAAAATAATAGAAAATGAAAAAGCAATTATTGTTATTCGGGATGATTTTGTGCGGGCTTAATTTTTACGCTCAAAATCGTTCTTCAATTGTGGGTAAAATTTCAGATGGTAATGGATATTTGCCCGGTGTAAATGTTGTTGTACTTGAAGGAAAAAATGGAGTGACTACAGATTTAGACGGTTCTTTTCAACTGACAAATCTGGTTGGTGAAAAGATAAAAGTGGCTATTAGTTATTTAGGTTATAAAGAAATTACAAAAGAAGTAAACTTAGCTCCCGGAGTTAACAATTTGGGAACAATTACAATGGATGAGGAAGAAGGTGTGTTGAGCGAGGTTATAATTAAAGGATTTACCGCTCCTTCACAAATTAAAGCTTTAAGTATTAAAAAGAAATCGTTTGCCATTATGGATGTTTTAGCTGCCGATGCGGTAGGGAAATTACCAGATCGTAATGCGGCTGAGGCTGTACAAAGAATGCCTGGCGTAAGTGTGAACAGATACCACGGCGAAGCTAATCAGGTGAGTGTTAGAGGGACTCCTTTTGGTTGGAATTCTACTTTGTACAATGGGAACAGATTGCCGAGTGCTTCCGTTTTTGGTTCGAGAAACACCTTGCTGGATGCGATTCCTACCGAGATGATTCAATATATTCAATTGTCAAAAGCCATCACTCCCGACATTGAAGGAGATGCTATTGGGGGGTCGGTTGATTTTATTTCCCGTATTGCTCAAAGTAAAGATATGCTGAATGTAAGTTTGGGCGGAGGTTACAATCAACGTGCAAATAAATCTACTTATAATGGTTCTGTTGTTTTTGGGAAAAAATTTTTTGATAAAAAATTAGGAGTGGTTTTAGCAGCTTCTATTTGGGACAGAAATTTTTCTACAGATGAAATGGTAGTTGATTATAACATCAATGCTGCCAATCAGGATCAACGCTATGCCATCAATAGTGTGAATGCAAAACGATATTTTGGATCCAGAAAAACAAAAGCCTTTAGTGGAACTATAGATTTTGAGTTGAACGAAAGCAACAAGTTCTTTGGTAAATTCCTGATTGATAAATTTGAAGATGTTCGTCCGGTTTATGAATCATTTTATGATTTTGCAAAGAAAAGATATGTTTATAGCTACCGTTATTCTTTTTATGAAACAGCTTTGAATTCATTTGAGGTAGGAGGAAATCATTTGATAGGTTCAAAGGTAAAAGTGGATTGGTCAGTATCAAGCAATGATATGGATTATATTTTGAATACACCGCCTAATATGCCTAAAAACCAAAGAGGTTTGCCTATTGCACAGTTTACTCAAAATTTATCAGGAGATTTTGGAAACCGCGCTACAGATGGATTGGTTTATAATTTATTTGATTCTCCGGATGCTAATGGAGTTGATTTATTCAATATTGATCCAAAATTGACTAATCCGAATGACTTTTTAGATCCAACACGTTTACAATTGACACAGTTGGTTATTTATCAAACCAACCAAAAAGATAAAGACAAAATCGCACAGTTTAATTTGACATACAATCCAACCGCTGCGCTGAGTTTGAAAATGGGTGCTAAGGGGAAGTTAAAAAAATACGAGGGTCAATTGACTCCTTTAGCATTCTTGCCTGGTGCAGCTTTAGGGATTCCGGGTTCACCGGCATTACGGACTTTGAGCGAATTTAAAACAGAGGCTTATCCTAATGAGTCAACTTCGTTTAAAGAAATAGGAGGGACTTTTGCTCCTCTTATTGTTGACCCAATTACTAAAGGCGAATTGTTCCGAATATTTACACCAGATTATTTAGCTGATAATGGTTTTGCAGACTATTCTTCAAAATCAAACCCTACTACAAAATATGTGGCTCATGAGAATGTGTTTAGTAATTATTTGATGGCTACTTATAAATTGACTGACAAAACAACACTTATAGGTGGTGTTCGTAATGAATATACCATGATTAATATTAAGAGTGCTAAATATGATGTGGAAACTAAAACGGTTACTACTGTTGAAGAAAACAATTCGTATAATGCCTTTTTGCCTATGCTGCATATTAAATATGCTGCTAATGATAATATGAATATTAGGGCTGCCTATACCAGAACATTTTCCAGAGCTAATTTTGGAGATTTGAATCCTGGAGAAAATGTAGATACAACAAATCCGGGCTTGGTTAAAATTACGAAAGGAAATGCTGATTTGTTGCCAACATTTGCAAACAATTTTGATCTGATGGGCGAATATTTTCTGGACGATATTGGTTTGATTACAGCCGGTGTTTTCTACAAAGATTTGTCAAATTATATTTTCAAAGATTTATCAGTTCAAAAAATAGACAATGTCGATTACTTAATTACACAACCCAAAAACGTAGAAAATGCCAGTTTATATGGTTTTGAAATGGGAATTACAAAACGTTTTACCGAATGGGATAATTTCTTCGGCGGATTTGGTATTGATTTAAATGGAGCTTTCATTAAATCCAGCTTAAAAGTAAATCGATTTGATGCTGATGGAGGTTTAGTTGCAGTGGATAAAACAACTTTGCCTAATCAATCGAAGTTTTTATTTAATTCATCTATTTTCTATGAAAAATATGGTTTTATGTTCAAAATTGCCGGAAACTATAGAGGAAAATCTGTAGAAACGATTAATCAAAATTTAGGCCCTGATTATTATATCTCGGCCAGAAGTAATTTCACCGTAGATTTTTCAGCAGATTATTCCATCAGTGATAAGCTGAAAGTTTTCATGGAAGTACGCAATTTAGCTAATACTCCTTTTCAACAGTATTTAGGAACTAACGAAAATAGATTTACCAGCAGTGAATGGTCAGCTATTAACGGTCAGTTAGGGGTTAAATATCAAATTTTCTAATAATTACAAACAATAATTAAAGCGTCCTGCAACGGCAAATCGATTTCGGTTTAGGGCGCTATTTCCAAATCTTAAAATTAAAAAAAAATGAAAAAGAATTTATTTTACGTACCGTTATTGGCAATGTTTTCAGGGTTACAATTAAGTGCCCAACAAAAAGTGTTTTTCCAGGACAGTCCTAATTTTAGAAACTTTTCAGAAATTGTAAATGCTGAAGGGAAAAAAATCAAAACGAATATTTATCGCTCAGGTAGTTTTTCTAATCTTAATGAAGATGAAAAAAAGCAATTCAAAAATTTACACATTACGACAATTGTCGATTTTAGAAATGATTTTGAAATAACAAGAGAACCTGATTATGTTCCTGCCGGAAGTCATATCGAAGTCAAAAATGCTCCTATTGGAGATATTGGATCAAAATCAATGCAGGGTTTTATGAAAGCGTTGGCAAAACCCGATTTTGGAGCACAACAAGCCGATTCTTTAATGGTAGATGCTAATAAAAGTTTTGTTGCTAACATTGCCGATTTCAAGCCTTTTTTTGAAAGTTTAAAAGACGATAAATCGGTAGTTTTATTTCATTGTTCAGCCGGAAAAGACAGAACTGGTTTTGCGGCTTCCATGTTCTTGCATATTTTGGATGTTCCCAAGGATGAAATTATGAATGACTATTTAAAATCAAATGAAGCTGTTCAATATGTAGATGATAAAAAATTGGCAATGTACGGGATTCCGGCAGAAAAGATGAAATTACTAATGGGAGTAAAAGCTTCTTATTTAGAAGCTGCTTGGAATGAAGTTGCAGCTAAATACGGTTCGGTTGACAATATGCTGTTAAAAGAGTTTGGTATTGATGCTTCTACAAAACAATTAATCAAGAATAAATATTTGATTAATTAGTGTAGCATTTTGTTTTTGTTTTATTTTTTTAGAAAAGGTTGTTTTTAGTTGCTAAAAACAGCCTTTTTGCACAATACCTAACTTTTGAACCTGATCCCTTTTGAACCTGATCCTCTAAAGCTCCTCCACCGCGGCGGACTCGAACCAGGTTCAAAATATGTCTAAAACAAAAAATCCAGTTTAAATGAATAAACTGGATTTTTCTAAAAAAGCTCCCCTTCTTGGGCTCGTTCCGATAGCTATCGGAACAAGGACTCTCTGATTAACGATGTTTAAGTAGTAGTTTTTCGGAAATTTCAGGATATTTTTTGAGATTAGAAATGTATGTTTTGCTTTTCATGTCTTTTATGTGTCGCTCTATTTTTCTTGCTTGAAAAATATCGGTACATTCAATAATATGAAATAATACCCAGTCATTGGCTATTTTAGTGTATGAGCTTTCAAATATACCAGAGTTGTGCCATTGTAATCGAAGTTCAATATCTGAAGTTTCACCGATGTAGAAACTGTCTTTTTCTACAGAATAAATGATGTAAACAAAGTGCATAGATATAGTGGATTTTTTAAACAAAAAAAGCCACTCAATTTCTTGAATGGCTTTCTAAAAAAGCTCCCCCTCTTGGGCTCGAACCAAGGACCCTCTGATTAACAGTCAGATGCTCTAACCAACTGAGCTAAGGAGGAAACTGTATATTTAATATGCGTAAGGAACGTTTTTGTTTGCTGTTCTTAAGATGTGTTATCTTGTTCTTAGCGGTTGCAAATATAAGAGCTTTTTTCAATGTAGCAAACAAAAAATAAAAAAATTTTCGATTTTTTTTACCTGCCTACAATGGCTTTATAAATGTCATTTCCATTAGCAAATACTAACAATGTGATAAGTAAAACAAAACCAACTATTTGTGCGTTCTCTAGGAATTTGTCACTTGGTTTTTTGCCGGAAACAATTTCGTATAATAAAAACATCACATGACCACCATCTAATGCCGGAATAGGTAATAAGTTCATTACGCCAAGCATGATTGATAATATAGCAGTGATATTCCAAAATACTTCCCAACTCCATGTTTCAGGAAAAATATTAAAAATCGCATAAAAACCTCCTACTTGTTTGTAAGCTTTAGTCTCTGGATTAAACATAACTTTAAGTTGATTTCCATAACCAATCAATTTGTTTTTTCCTTTTTCTAAACCAACAGGAATTGATTCTAAAAAAGTATAGGATTGTTTTGTTATTTTATAATAACCTAATTTTCCTAAAGATTCATCATTTAATCCTCCTAATTGAACACCTAGCATTCCTTCTTTGTTTACAATAACTTGAACTTGTGTTTCTTTTTGGTCACGTAATACAGTTGCAGGAATAGTTTTTCCTTTATTCTTTTCTAAAATTGTTTTAGCTTCATCCAGATATTTTATTTTTTGTCCGTTTAACGAAAGCAAAACATCTTTGGGTTGTAAAGCCGTATTTTTAGATTCTTCGCTAACAGCAGCAACAACAAATGGTACTCGTATATCAACTAATGCTATTGTTTTTTCTCCTCTTGAAAAATTGTCAATAAAATCAATAGGCATTTTTATTGTTTGTTGCACACCATTTCTTTCAATCAGAATCTCTTTACCCATTGCAATTTCCATGTTAAGATCATTGTCAAATTTGACAATTTTATTTCCATCAACCGCAAGGATTTTATCTCCGGTTTTAAAACCAGTATTAATCATAGCTGGATTTTCTATTAAAAGTCCATCTTTGAAGTCTTCCATAGTTATGTAAGCATCACCATAAGCAAATGCCATCCCAATATAAATAATGAAAGCTAGTATAAAGTTTACCGTAACTCCGCCCAGCATAATAATCAAACGTTGCCAGGCTGGTTTTGAACGAAATTCCCAAGGCTTTGGAGGCAGAGCCATTTGTTCCTTGTCCATACTTTCGTCAATCATCCCTGAAATTTTTACGTAACCACCCAGTGGCAGCCACCCAATTCCGTATTCGGTTTCACCGATTTTCTTTTTAAGCAGCGAATATTTCACATCAAAAAACAAATAGAATTTTTCGACTCTGGTTTTGAATAATTTGGCAGGGATAAAATGTCCCAGTTCGTGTAGTATAATCAGTAATGATAAGCTCAATAAAAATTGAGAAAGCTTGATAATTATTTCCATTTTTAATTTTCGGTTCTTTTATATTCGGCTAAAGTAACATTTTCTGTTTTAGTTGCAAAGATTTTAGGATTAGCTTGGATAATAAATGTTTGTTAATAATTTTCATTTTGCTTTTTGAAGCGTAACTTTACGTTTCTCAAAAAAACAAAATCTATGAAATCTCAATTATTTTCTCCTATATCAATCAAACAAATTAACTTTAAAAACCGAATTGGTATTTCTCCAATGTGCCAATATTCATCCATAGATGGATTTGCTAACGACTGGCATTTGGTGCATTTAGGCAGCCGAGCCACTGGCGGAGCGGGGTTAATTATTCAGGAAGCCACTGCGGTAGCTCCCGAAGGCCGAATTTCACCCGAAGATTTAGGAATCTGGAAGGACGGGCATATCGAAAAACTGAAAACCATTACCGCTTTTATCAAAAGTCAGAATGCAGTTCCGGGAATTCAATTGGCACATGCCGGACGAAAAGCCAGTGTTTCCTCACCCTGGAATGGTAATAAAAAACTTGAATTTTCGCAAGGCGGATGGCAAACCGTAGCTCCATCTGCAATACCATATCACGATACGGAGCCTTTTCTTCCTGAAGCTTTGGATAAAAACGGAATCCGAAAACTCATTTCCGATTTTAAAACAGCAACCCGAAGAGCTGTTCAGGCTGGATACGAAGTCCTTGAAATTCATGCGGCTCACGGCTATTTGAACCATCAGTTTTTATCGCCATTATCGAATGAAAGAACCGATGAATACGGAGGCAGTTTTGAAAACCGAATTCGTTTTACGATGGAAGTGCTCGAAGCAGTGCAAACCGAATGGTCTGCTGATTTGCCTTTGTTTGTTCGAATTTCAGCTACAGACTGGGCAGAAGGAGGTTGGAACATTGAAGAATCCATACAGTTGTCTAAAATCCTAAAAGAAAAAGGAGTCGATTTAATTGATGTTTCTTCGGGCGGACTGGTTTCGCACCAAAAAATTCCGGTAGAACCGGGCTATCAGGTGCCATTTGCTGAAAAAATAAAAACGGAAACCGGAATTTTAACAGCCGCTGTCGGATTAATTACCGAGGCTCATCAGGCAGAGGCAATTTTGCAAAATAAAAAAGCAGATTTAGTTTTATTCGCCAGAGAATCGTTGCGCGACCCTAATTTAGCTTTACATTTTGCAAAAGCATTAGAAACAGAAGTTCCGTGGCCTGTGCAATACGAAAGAGCAAAATAATTTTAGATTGCTGATTTTAGAGATTAGAATTCTGAAATCTACATTCTATTTTTGATAAATCTAAAATCTACATTCTAAAATCTAATATAAAAAATATGAAAACAATAAAAGCAGCCTTACTTTCTTATGGAATGTCAGGCAAAGTATTTCACGCACCTTTTTTAGAATTACATCCGGGTTTTGAACTTTTGGGTTCCTGGGAAAGAAGCAAGAAATTAATTCAGGAAGATTATCCGACGGTTAAAAGCTATGCTTCTCTGGAAGAAATTTTATCAAATGATGAAATCGATTTGGTTGTTGTAAACACGCCAATTGATACTCATTTCGAATATGCAAAACGCGTTTTAGAAGCCGGAAAACACGCTATTGTAGAGAAAGCATTTACCACAACGGTTGCCGAAGCACAGGAGTTAGCAGCATTAGCCCAAGCAAAAGGATTAAAATTAGCCGTTTTCCAAAACAGAAGATGGGACAGCGATTTGAAAACCGTACGTCAGGTTTTAACAGATGGTGTTTTGGGCGAAATTGTGGAGGCCGAATTCCATTTTGACCGTTATAATCCGCTGTTGAGTCCAAAACAACATAAAGAAACTGTGAATTCAGGCTCGGGAATTCTGAAAGATTTAGGCCCGCATTTAATTGATCAGGCTTTGTACTTATTTGGTTTTCCAAAAGCAGTTTTTGCAGATATTAGAACGACTCGTGAAAATTCGGTGGTGGATGACTGGGTTGATATTTTGTTATATTATGCGGATTTCAGGGTAAGATTAAAAGCAAGTTTCTTTGTGCGCGAACCCAATCCTGCTTATGTAATTCACGGGAAAAAAGGATCCTTTTTAAAACCACGTGGTGATGTGCAGGAAGATGATTTAAAATTAATGAAAAAACCTAATTTAGATTCCTGGGGAACAGAAGCGCAGGAAAAAGAAGGTTTTTTACATGCTGAAATGGAGGGTACCGTGATGCACGGTAAAATCCCGACACTTCAGGGGAATTATTATGCTTTTTTTAATGGCGTTTATAACTCGATTATTAATGATGCCGAAGAACCTGTTACGGCTCAGGACGGAGCAAGAGTTATGCAAATTATTGAAGCCGCTATTCAAAGTAGTACCGAAAAAAGAGTGATTGATTTGTAGTTTTTTTTCGCTTATAATATTAACCGCAGATTCGCAGATTAATTTAAAATGTGCGAATCTGCGGTTTTTTTTACTCAAATTTGTGCTACTCTACTAAAATCTGTTTCATCCATGTTCCATTTGAGTACACTATCTGTTAAACTTATAAACGATAACGATATAATAAATGGATGTAACACTTAATTAATGCCACCTCCCGATTGCTTTTCGTATTTTTGCGGTTTCAATTTCTAAAAACACAGCGACTTTGTTACGATTAAATTTTATAGGAAGCTTCAGAGCACAGGGGAAAATCAAAAAGAGTTTTAGAAATGCTAAACTTTCTTATTTAAAAAGGGTGCGTATTGCCGTCGCTTCTTTTTATTTCGGAATGGGATTGTGTTTTGCAACCTGGGCAAGCCGGATTCCGGATATCAGAGTAGCACTCCAGCTTAGTGATGCTGATTTAGGAACTATTTTATTTGCACTTCCGTTAGGGCAGCTTACGATGATGCCCTTTTCCGGAAAATTAGTTACCCGTTATGGAAGTCATCGTCTGGTGGTTTTGTCATTGAGTATGTATGCCTTTTGTCTGACTAATTTAGGTTTGGCCACCACGGCCTGGCAATTGGCTTTGGGTTTGTACGCTTTCGGACTTTTTGGAAATATGAATAATATTGCCGTAAATACTCAGGGCGTATATACAGAACAGCTTTTTCAAAGAACTATCATGGCATCTTTTCACGGGGTATGGAGTTTTGCCGGCTTTACCGGTGCATTAGTAGGATTAGCAATGCTGGCTTTAAAATTAACGCCTTATCATCATTTTATTGTTGTTGGAATAATTACGCTTTCTCTTATTGGTTTTAATTACAAATATTTGGTTAAAGCCAAAGAAAAACGAAAAGTTGTGGAAAAGAAGAAATTGTTTTCAAAACCCGACATGTCTCTAATCTGGCTTGGAATTATAGGTTTTGGATCGATGGCAAGCGAAGGAATTATGTTTGACTGGAGTGGAATTTATTTTAAAGATATTGTTCAGGCACCGGGTCCGCTGATAGTTTTAGGATATACCTCTTTTATGATTATGATGGCTACCGGACGTTTTCTGGGAGACGGAATGATTAATAAATTTGGACGAAAGCGTGTTATCCAAACGGGTGGAATTTTAATATCTTCCGGACTTTTTACCGCAGTTTTTTTACCTTTTCTAGTTCCGTCCACTATAGGTTTTATGTTAGTTGGATTAGGAGTTTCTACGATTGTGCCTACACTTTACAGTATAGCAGGAAAACATCCCACGATTCCTCCTGGTGAGGCACTTACCGCTGTTTCGAGTGTGAGTTTTCTGGGTTTTTTAATGGGACCGCCTGTAATTGGGTTTATAGCAGAATTGCTCGGTTTGCGCTTTTCATTTGCTTTTATAGGAATATTCGGAATTCTTATTGCTTTTCTTGTTCCCCGAATTAAAGTAATTCAATAATTTCATTGTAGTCAGAAGCCCGTATTTACTCATTTTTTTCAGATTGTTTTTTTTGTAATATTTATTTTGTGAAAAATAATATAAAAAATAATAAATCTAAATAATTTTTTTCTTACTTTTAATTTGTCAAAAACACAATTGACTTGGGTAAGTCATTTAATACCAGTGTTTTTTGAAATTTGAAAAGATGCCCAATTTCCAGGAATAACAATCCGTACTGATATTAAAACAGTCCCTTTTGGAACTGTTTTTTTGATGCTTTGAAGCCACATTTTAAAGTGGTAAGATGCTGTAAATTTTTTCTGCAAAGGATTTGCAATTAATTCTGTTGGGCTTATGAGATATTTTCTTGTTTTACTTTTTGGTATTGGAATTAGTGGTAGTGCACTGGCACAAAATGGAACTCAAATTTCAGCTAAAGTTTTAGATGCTAAAACACTAAAACCAATAGTTGCTGTGGTGGTTTCAATTCAAAACACCAACTTTACGCAACTGACTAATTCTGAAGGGACAGTTATTTTTGAATCCATTCCGCCAGCAGATTATTTAGTACTTTTTCATAGTCAGGGTTATAAAGATGCCTTGTTTCCCATAACGCTTGAAAATACCTTAGCATTCGATTTGGGAACCATTTTGCTGGAATTAGATCAGGTGGCTGAGCAACAAGCTGCCGTAATTCAGCTTTTTGAAGATGATTTAACCGATGATAACAGCAGTTCAGAAAATACTTCAGGACTATTACAGTCTTCCAGGGATGCTTTTCAGCAGGCAGCTGCTTTTAACTGGGGACAGGCGCGGTTTAGAATTCGTGGTCTCGATAGTGAAAACGCCAATACGATGATCAACGGGATAACCATGAATAAAATTTATGATGGAAGACCGCAATGGAATAATTGGGGCGGACTCAATGATGCCACCAGAAATCAGGAATTTTCAATAGGCACTACACCGTCTGATTATACGTTTGGAGGAATTCTGGGCACTCAGGAAATCAATACCCGGGCTTCATTATATCGTACAGGGAGCAGGATTACAGTTTCGGCTACCAATACCAATTACAGTTGGCGTATTATGGGAACCTATGCTTCCGGAATGAGTAATTCTGGTTGGGCTTATGTGATTTCAGCAGGGAAACGCTATGCTGAAGAAGGTCATTTTGAAGGAACAACTTATGATGCCAATTCACTTTTTTTAAGTATCGAAAAAAGAATAAATGACCGGAATTCCGTTAATATCACCGGATTTTACACTCCTAATGAACGGGGTAAGAATTCACCCAATACAAAAGAGGTCAATACTTTAACTTCTAAAAATTATAATTCCTACTGGGGATATCAAAATGGAAAAATCAGAAATGCCAGAGTAAAAACTATCGAAGAACCTATTGTAATGCTGAATCATTATTTTAAAATTAATGATCATACAAATCTGAATTCGGCAGTAATGTACCAATTTGGAAAAATAGGAAACAGCAATATCGATTATCAAAATGCCAATAGTCCCGATCCGGCTTATTTTAGAAAAATGCCCAGTTATTACACTGCTCTCTATGGGGCTGATAAAGGAGAGTTTTCAGGTGATTTTATTCCGGATTATGATAATGCTGAGCAAAACAGAATTGCATTTTTAGCCAATCAGCAAATAGACTGGGAAGCGATGTATCGTGCCAATCAGAATCCTGTAACAGATGCTGGTTCAAATATTATTGGTTACGAACCGGCACAAAGCCATTATGTGTGGTATGAGGATCGGAATGATGACAAAACCATTGCAGTAAATTCTAATTTTAATTCACAACTTAGCGAAAATCTGATTGTGAATGCCGGAATTTCGTTTCGGGATTTCAATTCGCATAACTATCAAAAATTATTGGATTTATTAGGGGGTGCGTTTTTTGAAGATATTGACGGTTTTTACAGCGGAACCCAGGCACAATCTGATTTGAATAATCCAAACAGGCAAGTGAAAACAGGTGATAGATACGGATACAATTACAATTTCACAGCAACGGTTCTGGAAGCTTTTAGTCAGTTCCGGTTTTCTTATAATACAATAGATTTTTATCTGGCTCAATCTTTTTCTAAGACTAATTATCAACGGGAAGGTTTATATAAAAACGGAATTTATGAAACAATTTCCTTTGGCAAAAGCCAAAAACTGAATTTTGAAAATTTTGGGTTTAAAGGCGGTATACTGTTTAAAATTTCCGGTAAGCAATCATTGAATTTTAATGCCGCTCATTTGACTAAAGCGCCTAATTTGAGAAACAGTTTCTCAAATGCCCGATTAAATAATACTATTGTCAGCGGTTTAGAAAATGAAACGCTCAACAGTCTTGATGCAACTTACGTTTTCAGAACGCCAAAATTAAAAGCGAGAGTAACAGCCTATTATTCGACGATAAAAGATGCTACAAAAATCAGCTTTTTTTATGCCGAAGGAATATTTGATAATGAAGCCGGTTATACCAATACCAATGCTTTTGTGAGTCAGACTTTAACGCATTTAGACAGAAAAAATACAGGAGCAGAACTGAGTTTTGAATACCAGCTGAGCGCTACTTTAAAAACAACTTTTTCGGCAGCTTACGGACAATTTATTTTTGACAGTAATCCCAATGTGAGTATCAATAATGATGCGGTGGCTACGACAGAAAATACCAATCCGTCTTTTGATTTTGGTACAGCATTTCTAAAAAATTACAAACAGGCAGGGATGCCGCAACAGGCATATAGTTTGGGATTGGAATATCGTGACCCTAAATATTGGTGGATTGCTCCTAATGTTAATTATCTGGCAGAGAATTACATCGATGTTTCGCCTGTGTCGAGAACCAATCGCTTTTATACCAATCCTGCCAGTGGATTTCCTTTTCCAGAAGCCACTCCGGAAAGAGCAGCAGAATTACTGAAACAGGAACAATTTGATGCGGTGATTCTGCTGAATCTGATTGGTGGAAAATCATGGAGAATCAAAGGAAAATATCTGGGATTGTTTGCAAGTATCAATAATGTGCTGGACAGTAAATATAAAACCGGCGGTTATGAACAGGCCAGGAATGCTAATTTCAGACAACTCAATCAGGATGTTTCCAGCGGGACGCCTTCTTTTGGTAATAAATATTTTTATGGATATGGCCGAACGTATTTTGTAAATCTCAATTTCAGTTTTTAATTTAAATTTTATTAGTATGAAAAATGATAGTATTTGCTTTTTGTTATTGGTTTTATTGATCACTGCTGCAGGTTCCTGTGCCAGTGACGAGGTAAAAATTCCGGAGTTAAAGTGTAATCAGCCTGATTTTGAAGTTAACAAAACTGTAGCTGATATTAAGTCAGTTACCGCTGAAATTGTAGCCCAATATAGATATGATGATGTGATAGAAGGCTATGTGGTTTCCAGTGATGAAAATGGTAATTTTTTCAAGACTCTTTCGTTTCAGACATTGGCTACAGCCACAACACCTGCAATTGGGTTTAGTGTGCCTGTAGATGCGACAAATGTATATGTGGATTACAGAATAGGAAATAAGGTATATGTAAAACTAAAAAATCAATATACTGATTTCTATTATGGCGGTTTACGAATTGGGGATTTGTATGTTAGTGCTTTTAATCAGGGCGGAGTAGGGCGGCTTTCACAAAATGATTATAAAAAAGTATTGCATGCTTCCTGTACCAATGTGAAAGAAGAACAACTGGTTCGGTCAATTGATTTAGGTGAAATAAACGACAGCCATTTAAATACACTTATCGAATTGTCTGAGGTACAATTTACAGAACCGGCTATTGGACGTCATTACTTTGAAGAAACCAATAATGTGGGAGGTGCTACCAACTGGAACCTTGTGGACAAAAAGGGCAATCAGCTAATTTTCAGAACCAGCAGCTTTGCGGATTTTTCTAAAAATATTGTTCCCGGCGGAAGTGGGAAAGTGCGGGGAGTTTTGACAAAATATGCTACTGATTACCAATTGATAGCCAGAAAAGAATCCGATGTTCAGATGAAAGGAACCAGAAATATTCCTTTTTTTGTGGAAGATTTTCAGACTGTTGCTGATGGCACTAACCTAAGTTTGCCAGGATGGAGTAATATTATTGAAGCAGGTGCTATTGTTTGGAAAGGCGGAATTACTTCAACGAATGGCTACGCCGAATTTGTAATTACAGGAACTAAAGTTGCGTCGAATATTGTATGGCTGATTTCCCCAAAAATTGATATGGATGTGCATACTAATGAAATCCTTTCGTTCAGAACTGCACAGCATCATTTAGATGTAGATTCTCCATTAAATACCCTAAAAGTATATCTGTCGACTAACTTTGATGGAGTAAATGTTAAAACAGCAACGTGGATTCCTGTTTCAGCAAATCTTCCAACTCAGCTTACGCCCTGGAATGAGTTTATCGGTTCAGGAATGATTGATTTGTCTGGTTATACCGGGAAAATTAATATCGCCTTTAAGTATATTGGCTCCGGAAAAAATCTGGCTCTGGATGGTGCTTTTTTAGTAGATGATGTTCAGGTTTACGGGGATTAGTTTAGAAATAATTTTATACTTTTCTGAAATCATGGAACAGTTAATTTTAAGGTGATAAGTTCGAATTTTACTATATTTGGCTTTTTAAAAAAAATAATTTTATTATGAAACATCTATTATCAGCACTATTGGTTGTAACACTTTTTATTTCCTGTAAAAAAGAAAGTAATAATTCCAGCGAAGCACCAAGTGAAATTCCTTATGTAGCTAAAAATGAAAAAGAAATCGAAAAGTACGTAGCTGAAAAAGGTTTAAAAGGAACTAAAAGCGAATCCGGATTGTATTATGTAATCAAAGATCCCGGAACAGGTAAACAAGCTACTCCGGCTTCAAATGTAACTGTTGCTTACAAAGGTTATTTTATGGATGGAAAAGTATTTGACCAAAGCGATGAAAACGGAATTTCTTTTGGTTTGAATCAGGTTGTAAAAGGCTGGACAGAAGGGATATCTTATCTTAAAGAAGGCGGAAGTGCTATACTTGTTATTCCTGCAAAACTGGGTTATGGTGGAAATGATTATGCAAGTATTCCTGGTGGATCAGTACTTATTTTTGAAGTAAAACTGATTTCAGTAAACTAAAATTTCTTTTTTTCAGACAAAAGGAATATTTTTAAGAAATTATAAATTCAATTCCTAAGCAGCAAATCATTAAATTTGCTGCTTATTATAAGATATGTTAGAAAAAGAAGTAATAAATTTCGAAAAAACAGCCATTGTTGGTATTGTAACTCAAAATCAAAGCGAAGAGAAGCTCAATGAATATCTGGACGAATTAGAGTTTTTGACTTACACAGCAGGTGGACAAGTGGTAAAACGTTTTTTTCAAAAAGTAGACAAACCTAACCCAAAGACTTTTCTTGGTACAGGAAAGATAGATGAGATTCATCACTATGTAAGAGAGAACGGAATCTCGACTATTATTTTTGATGACGAGTTAACGCCTTCACAACAAAAGAACATCTCCAAAATTATCGATTGTAAAATTCTGGACAGAACCAATCTTATTCTGGATATTTTTGCACAACGTGCCGAAACTTCTTATGCCAGAACTCAGGTAGAACTGGCGCAATGTATCTATTTGTTACCGCGTCTTTCGGGATTGTGGACACACTTAGAGCGTCAAAAAGGGGGAATCGGAATGCGTGGTCCCGGAGAAACGGAAATTGAAACCGACCGTCGTATTGTACGTGACCGTATTTCATTATTGAAAGAAAAAATCAAGGCTATCGACAAGCAAATGGGTACTCAACGAAGCAATCGCGGTGCTATGGTTCGTGTCGCTTTAGTAGGTTATACCAATGTGGGAAAATCCACCTTGATGAACGCCATAGGTAAGAGTGATGTTTTTGTAGAGAATAAATTGTTTGCTACATTAGACACAACGGTTCGAAAAGTGGTGATTAAAAACCTGCCTTTCCTGCTTTCAGATACGGTAGGTTTTATTCGAAAATTACCAACCCAGTTAGTAGATTCGTTCAAAAGTACGCTTGATGAGGTTCGTGAAGCCGATTTGTTATTGCATGTAGTGGATATTTCCCATCCTGATTTTGAAGATCATATTGCATCGGTAAACCAAATATTAGTGGATATCAAAGCAGCTGATAAACCGGTAATTATGGTTTTCAATAAAATTGATTCTTATAGGCATTTGACTATTGACGAAGATGATTTGATGACCGAAAAAACAACCAAACATTATACGTTAGAAGAGTGGAAAGCCACCTGGATGAGTCGTGTAGGAGAGGAAAAGGCTTTATTCATTTCGGCTACCAACAAAGAAAACTTCGAAGAATTCAGAGAAAGGGTTTACGAAGCCGTGCGCCAAATTCATATTACCCGTTTCCCGTACAATAAATTCCTGTATCCGGATTATAAGGATGCCATTGAAAAAGAAGAAAAAGAATAATTTTTTTCGAAATATAAATATACCAAATCCCTTTTGAATTTTTCAAGAGGGATTTTTTTTGGGCATGACCCAACTTCCACTGCGTTCCAGTTAGGTCGGGCTGTACGTTGCAATCTTTTATTTCGTTACACTGCATAAAAGGATTTCCACTGCCATCCCTCATGCGGATTTTGTGCTAATAATAACAATTGACTTTAAAATTATAATTTTCATAGAATAGTTACAGAGTAAAAGTTTCCTAATGTAGATTTGTATCTTTGATTTGCTCAAATTTAAATTATGAAAAAAATAGCCTTGCCAATTTTACTTTTCTGTTTAATTATTTTATCATCTTGTAAGTCTGGTAATTATAAGTATTTTGCGCCAACAGTCAATCCTGTATTATTCCAAGATAAAGGAGAAGTACATGTTTCTGCTGAAGTAGGTACTTCGGGCTTTACAACCAAAGCGGCTGTCGCTCTTACAGAGCATTTTGGAGTTATGGGAATGTACAGTGGCGGAGGATTAGGTAATTATCGTTCTCACGAAGGAGAAGTAGCTGTGGGATATTTTACAAAAAACCTATATGTTTCCGGAGGAATGGGTTTTGGTTCAAACTTTGCTTTTACGGATAGTACACATGTAGCAAAACAATACGAAGGAAGTTTTCGTCGTCCTTTTGTTCAGTTAAATGCAGGAATTAGCGGAGGTAAAATTATAGGAGGAATTAAAGGAGATGCTGTTTTTTGTTTAAAAAACAGTTATTTGTTCTACGATGGAAGTCATTTAAATGCAACCAAAGATCAAATCCATTCGGAATATTTTGTAGTTGAACCCGGATTTTTGATGGGTTTGGGATCTAAGGCTTTTCGTTTTGATTTTCTGTTAGGATTCCCTATTCATTTTACTAATAATCCGCTTTCAAAATATTCCAATGCCAGAACTTATCCATTAAATGTTGGTTTTGGTATTCGTTTTATCATAGGACGTAAGAACAACGAAATTTAATTCAAAAAAAATCCCTTTTCAGAATCAGTTCTAAAAAGGGATTTTTTATGCTGCAGAAAAGATTAGAAACCATAATTAACTCCTAATCCAAAAACTTCTCTAACCTGAACCCCTTTTATAGCATTATCATCATAAATGGTTTGCAAAGCAATATTTGCCGAAAGGTATTTGTTGATTTTCATCACCACGTTCATTTGATAATCGATATCAACGTTTTGCGGATCTTCTAAATAATTAGAATATAAATTCAGACGGTTTTCTATAGAAACATTTGTGACAGCAACAAATTTGAAATATGCAGAAACGCTGGCTCCAAATTCAAAGCGGGTATTATCACCTTGTAAAACACCAAATGAAGATCCTAAATCTGTAAAATGCTTGTGAACCAAAATTAATTTTCCTGCTGCCGGAGCAATATTAATACTGGCATTGTTATCTTTTTTCCATAAGAAACCAGGTCCAAATTGAAAATAGGCCGGAGAGAAAAAGTGAGAAATCACCTCGTTGTTTTTGTCAAGACCCACATCCATTTGCGATTTAAAGTTAAAATACATCGAATAATACCAGTTTTTAGCTTTAGCTTTTTTTCCCCACATAGAATTTAATTCGAGGCGGTCGTCTGTTTTGGCTGTATTTTCATTTCCTTTAATTTTACTTAAACCATAAGCAAGTATAAATTTATTATCCCATACTACATCCCCTTTTTTATAATTAAAGTCATAATTCAAACCAAAATTCCCAGCCACGTTTGAAGTTCCGCCACCCAGCCATTGTCTGTTATACGCTGACTGACTTAACAATAAGGACATAT
This sequence comes from Flavobacterium sp. ARAG 55.4, assembly GCF_051846875.1. Taxonomy (NCBI): domain Bacteria; kingdom Pseudomonadati; phylum Bacteroidota; class Flavobacteriia; order Flavobacteriales; family Flavobacteriaceae; genus Flavobacterium; species Flavobacterium sp. ARAG 55.4. The sequence goes on along the minus strand of NZ_JBPYCT010000002.1, from coordinate 57,870 downwards.
TGCCTTTTTTTGTCCATACTTTTGTAGTGTCTTTTTCTGTTTCCTGAGCCTGTATTGTAAACGTAGCCAGAATTGCAACAACAAATAGAATTAGTTTTTTCATATAAATGTTATTTGGGTTTTAGTTACTTTTTTGCTTTATACAAAGGCACTGCTGAACAGGCCTCTCCATACATAATGCTTCTTGCAAAAGGTTGTAAATAATGGACAGCTAACACGTAAGCCCTTGTGGGAACTGGTTTTTTAGAACAGCCTTTTATAATAACTGATTTATTTTCGTAAACTTTATAATCTATTTTAGGTAACAATTCTTCGTATAAAGCTGCATCTAAATCTTCTTTATTTCCATTGATGATTTTTTTAGCAAAAGGGGCTAATTGTATTGCTACTAAAATAGAAGCCCATGCCGGAACAATGGCATCAGTACTGCAATTAATTGCTACGTACTGATCCTGATATTGAGTCCAGTCATGATTTTTAAGCTGTTCTCTAAAGTCTTTTTCTTTTAATAGAAATCCTTCGAGTAACCATTGCGAAATATCAATTTGCGAGCGAATGCCTTTTGGATAATAATCTTCTAAGTCGAAAACTTCCAAAGCGCTGTTTGCTACTTTATTTACAATTTCTTCCATTATTCTAGTGTTCAGTGTTCAATGTTTAGTTTTCAGTTGTGTACTGATTCCTGAACATTGAATGCAATTTTTTAAAGCATTCCTAATTCTAATTTTGCTTCTTCGCTCATTAAATCTTTGCTCCATGGCGGGTCAAAAGTAATTTCTACTTCAGCACCTTTGATGTTTTCAATAGATTTTACTTTTTCTTCAACTTCTCTTGGCAAGCTTTCCGCTACCGGACAGTTTGGAGAGGTTAGTGTCATCAGGATTTTTACTTCATAATCTGTATTGATCATTACATCGTAAATCAATCCTAATTCGTAAATATCTACAGGAATTTCAGGGTCGTAAATTGTTTTTAATTTCATTACGATTGCTTCTCCTAATTGGTTGGTGTCTATTTCTTGTTCCATTTTTTTGTTTTTTTGTTAAATTACAGGGCTTATTTTTTTAAACATATAAGTCCTCTAAGTTTTTTGTTTCTGTTTTAAAAAGTTTATTTTTTTGAATCAAATGCTAAAGCGTACATTTTTATATTCTTAATCATCGAAACCAAACCATTAGCCCTGGTAGGAGATAAGTGTTCTTTTAAGCCTATTTCGTCAATGAAATCCATTTCGGCATCAATGATATCTTTAGGGGTCTGATTTGAAAAAACACGAATTAAAATGGCAATAATCCCTTTGGTTAATATGGCATCACTATCAGCCGTAAAAACTATTTTATCATCCTTTTTCTCTCCCTGTAACCACACTTTAGACTGACAGCCTTTAATTAAGTTTTCGTCAATTTTTGATTCTTCTTTGATTAGCGGAAGGTTTTTTCCCAGTTCGATGATGTATTCATAACGCTGCATCCAGTCATCAAACATCGAAAATTCGTCCACTATTTCTTCTTGTATATCTTTAATTTTCATTGTTTTGTTTTGCAAATGAATTTATTTTAGTCACTAATTTTTTTATCTCTACAGGTGGAAAACCATGATCAAAACTTTGTGATTCATAGTTTTTGCCTTCGTAATTTATTTTCAGACTGGCTATTGCTGCACCATCATAAAAACGTTTTTCGGTAGGTGATTTCAGATTTTTCAGTTCTTCTAAATCCAGCTCCTGAAAAAGATTAACCAGCTCTTTCCAGTCAGTATCTGATATTTTAACATCAACAGCTTTTTCTGCTCTGTTTTTTTTTATACTCGCAATATGTTTTTCTATAATTACTTCGTGATAATAACCTCTGGTATTTGCTGTGTATGTTATTAGTGCTGTATCCATATTTTGTAGTACATCACCCTGACAGCCTTTGCCCAGAAAAAAGGTCAATAATAATAACGATAGTATTTTCATATTTGTTTTAGGATAACATTAATTGGGCTTTTTTAACCGCTTCAACTAAGGCATCAATTTCTTCTTTAGTGTTGTAAAAAGAGAATGAAGCTCTTATAGTTCCGGGAATTCCATAAAAATTCATAATAGGTTGGGCACAATGGTGTCCTGTTCTTACTGCGATTCCTAATTTATCAATAATACTGCCAATGTCATAAGGATGAATTCCTTCGATATTAAAAGAAATCACTGAGGTTTTGTTTTTTGAATTTCCATAAATACGCAGACCTTCAATTTCTGATAAACGCTGGGTTGCATAAGCTAACAATTCCAATTCTTGTTGTTGAATGTTTTCAAACCCAACAGTATTCAAATAGTCGATAGCGGTTCCTAATACGATTCCTCCGGCAATATTGGGCGTTCCTGCTTCAAATTTATGAGGTAAATCGGCATAAGTAGTTTTTTCGAAAGTTACTTCTTTGATCATTTCGCCACCACCCTGATAAGGCGGTAATTTATTCAGCCAGGCTTCTTTTCCGTACAAGATTCCGGTTCCGGTTGGCCCGCACATCTTATGTCCTGAAAAGGCATAAAAATCACAATCCAGCGCCTGAACATCAGGTTTTAAATGTGCAGCTGATTGTGCTCCGTCAATAAATACTGCAGCTCCCACTTTATGAGCTTTATCAATCATGTATTTAACAGGGTTGATAATACCTAAAGCATTAGAGATATGATTTACTGTAACAATTTTAGTTTTCTCAGAAAGTAATTTGTCAAATTCAGACATGATTAACTCTCCGTTTTCGTTCATTGGGATGACTTTCAATACAGCTCCTGTTTTTTCACAAAGCATTTGCCAGGGCACAATGTTACTGTGATGTTCTAAATGCGAAACCATCACTTCATCATCTGGTTTTAAAATGGAAGCAAAACCATTAGCAACCAAATTGATTCCAAAAGTTGTTCCTGAAGTAAAAAGTACTTCGTGAGCATGTTTGGCATTAATGTGATTTTGTACTTTTTTACGGGAAATTTCATAAGCATCAGTGGCTAACTGGCTTAGTGTATGAACGCCACGGTGAATGTTGGCATTGATTTCCTGATAATATTTTGAAATCGCATCAATAACCACCTGTGGTTTTTGCGAAGTAGCTCCGTTGTCGAAATATACTAATGATTTTCCATTTACTTTTTCGTTCAGAATTGGAAAATCGGCTCTTATTTTTTGAATGTCCAGCATAACTATTTAGAAAAATTCTATTATACAAAAGTACTAAAACTAAAATTGTTTTTAACGGCTATTATTCGTTTTGATTGATTGTTGTATCAGTTTAATTGATATGAAATAAATAAACGTCTTTTTGGCTGTAAAATTTCAGTCATAAAAAAAACGCAAAGTTCTAAATGAATTAAAACTTTGCGTCAGCAGTATTGTTTTTTTAATATTACAAATCAAATCCTAATTTCACGCCTAATTTCATAGCGATGATTTTAGTAATTCTTTGTTTTAATTCCGGTATTTTGATATTTTCTATAACTGCATTAGAGAAAGCGTACATCAATAAAGCTTTAGCCTCTTTTTTAGGAATTCCTCTTTGTTGCATGTAGAATAAAGCCGTTTCGTCTAATTGCCCCACAGTACATCCGTGAGAACATTTTACATCATCGGCAAAAATTTCCAATTGTGGTTTCGCATTGATAGTTGCTTTATCACTCAATAAAATGTTGTTGCTTTTTTGGAAAGCATTCGTTTTCTGAGCTTCTTTTTCTACATACACTTTTCCGTTGAAAACTCCTGTTGAACGATCCGAGAAGATTCCTTTGTAATCTTGGAAACTCTCACAGTTAGGTTCCGCATGATTTACTAATGTGTAGTGATCTACGTGTTGTTTTTCACCAATAATGGTAATTCCGTTCAGTGTACTTGTCAGTCTTTCGCCGTAGTGGTAGAAGTTCAGGTTGTTTCTGGTAAGGTTTCCACCAAAAGAAAAAGTATGCACAGAAGCATGGCTTTCTTTTTGCTGAGAAACATAAGTATTGTCAATTAGATTAGCCTGATGATTATCATTTTGAATTTTATAATAATCTACAATAGCACGTTTTTGAGCGAAAATTTCGGTAACTGAATTAGTCAGAACAGGATTTTCACTTAAACTTTGGTGACGTTCAATAATTTGTACATGAGAATTCTCTCCTACAATCACTAAGTTTCTCGGCTGTGTCATCAATGCTGATTCATTTCCTGTAGAGAAATACATGATTTCAATAGGTTTGTCAGCTACTTTGCTTTTTGGGATATTTATGTAAGCACCTTCACAGGCAAAAGCAGTGTTTAATGAAGTCAGGCTATCATCTTTACTGGCAATTTTGTTAAAATAATTATCAATAACCATTTTATATTTTGGTTTTGTCAATGCCGAAGACATCAAACAAACGTCAATTCCATCGTGAGTGGTTGAAGACAAATGAGAACTAAAAATACCATCAATAAAAACTACTTTATAAGTATCGATTTCGTGAATAAAGTATTTTTTTACCTGATTAAATTCTATTGCACTGTCTTTTTTAGGAAAAACGGTAAAGTCATTTTTCAGTATGGCATTTAACGAAGTGTATTTCCAGGCTTCTTCTTTTTTAGTAGGGAAACCTTTTGTTTCAAAGTTTTTTAAAGCTGAAGTTCTCACATCATGCAGTTCTGAATGAACATCGATGCGCTCTTCAAAGGCCATGAACGATGATATTAATTTTTCTTTTAATTCCATTTTATTTAAGTCTTAAAGTCGAAAGTCGAAAGTCGTAAAGTCAAAGGTATGAAACCTTTATCCTTAAATTTTCAAGCTTTAGACTTTTGATAAGTATTTAATAAAACCACTTAACAATTTTGATATTTCTGTTACTGATTCTAAAAGTTCTTCGAATTCTTCTTTTGTTATGTAATCTAAATCAAATGCCAAATATAATTGAGATCTAACTTCAGCAGCTGAAGCTTTTGCGACGAATAAAAAATAAACAAATTCTTTATCTGTATTTCTCTCAAAACCTTCTGCAATATTAGATGTTATTGAAATAGATGCCCGTCTAATTTGTCTTGTGAAATCAAAGTCTTTTTTAAAATTTATATTTTCTGTAATCAGGTATATTCTTTTGTTGAATTCTCTTGCTTTTTGCCAAGAATTAATTTCTTCAAAAGAATTAAATTTGCCCATTTACTATTTTTCTTTAGACTTTTAGACCTTCGACTATATTAAGCTTCTTGCTCTTGTTTAATCCAGTCGTATCCTTTTTCTTCTAATTCTAAAGCCAGGCTGGCGTCACCGGATTTTACAATTTTACCGTTATATAATACGTGAACAAAATCAGGAACGATATATTCTAATAATCTTTGGTAGTGTGTAATTACGATAATGGCGTTTTTATCACTTTTTAATTTGTTTACTCCATTAGCCACAATTCGTAAAGCATCGATGTCTAATCCGGAATCAGTTTCATCAAGAATAGCTAATTTAGGCTCTAACATTGCCATTTGGAAAATCTCATTACGTTTTTTCTCTCCACCTGAGAAACCTTCGTTAAGAGAACGCGACAAAAACTTACGGTCAATTTCTAATAATTCTGATTTCTCACGAATTACTTTCAACATTTCGTTAGCCGGCATTTCTTCCTGACCATTAGCTTTACGGGTTTCGTTGATAGCGGTTTTCATGAAGTTGGTTACCGAAACTCCCGGAATTTCTACAGGATACTGGAACGAAAGAAATACGCCTTTGTGTGCTCTTTCTTCCGGAGCTAATTCAGAGATATCTTCGTTTTCTAACAGGATTTCACCTTCTGTAACTTCGTAGTTTTCATTTCCTGCAATGATTGCAGAAAGTGTACTTTTTCCGGCTCCATTCGGTCCCATAATTGCATGAACTTCTCCTGCTTTTACTTCAAGGTTAATCCCTTTAAGAATTTCTTTATCGCCTATTGAGGCTTGTAGATTTTTTATTGATAACATTTTTCGAATGTGTTTTTTATACTTTGATTATGATTATCCTACTGAACCTTCTAATGAAATTTCCAGTAATTTTTGAGCTTCAACGGCAAATTCCATTGGCAACTTGTTCAATACGTCTTTACTGAAACCGTTTACGATTAAGGCAATCGCTTTTTCAGTAGGTATTCCACGTTGGTTGCAATAGAAAACCTGATCTTCTCCAATTTTAGAAGTAGTTGCTTCGTGCTCAATTTTAGCGGTTGGATTTTTACTTTCGATATAAGGGAAAGTATGTGCTCCACAATTGTTACCCATTAATAAGGAATCACATTGAGAGAAGTTACGGGCGTTTTCGGCTCTTGGACTTATTTGCACTAATCCTCTGTAACTATTTTGAGATTTTCCTGCAGAAATACCTTTTGAAATAATGGTTGATTTAGTGTTTTTACCTAAATGAATCATTTTTGTTCCGGTATCTGCCTGCTGGAAGTTGTTTGTGACTGCAATAGAGTAAAATTCGCCTACTGAATTATCTCCTTTTAATACACAGGAAGGATATTTCCACGTAATCGCAGATCCTGTTTCTACCTGAGTCCACGAAATTTTAGCATTGGTTTCACATAAACCTCTTTTGGTTACAAAATTGTAAACCCCACCTTTTCCTTCTTTATTTCCAGGAAACCAGTTTTGAACCGTAGAATATTTAATTTCAGCATCGTCAAGTGCAATTAATTCTACCACTGCTGCGTGCAATTGATTTTCATCACGACTTGGAGCTGTACAGCCTTCTAAGTAAGACACATAACTTCCTTCATCGGCAATAACCAGAGTTCTTTCAAACTGACCTGTTCCCGCCTGATTGATACGGAAATAAGTTGATAATTCCATAGGGCATTTCACACCCTTTGGGATATAACAAAAAGAACCATCAGAGAAAACAGCCGAGTTCAAAGCGGCATAAAAGTTATCTTTTTGCGGTACTACTGTTCCTAAATATTTACGTACTAATTCCGGATGTTCTTTGATAGCTTCAGAGATACTCATAAAGATAATCCCTTTTTCGCCTAATGTTTTCTTGAATGTAGTAGCAACAGAAACCGAGTCAACTACAATATCCATAGCTACATTATTCATCATTTTTTGCTCATCAACAGAGATGCCTAACTTTTTGTACATTTCCAAAAGTTCAGGATCTACATCGTCAAGTGTTTTATTCGGGTCTACCGTTTTTGGTGCTGAATAGTAAGAAATAGCCTGAAAATCAGGTTTAACATAATTTACATTGGCCCACTCCGGCTCAGTCATTTCTTCCCAGGCTTTGTAAGCTTCAATGCGCCAGTCCGTCATCCACTGAGGTTCGCCTTTCTTTTGTGAAATGGCACGAACAATATCTTCATTTAAACCAATAGGAAACGTTTCCGATTCCAAGTTGGTGTAAAATCCGTACTCGTACTCTTTCGTTTCGAGTTCGATTTTTAAATCGTCTTCTGTATATTTACTCATTTTTTTTATTTAAATATTATTTTCTCCGGCAGCCTGTGAGACTTGGGTGAAAATTTAAAGATTAAAAAAATTCTTTAAAAAATTGTAGTCTGGTTTTACAAAGAAAAACTTTCTCCACATCCACAAGTTCTGCTTGCATTTGGGTTGTTAAAAACAAATCCTTTTCCGTTTAATCCACCTGAAAATTCTAAAATTGTTCCGGCCAGATATAGAAATGATTTTTTTTCTACGGCAATCGTAATGTCGTTGTCTATGAAGATTTTATCGTCTTCACCTTTGTTTTTGTCGAACTTTAAATCATAGGATAAGCCCGAGCATCCGCCGCTTTTAACACCTACTCTTACATAATCTGTGGCGGCATCAAAACCATCTTCTTTCATCAAGTCGATGATTTTCTTTTTGGCAGTATCAGAAACCTTTATCATTGTGTGTTGATTTTGTCTAAATTAACTGCAAAGATAAGGCATAAAAACGGTATTGCACAATAGATAACATTTTTATAACTAATAAGCAAATAGATAATAGTTATTTATCATAGTTATTTAGAATGAGTATATTTTATTTTGGTTTATTAAATAATATAGAGTCATTTTATTTTTACAAATGCATTCCTTTTGCATAAATTGCCATTGCTAATTATTTTAGAATTTTTTAAATAAAAGATATGAAACTTTATCCAATAGAAACCGGTAATTTTAAACTGGATGGCGGTGCCATGTTTGGTGTTGTACCCAAAACAATTTGGAACAAAACCAATCCCGCTGACGCTAATAATCTAATTGATATTGCTGCACGTTGTTTACTCATTGAAGATGGCAATCGCTTAATTTTGATTGATAGCGGAATGGGAAATAAGCAATCAGAGAAGTTTTTTGGGTATTATTCGCTTTGGGGAACCCATTCTATGGATGCTTCTTTGGCTCAATTTGGGTTTCACCGTGACGATATTACTGATGTATTTCTGACCCATTTGCATTTTGATCATTGTGGAGGTTGTATTCAGTGGAATGCAGATAAAACAGCTTACGAACCGGCTTTTAAAAATGCTCGATTTTGGTCGAATGAAAATCATTGGCAATGGGCAACTGAACCCAATTCCCGTGAAAAAGCTTCTTTTCTGAGTGAGAATATTTTGCCAGTGCAGCAAAGTGGACAGCTGCATTTTATTGCCAGAAACGAAGCCGATTTTTTAGAAAAATCAGAGTTGGATTTCGGAATTTTATTTGTTGATGGACATACCGAAAAACAGATGATTCCGCATATTCAGTACAAAGGTAAAACCATCGTTTTTTGTGCCGATTTGTTGCCAACAGCCGGACATATTCCTATTCCTTATGTGATGGGATACGATACAAGACCACTTTTAACAATGGATGAAAAGACAAAGTTCATGAACGCTGCAGCCGATAATAATTACTATTTATTTCTGGAACATGATGCGCATAACGAGATTATAACAGTACAACACACCGAAAAAGGCGTGCGATTATCGGAGGTTTTTAGTTGTGCTGATATCTTAATCTAGTGTTAATCCTGAAAATTTTCGAATAGAAAAATTATTTTTAATCTATATTTGAAATTGACAAAATAATGAATGTATATGAATACAGTAAAATCCCTTAGCCTTTCGCTGTTTTCTGCTATAGTTTTAGCAGGATGTGGGGCACAGAAATTGCCCAATTATAAATCAATAACTGCTATTACAGCGCCAGAAAATGTTACAAAAAAGAAGGCTTTAACGGATAACCAATTGAAGTTTTGGAATCAATATGATATCGTAAAAGATACCGTTCCCGGAATGAGTGTTAATAGAGCTTATGCCGAATTGCTTAAAAACAGAAAAGCTCAAAAAGTAATCGTTGGAATCGTAGATTCTGGCGTAGATATTGAACACGAAGATTTAAAATCAGTAATCTGGACTAACCCAAAAGAAATTCCGGATAACGGAATTGATGATGATAAAAACGGCTATATAGATGATATTCATGGTTGGAATTTTCTGGGTGACATTACTAAAGAACATTTAGAATATGAGAGAATCATTAAAGACAAATCGCTGGTAGATGAAGCCACTTATCAGGAAGCTAAAAAAATCTACGATAAAAAAATCTCTGACGCACAGAACGAGAAAAACTATCTAGGTACTTTATTAGCTCAAGCAACTAAAGCGGACGATATCATTAAAAAACAATTAAAAAAAGAAATCTATACCTTAGATGAGGTGAAAACTATTGATTCTAAGGATACTTTGGTTCAAAAAAGCACTATGATTATCCAAAAGATGTTTTCTTTTGGGATGCCAATTGCCGATTTGAAGACAGAAATTCAAAAAGAATTAGAAGCTAAAGAGGAACTCTTAAAAAAAGATAATTTAGATACTGACTATAGAAAAGTACTGGGAGATAACCCTAATGATATTGCCGATACTAATTATGGGAACAACAATGTCATAGGTCCCGATAAAAATGAAGCTTTACACGGAACTCATGTTGCTGGAATTGTAGCGCAGGTGAGAAACAACAACATTGGAGGAGACGGAATTGCTAATAATGTTGAAATCCTTACTGCACGTGCCGTTCCTGATGGCGATGAGTATGACAAAGATATTGCATTAGCGATTCGTTATGCTGTTGACAATGGAGCAAAAGTAATTAACGGAAGCTTTGGAAAAAGTTTTTCTCCACATAAAAACTGGGTTTTTGATGCTATAAAATATGCTGCTGAGAAAGATGTTTTAATCGTTCATGCCGCTGGGAATGATGCTAAAAATATTGATTTCTATGATAATTTCCCAAATGATTCTGAAGATAAAAAAACGGAGATTTCAGATAATTTAATCACTGTGGGCGCTTTGAATTTTGAATATGGAAAAAATATTGCGGCTCGTTTTTCAAACATTGGAAAAATAAATGTAGATGTATTTGCACCTGGTGTAAAAATATATGCTACAACTCCGGATAATACCTATAAGTTTTTACAGGGAACTTCAATGGCTGCGCCAAATGTTGCCGGAGTTGCAGCTTTAATTCGTTCGTATTATCCAAAATTGAAGGCTTCACAAGTAAAACAGATTTTGATGGATTCGGGTGTGGTAATCAGTAACGATGTTGTGGTAGGTGGAAATCCACAGGACGTTCGACCTTTTAATGAATTATCAAAAACTGGCAAAATAGTAAACGCTTATAACGCCATTTTGATGGCAAATCAAATGGCTAAAAAATAATTTTATAAATTAAAAATCAAATGGAAGGGTATTTATCCTTCCTTTTTTTATTAAATACAAATGAGAAAAATTCTGCTGTTATCGTTAATTTTATCAAATGCATTTTCTTTAGTTGCCCAAAATGCTCCTTATTGGCAGCAAGCCGTTGATTATAAAATGGATGTTGTTATGGATGCTAAGAAATATCAATACCAGGGCACGCAGGAACTGGTTTACACCAATAATTCTTCGGATACTTTGAAGAAAGTATATTATCATTTGTATCCAAATGCTTTCCAGCCCGGCAGCGAAATGGCCGAAAGAGCCGGTAATATCAAGGACGCCGATGCCCGAATGGTGAGAAAAACAAAAGTGGATGGAAAAGAGCTTAAAGAAAACCGAATCCAGAATTTGAAACCCGATGAAACAGGCTATTTAAAAATCAGCAATTTTAAACAGGATGGTGTTGAAGCAAAAACAAAAATTACCGGTACTATTTTAGAAGTGGTTTTGGCAAAGCCCATTTTGCCTCATTCTAAAACTGCTTTTACATTGAATTTTGACGGACAGATTCCGGTTCAGATTCGTCGTTCGGGCAGAAACAATGCGGAAGGTATCGCTTTTTCGATGTCGCAATGGTACCCAAAAATAGCCGAATTTGATTTTGAAGGCTGGCATGCCGATCCTTATATCGCAAGAGAATTTCACGGTGTCTGGGGTAATTTTGATGTCAAAATTACCATTGATAAAGACTATGTTTTAGGAGGTTCAGGTTATTTACAAAACGCTAACGAAATAGGACATGGTTATCAGGAAAACGGTGTTGAAGTAAAATATCCCAAAAGAACCAAAAACCTGACCTGGCATTTTGTAGCGCCAATGGTACATGATTTTACCTGGGCAGCCGATAAAGAATACATCCATGATGTGGTAAAAGGACCCAATGATGTCGATTTGCATTTTTTATACAAAAACAATCCTAAAATCATTGAAAACTGGAAAAATCTCCAGCCATTAATGGTTAAGGTGATGGATTTTTATAATAAAACAATTGGCGATTATCCGTACAAACAATATTCTTTTATTCAGGGTGGCGATGGCGGAATGGAGTATGCCATGTGTACTCTGATTTTAGGAAACGGAACTCTGGAAGGGATTTTTGGTACCGCTACTCACGAGTTAGGTCATGCCTGGTTTCAGCATATTTTAGCTTCTAATGAGTCTAAACATCCGTGGATGGATGAGGGTTTTACCACGTATGTAGAGGATTTGGCTGTCAATGAATTTGCAGTTAAAAAAGAATCAAATCCTTTTAAAACAAATTATTTACTGTATGCTGATTTGGTAAAATCAGGTAAAGAACAGCCACAAACCACACATGGTGACAGGTACGACGAAAATCGCTCTTATAGTATTTCTTCTTATATCAAAGGAAGTATTTTTCTGTCGCAATTGGGTTATTTGATTGGTCAGGATAATTTAGCTAAGACGATCAAAAAATATTATCAGGATTTCAAATTCAAACATCCTACGCCTAATGATATTAAGCGTACTGCCGAACGCGTTTCGGGAGCAGAACTCGATTGGTATTTAACCGATTGGACACAAACGACAAACACTATTGATTACGGAATTGCAGCCGTTACAGAAAATGGAGCAAGTACACTAGTTAATTTAGAACGAATGGGGCGCATGCCAATGCCTATTGACTTGCAACTAGAATATACTGACGGAACAAAGGAAAGTTTTTACATTCCGTTGCGAATGATGCATTTTGAAAAAGAAAATCCGAATCCGTCAATAAAAAGAACAGTGTTGAATGACTGGCCTTGGGCAAACCCAAAATATGAGTTGACCATTTCAAAGCCTAAAAGCAGCATCAAAAAAATTACCATTGACCCAAGCGGATTGATGGCTGATGTACAATTGAAAAATAATAGTGTTGAGGTGAAGTAGGGAGTTGCGTTAGGGATTGCAGTGTAAATCCTTTTGTTTTTCTCTTTAAAAAACAAAAGATTGAAACGAAAAGCCCGACCCTTGGGTAACGCCCAAAAAGAGCATTTTCATAGCAAGATTTGCCTCTTTTAATATCAATTTACTTTGTAACTTTGCCGTTCAATGAAAAATTCGATGAAAAACAAACTAGTATATATTTTTGGTCTGCTGATTTTGCTGGCTTCCTGTAAAGGAGAAGACGAACAAAAAAGGCTGGCTGAAAATGCCAAAGATGCCCAAAAGAAAAAAGTCATTTTTGAAAATATCAAAAAAGGCTGGGATTTTTATGACGAACCTATTAACGAAGCTACCGAAGAAACAGTAAAAACCTGGAATGAGTTGCGCTTGTTTATTGAGGAATTAGCTCGTAAACCTAAAATGACCATTAGTGCTTACCAGCAAAAAGCCAAAGCAATTTCTAAGAAAGCATTGGCACTACGAAATAATGTCCCGGAATTATTTAATAAACCCCAAATCAAAACCCGTATTTCAGTTTTGATTACTAAGGTTCGTCTGATGGATATGTACATTCATCTGGATGAAATTCCGGATCAGAAAGTAGTACAATTAGTGGGCGAAATCAATAAAGAACTAGCCACATTGCAACGTCAGATGGATATTTTAACGGAGAAAAGTAAAATTCCGGTTGAAGAAGGAGAAGACGAAATGAGAAGAATGTTATTGGATTCGGCTCGGGCGATTCCTAATAATCCGAATATGGTATTGCCCAATCCATCCGTTATTCCGGCCAGTACACGAGCAATAATTAACCCAAACGACGCCAGAGTTGAGTAAATCTGCCTTATATACCCTCTACGAAACTTCGCCTAAAACGCAGCAAATTGTTGCTTTATTACAGGAAAAAAATACAGTAAAATTACATTTGAGCGGTTTGCTGGGATCGGCTGTTTCATTCGTGATTCGTTCGGCGTTTAAAAAAGCGGAACTTCCCTTTTTGGTGATTTTAAATAACAAAGAAGAAGCGGCTTATTATCTGAACGATTTAGAACAAATGATTGGCGAGCAGGATGTTTTGTTTTATCCCAGTTCGTACCGCCGTCCGTACCAAATAGAAGAAACCGACAATGCCAATGTTTTGCTTCGTGCCGAAGTATTAAACCGCATTAATTCCCGTAAAAAACCAGCGGTAATTGTGAGTTATCCCGAAGCACTTTTTGAAAAAGTGGTTACTCGTCGGGATTTGGATAAAAATACCTTGAAAGTAAGTGTGGGCGATAAAATTTCGATTGATTTTATCAATGAAGTTTTATTCGAATACGAATTTAAAAGAGTCGACTTTATAACGGAGCCAGGCGAATTTTCAGTTCGTGGCGGGATTGTGGATGTGTTTTCTTTTTCAAATGATAATCCGTACCGAATCGAGTTTTTTGGTGATGAGGTCGAAAGTATCCGGACTTTTGATGTGGCTACCCAATTGTCATTGGAACAACAAAAGAAAATTACCATTATTCCCAATGTAGAAAACAAGGTTTTTCAAGAAAATAGAGAGAGTTTTTTAGATTATATTTCGGAGCAAACAGTACTTTTTATTCAGAATACCGAGGATTTATTGGCACAATTAGACAAACAATTTGCAAGAGCCGAAGAAGCTTTTGAAAAATTGTCTAAGGATATCAAACATGCCACTCCGGAACAATTATTTCTGGATCAAAAAGCATTTGTAAAGCGTGCTCTGGATTTTTCAATTGTCGAATTGAGTTCAAAAGCCATTTTTAAAACCACTAAAAAAATTGAATTTCACATTCAGCCGCAGCCTTCGTTCAACAAGCAATTTGATTTACTGTTGAATAATCTGAGTGAAAATCATTTTAACGGATACAAAAATTATTTATTCTGTTCAAATGAAGCGCAGGCCAAACGTTTTCATGATATTTTTGAAACCTTGGACGAAGCCAATTCAGAGAATATTCGCAAACAATACCATACTATTGTGTTGCCAATGTATCAGGGTTTTATTGATGAAGAAAATCAGATTTCCTGCTACACCGATCACCAGATTTTCGAACGTTATCATAAATTTAGCATCAAAAACGGTTATTCGAAAAAACAGAATATCACCTTAAAAGAATTGACGACGCTTTCTGTTGGCGATTATGTAACGCATATTGACCACGGAATTGGGAAATTTGGCGGATTACAAAAAATTCAGGTCGAAGGCAAAACGCAGGAAGCCATTAAGCTTGTTTATGCCGATAATGATATTGTGTATGTGAGTATTCATTCGCTACACAAAATTTCAAAATACAATGGTAAAGACGGAACACCTCCTAAAATATATAAATTAGGTTCGAATGCCTGGAAGGCTCTGAAACAAAAAACCAAAGCCAGAGTCAAACATATTGCTTTCAATTTGATTCAGTTGTATGCTAAAAGGCGATTGGAAAAAGGTTATCAATATTCGCCGGATAGTTATTTACAAAACGAATTAGAAAGTTCTTTTATTTACGAAGATACACCAGATCAAACCAAATCGACTCAGGAAGTAAAAGCCGACATGGAAAGCGATCGCCCAATGGATCGATTGGTTTGTGGTGACGTAGGTTTTGGAAAAACCGAAGTTGCCATCCGTGCAGCATTTAAAGCGGTGGACAATAGCAAACAGGTAGCGGTTTTGGTGCCTACCACTATTTTGGCATACCAGCATTTTAGAACTTTTTCGGAGCGATTAAAAGACATGCCGGTTTCTATTGGGTATTTGAACCGTTTTAGAACAGCGAAACAAAAAGCAGAAACTTTAAAACAACTAGCCGAAGGCAAACTGGATATTGTGATTGGAACGCATCAGTTGGTGAACAAAAATGTAGTTTTTAAAGACTTGGGCTTACTGATTGTGGATGAGGAACAAAAATTTGGCGTAAACGTAAAAGACAAGTTGAAAACCATTGCTGCTAATGTGGATACGCTGACTTTGACTGCAACGCCAATTCCTAGGACTTTACAGTTTTCGTTGATGGCGGCAAGAGATTTATCGGTGATTACAACTCCTCCGCCTAATAGATATCCTATTGAAACCAATGTCGTTGGTTTTAGTGAAGAGGTAATCCGGGATGCGATTTCGTATGAAATTCAGCGTAACGGACAGGTTTATTTTATCAATAACCGAATTGAAAATATCAAAGAAGTAGCTGGAATGATTCAGCGTTTGGTACCAAATGCTAAAGTTGGAATCGGTCATGGCCAAATGGACGGAAAAAAACTCGAAGAGCTGATGCTGGCTTTCATGAATGGAGAATTTGATGTTTTAGTCGCTACAACTATTATCGAAAGTGGATTGGATGTACCCAATGCCAATACGATTTTTATCAATAATGCCAATAATTTTGGTTTGTCTGATTTGCATCAAATGCGGGGTCGTGTGGGTCGAAGTAATAAAAAAGCGTTTTGTTATTTCATCTGTCCGCCTTATTCGTCCATGACCGAAGAAGCCAGAAAACGTATTCAGGCTTTGGAACAATTTAGTGAACTCGGCAGCGGATTTAATATCGCGATGAAAGATTTAGAGATTCGTGGTGCAGGAGATTTACTCGGTGGAGAACAATCTGGTTTCATTAACGAAATTGGTTTTGATACTTACCAAAAAATCATGAACGAAGCTATTGAAGAGTTGAAAGAAAACGAATTCAAAGATTTGTATCCGGTGGAGAATGATATCGAAACCAAAGAATATGTAAAAGATCTGCAAATTGATACCGATTTTGAGTTGTTGTTTTCGGATGAATACATCAATAATATTTCAGAGCGAATGAATTTGTATAACGAATTGGCAGCTATTAAAAACGAAGAAGAGTTGGTTGTTTTCCAAAATAAACTGATTGACCGTTTTGGTCCTTTACCTCCTCGAGCCAATGCCTTAATGAACAGTATTCGCATCAAATGGGTTGCAACGAGAGTGGGAATAGAAAAATTGGTAATGAAACAAGGCAAGATGATTGGCTATTTTGTGTCCGATCAACAATCCGATTTTTATCAGTCGAATCGTTTTCATAAGGTGTTACAATTTGTTCAAAAACATCCTTCACTTTGCAAAATGAAAGAAAAACAAACCGCTAACGGTTTGCGTTTGTTACTGACTTTTGATAACGTAAAATCGACTAGGAGAGCTTTGGAATTGATGGAGCTATTGGGAGGGAAAGATAATTAATGGTTTTTTTGTAGTACTTTGGTTAATTACGGTGTTGTCTGTCGATTACTTTATAAAACAGGGTTTGAAATGTATTTATTTTTACTAATTTAATATTTTTTTAACCCTAATGAGACCGTAATAAAATTTATGACCTTAAAAAAAACGTCCCCAAAAATACTTATTTTAGTAGTATCCTCCAGTGTTGTTTTTTTATTGCTTTATGCTGCTTTGTTTTATTATATTAATAAGACAGAAAAAGAAGCATATCAGAATGCTGTTGAATTATTTGAAAGTAAAATCAACCAGTTGTTAGTGTTGGAATCTAAACCCATTTTAACAGCTTTAAACAATGATACTAACTGGGATGAATTTGTAAATTTCATTGCTACAAAAGATAAAAGCTGGTATGAGGAAACCATCAATAACGAACTGGAAATTTACGGAGCTGATTATTTAGGTGTGTATGATCGGGACAAGCAGTTTATAATGCGTACGCCTACGCCGGTAATTAAAACGCTTGATTTTGTTCCTGAGAAAGCAATGACTTACCTGGATAATGTAAGGATGGGAAGGTTTTACTTAAAAATTCCCGAAGGAATTGTAGAGATAACCGGAGCAACGGTTCATCCTTCTGATGATCCTTTTAAAAACAAATCAGAACCTTCAGGTTATTTTTTTGCGGTACGTTTGATCAATGCTGATTTTATTCAGAATTTAGAAACTATTACTTCTTCTAAAATTAAATTTCTGGCCACTAATGACCGTATCCCTGAGGAAAGGCATATTGTGAGTTCTGTTTATCTTCTGAAAGATTTTCAGGGAAAACCAATCGGGAAACTGTTGTTTGAAAGAAAATTTGATGTTTATTTTGAAAATACAATCAATATTTTATATGCAATAATCATTGTTTTTATAGTGTATTTGTTTGTAAGTGTTTTTTACACCCAAAAACTAATTTACCGGCCTCTTTACATGGTTCGGAAGGCACTTCAGAATGAAAGTAAAGCGGCAATAGCCGAATTAAAAAAGTCAAGTGGCGAATTCAGTTATATAGGAAATTTATTCGAAGAGAATAACAATCAGAAACAGGCACTGATAAAGGCAAAAATAAAAGCCGAAGAAGGAGACTTATTAAAAGCATCCTTTTTAGCTAATTTATCACATGAAATCAGAACACCCATGAACGCGATAAATGGTTTTACCGAACTGATTCTGAATACAGATATTGATAAAAAAGAGCGAATAGAATATTTAAACGTCATTCAGAAAAACGGTCAGAATCTGGTTTCTATTATTGATGATTTAATTGAAATGTCTAAAATAGATTCCAATCAGGTTTCGCCTAACTTTAGTGAAATTAATTTAGAATCCTGTATTGTAGAATTGTATAAAACCCTAAAAGTCACGATTCCTAAAACAAAAACTATAAAATTTAAACTGATAAAAAGCAGTGTCCCGGCAGAAAATAATATAATTACCGATGAAATTAAATTAAAACAGGTTATCATCAATTTGCTGACAAATGCCATTAAATACACCGACGAAGGTTTTGTAAAATTTAAATATGAAATAGACGAAGAACAAAATTTAATTCATTTTACTATTCAGGATAGCGGATCCGGAATCGAAGAAGATCATCATAAGCATGTTTTTGACCGGTTTAAACGTGTTGAAAATGACAAATCCATACAGGTAGGAGGTTTAGGACTGGGACTTTCTATTTCAAAAGCCTATATTGAAATTCTGGGAGGAACCATTAGTTTTGAATCAAAAATGGGTGAGGGATCCACGTTTTATTTCTCCATTCCGTTGCAATATGTAAAATCAGAACCCATTATAGTAAAACCAATAAAAGAAAAAGAAGGAATGAAATCAGCCAATAAAACTATTTTGATTGCAGAAGATGACAATATTAATTTTCTGTTGTTCCAAAAAATGATGAAAGACAAGGATTTTGAAATTATCAGAGCTAAAAATGGTCAGGAAGCAGTAGATATTTGCATCAGCAATTCAAATATTGATCTGGTTTTAATGGATATCAAAATGCCGGTTTTAAATGGATTTGAAGCTGTTGAACAAATACGGCCTATTCGTCCTGAACTGCCTATTATTGCCCAGACGGCTTATTCTTCTTCTGAAGATAAGATGAAAATTGAAAAGGCCGGATTTGATGATTATATTACAAAGCCGCTAAGCAGAGAGCGTTTATTTGAACTGATAGATAAATACTAGAAATATTTTAATGAGGATACACAGAAATAACTGGATTCTGATTTTTGGATTACTCTCAGCTTTTGGATTTTCTCAGGACGATCAAAAGCTAAAAGATACTCTTGTCAAAGAAAAAAAGCTAAGTTTAAATGTTGATATTATCAACCGTTATCTGTGGCGTGGACAATGCTGGGGAGGTGATTATGCTGCTGTTCAGCCTACGATTGAATATGAAATTATTCCAAAGTTAACCTTAGGTTTTTGGGGAACTACTAATTTTAAAAAGGAATATTTTTATCCTGATGGAGCAACCTATTATAAAGGATATCAGGAAATAGATTTTTATGTGAGCTATCAGATTAATGATTTTTTGCAATTCCAGCTTTGGAATTACTACTGGCCTTCGGTGTCAAAGGTAGAAGGTGTAAGTAATAAGTTTTTTGATTTCGGTCCTGCAAGTTCGCAAACCATTGATGCGATGCTTTGTTTTGATTTTTCCGAAGGCTATAAATATCCTTTTAATGCCGTTGTAAGTACATTTATAGGCGGAAATGATTACCGGTATGATGAAAATGATAATCCAAAACGCAATTACACTACTTATTTAGAATTGGGTTATACTTTTAATTTGTTCGAAAACTCGCCCTGTAAACAACTTCATAATATTTCATTAGCACCTGCCATTGGAGCTGTGCTTAATAATGAATCCGAATATTATTCTTTTGCAGATTATGATAAGCCTTCATTAGTGAATTTAAGTTTTAAAGCAACTAAAGAGTTTGATTTATCAAATGGAATTTCGATGCCCGTGTCCTTGAATTATATACATAATGCTGCTTCAGCAAACACTGATTTTTTTGGCAAAAATTTTCTGGTTGCAGGAATTAGTTTTGGATATTAATTATTTGATGGTTTACTGATATTCTTATTGTTTGTATATTTGATTTTTGCAAATATATATATTATGAAATTAAAATCAATAGACGAGTTTTATAACGAAATCACTGATTTTGACAGTGCGGAACAAATTTCTTTATTACCGGATGGGATTCAAAAAGAAATTGGTCATTTTAATGTTTTTAATATCAAAGATCTTTACGAAACATTCAATGAGAAACCCGTTATGCCTTATGACAGGAGAGCCTATTACAAAATAAGTTTGATAAAGGGCAAGAATAGGGCAGAATATGCAGATAAGGTAATTAATGTTGAAAAACATGCCTTGTTATTTGCTACTCCAAAGATTCCATATCATTATGTTCCTCAGGATTTGCAACAACAATCTGGGCATTTTTGTGTTTTTACACCGGAATTTTTCACAAAAGATAAAAGCGGAATTGATTTAGAAACGCTCCCGATTTTCCAGCCGGAGGGTTTTCCGATTTTTGAAATATCAGAGGAGGAAGCAGAAGCGATAGAGTTGATTTTTAAAAAAATACATGACGAAATTGTTTCGGATTATACCTATAAGTATGATTTAATCCGGAATTATGTTTCAGAGTTAATTCACTTTGGACAAAAACTTCAACCTGCAACAGCATTGTATTCTAAGCACAATTCGGCTGCCAGAGTGGCTTCACTTTTTGCAGAATTACTGGAAAGACAATTTCCTGTTGAGTCTCCGCGTCAAAGGTTAGAACTAAGAACACCGAAAGATTATGCCGATCGATTGTCTGTTCATGTGAACCATTTGAATAAAGTGCTGAAAGAGAACACAGGAAAAACCACCACCGAATTGATTAGCCGGCGTTTAATTTATGAAGCTAAAATTTTGTTGAAAGAAACGGATTGGAACATCTCCGAAATTGCTTATTCGTTAGGATTCGAAGAATTGGCACATTTCTCTAATTTTTTCAAAAAACAAACTACTTTGACTCCCATGTCTTTTAGGGATAAATAATTTGGATTTGAATTTTGCAAATTATCGATTGATATTTACAAGTTACAGGTCTTTGCTCATACTTAATTTTGTCTTGTTAATTTAAAATAAATTTTAAGATGGAATTCAAAAAAAATAAAATAGCACTGGTTACCGGCGGAAGCCGCGGATTAGGAAAAGAAATGGCTTTAAGTCTGGCTAAAAAAGGTCTTGATGTATTAGTAACTTACCACAGTAAAATTGATGAAGCAAAAAAAGTTGTCAGCGAAATTGAAAAATTAGGACAAAGCGCAGCAGCTATTCAGTTGAATGTGGAGGAATCAGGTGATTTTGATTCCTTTTTTGAAGAAGTAACCACTGTTTTGAAAAATACTTTTGCTACGGATAAAATTGATTTTTTAGTGAATAATGCCGGTGTAGGAGTTCATGAAAGTTTTATGACCACTACTGAGGAGCAACTTGATAATATGTTCAATATTCATTTTAAGGGAGTTTTTGTTTTAACTCAAAAAGCACTTTTTCTAATGAATAATGGAGGTGGAATTGTAAACGTTTCTTCAGGATTGACCCGTTTTTCATTTCCCGGTTATGCCGCTTATGCCAGTATGAAAACAGCAATGGAAACATTGACAAAATATCAGGCTAAGGAATTAGGAGAAAGAAAAATCAGAGTAAATATAGTAGCACCGGGAGCTATAGCAACTGATTTTGGTGGTGGTGCAGTTCGGGATAACGAGCAGCTGAATCAGTTTGTTGCTTCTGTAACGGCTCTGGGAAGAGTCGGTTTGCCGGATGATATTGGAGGCGTAGTAGCGTTTTTGTGTACTGATGATGCTAAGTGGGTTAATGCACAACGTATTGAAGTTTCAGGCGGGATGAACTTGTAATCAAGTCGTTGTATAAATACGAAAGCTTCCAATCGTATAGACTGGAAGCTTTCGTATTTTGTCGTTTTTTATTAATTCTTAAGATCTTTAATTACTTTAAAAGCCACATCCACCTGTTCTTCACTCACTAAAATGGTGAATTCGTTAGAAGTCGAAATTACTTCATTAATGATAATGCCTTCCCAGGCCAAACGTTGAAAAATGAAGTAGTAAATCCCCGGAATTACAATATTTTCTTTTGGTAATTTCACTGTAATTGAAGCTAAATTGTCTAGTTTCTGAATTAGTTTTTCGTTAGAAAAATGTTTGTCTACCAGTTTGTTTACCGTATTACTTACTACAATATTGATTTCATTTACTCCTCTTGACGAAGTGTAAAACACATCCGGAAAACCGTTAATATCCGAAATTAATTCGGCTTGTTTGTTTAAAACGGTTTCAGAAACAGCAAATGTGTAATCTGTCAGGGCAGAACGAACGGTAATCTCACCTATGTTTTTGATTACTTTGTTGATTTTATGATTCAATCTGAAATCCAGTTCTTCTGTCAGTCTTTTTAGTGACATGACAACAGCACCCTGTTTTACTTCTTTTCCAAATTCGCTCTCTAATTCCGACATGATATTTCGGGATAACGAGGTTAAATTGATAATTCCAAGCGACAAAGCATTTAATAAAAATGGTTTTGTTTTGATGTAATTTTCGACAATTGAAGAAACAGTTTTCATAATTAAATAGGTGTTTTTACTTAGTTTTTAATCTGATTTACTTAGATAAATCGTTAAAAATTCAGGCAAATATAATTAAAAAAACAATTTGTTACAAAAATAACAACAAAAAATATCGTTAAAAGTGATAAAAAGCGTCTGTAAGATGTTCAATTACAAAAGATTTATTCTCTAAATGGATGGCAATAATGTCAAATCTGACATTAATATCGAGATTTTTTTCAACTACGTAGTTGTCGATAGCTTTCGTAAGTAGTTTTATTTTTTTTGAATTCACAAAGTCCTGCGGCAGACCAAATTCAATAGAAGAACGGGTTTTTACTTCGATAATAGCCAGTGTGTCTCCTTTTTGGGCAATAATATCGACTTCGGCTTTTTGAAAAGTCCAATTGGTTTCTATAATTGTATAGCCATTCTCTTTTAAAAAATGAACAGCCAGTTCTTCTCCCAGTTTTCCTAATTCGTTATGCTCCGCCATTACTGTATTTGTTTTAGCATATAAACCATAAAAGTTTATTAAGTTCCGCAACCATTTATTCTTGTGTGGACTTATATGGCTTATATGGTAAAATTAATTAATCCTGAAACTTTAGTGTGCTTTTTACCGGAGTAACTTCCATGGATACAGTACTGCCTAAAATCAAAGCCCTGTTGTCCTGAATGTGTCCGGCAGGAAAATTATATATTACAGGAATATCGTATTTCTTAGTCACATCTTCAATAATCTGAACAGCGTTTTTCCCCCACGGAATATCGTTGTCTTTCATTTTTGTCATAGAACCTACCACAATTCCTTTGATACTTTCCAGACAGCCATTGCGTTTTAAGTTCATCATCATTCTGTCAATATGATATAAGTACTCGTCTAAATCTTCAATAAACAAGATTTTATCTTCACAATCAATTGCCGATGGAGAACCAAATAAACTGTATAAAATAGAAAGGTTTCCACCTACTAATTCCCCTTTTGCAAAGCCGGTTCTGTTCATAGGGTCAGAAGGGATTTCATAGCTTAAGGGTTGCTTAAATAATGCTTTTTTTAAAGTTTCCTTTGCTTCGGCTGTTGCTCTGGGAGCAGTTACCGGCATAATCCCGTGAATAGTTTTATAACCCAAAGTGTTTAAATGATTGTGCAAAACAGTAATATCGCTAAAGCCTACAATCCATTTTGGATTTTGTCTGAATTTTGTAAAATCTAATAAATCAATAATACGAACCGTTCCGTAACCGCCTTTCACACACCAAATGGCTTTGATGTTTGGGTTGTCTAGCTGGGTCTGGAAATCGGCAGTTCTTTCTTCATCAGATCCCGCTAACTGGTTATTGTCAAGTCCAATGCTTTTTCCAATAACCACTTTCAGTCCCCAGCTATGTAATAAATCGATAGCTGGCTGCAGATGGTTGTCCGTATATTTTCTGGCTGTGGCTACAATGGCAACGGTATCTCCTTTTTGTAAAGTGGCAGGTGTAATCATTTGTTGTTGTGCTTGAATGTTGAAAGATTGAAAAATAAAAATCAGAAATACACAGATGGTTCGGTTTGAAAATAAAATTCGAGAAGTAATCATATAGGTGTTTTTCCGGAATAGATACTAAATAAAGAGGCCTTTACCGGGCATTTAAACAAAGATAATCAAATTCAAAAATAATTTTAAAATTGTTACTTAAAATGTACTATTTTTACTAAAACTCCTTTAAAAAGAACGGGTTATGAAAATATTCAGAATACTTTTGTTACTCGCTTTGCTGTTTTTGTATCGAATTGGATTTTCACAGCAAAAAAGTTTTCGTATTCATACACTTGTGTTTTATAATTTTGAAAATCTTTTTGATACAATTAATGACCCGCATACTGATGATGATGAGTGGACACCAATGGGAAGTCAGCGGTGGACTTCTAAAAAATACCATCAGAAATTAGAAAACTTAGCCCGCGTTCTGATTGAAACCGGTAAGCCGGAAAACAGTAATTCACCCACTTTTATTGGCTGTTCAGAAATTGAAAACCGAGGTGTTTTAGAAGATTTAGTATTACAGCCTAAAATGGTTCTGCAGGATTATGGTATTATCCATTTTGATTCACCTGATAAAAGAGGGATTGATGTGGCTTTATTATTTCAAAAGAAATATTTCTTACCAACATCTTATGCTAATATTCCGCTTTATATTTACAAAAAGGAGGTTGAAATTCAAGAGTTAGTAACGCCTTCAGAAGATTCAGACCAGAGTGAGGCTGTTACAACATACGATAATCGTGTTTTTACCAGGGATCAATTGCTGGTTACAGGTTTCCTTGATGGGGAAGAAATCAATATTATAGTCAATCACTGGCCGTCTCGTTCCGGAGGTGAGAAAAAATCAAGTCCGTTCAGAGAAGCAGCCGGAATGTTGAACCGTAAAATAATTGACTCTTTACAAAAAATAAATCCTGATGCTAAGGTAATTACACTGGGCGATTTGAATGATGGTCCCTTTAATAACAGTATTAAAAAAGCGCTGGGTGCAAAAGCTAAAAAGCAGGATGTACCTGAATTTGGAATTTACAATCCTTTTGAAGAAATGGCTAAGAAAGGCTTGGGAACTATAGCATTTCGGGATTCATGGGATATTTTTGACCAAATTATGGTGACGCAATCCTTAATTAAAAATGATTTTTCTACATATCAATATTGGAAAGCAGGAATTTTCAATAAAAGTTATCTGATTCAGAATTCCGGACAATATAAGGGATATCCCAAACGACATTCCGCTACCGAAGTGGGTTTTAGCGACCACTTTCCGGTTTATATTTATTTGATTAAGGAAGCTAAATGATGTTTTGTTTGTTACACAAAGATTCACAAAGCAAACACAAAGTTGCACCATGATTTTTTATAAAATGAATATTAGATAAAGTTCTTAAGATTTTATTTCAATCTGTTTCTTTGCGTGTCTCTGGGTTTATTAATGAATCTGCGTGAAACCAAAATTCTTTTTTTTCGTACCTTAGCTTTTCTTAAAAAAAATAACTCAAAATGGCAATTTCAAAACCTTTTAATCTTACTAAATGGATTGACGAAAACCGTCAATTACTTAAACCACCTGTTGGTAACAAAAACCTATATGTAGATTCAGGTGATTACATTGTGATGGTTGTTGCGGGACCAAATGCCCGAAAAGATTTTCATTATAATGAGACCGAAGAATTATTTTATCAGTTGGAAGGTTCGATTGAAGTGCACATTCAGGAAGATGGCGAGCGTAAAGTAATGCAACTCAATGCCGGTGATATGTATTTACATCCGGCGGCAATCCCACATTCTCCGGTTCGTTCTGAAGGTTCTATAGGTCTTGTAATTGAAAGAAAAAGAGCTGGAAAGGGGTTTACTGACGGTTTGTTGTGGTATTGTGACAACTGCAATCATAAGCTGTACGAAGTTTATTTTGAACTCAACAATATCGAAAAAGATTTCCTGCCTCATTTTGAACATTTTTACAACTCCGAAGAACTTCGAACTTGTGAAAAATGCGGAACGGTTATGGAAACCGACCCAATATTTACTGCCAAAAAGTAATTTTTTCAGGAGCTATTTCCCGTTATCCGCTCTATCTTTTCCTGCTTAAAGAAAGCAGGAAAAGGATGCCGCTGCTACTGGGGCTAAAGGAAATTAATAAATAATAAAGTCGATATTGGAAGAAATTATTAAAGGTTATTTAGATAGATATTTTGATTCATTAATAGAATATAAACATTTAGCTTTACGAACGAATACAATTTTATTTAATGATTTAAAAAGATTTGATTCTGAAGATTCTAAGTTAAGATTTGCTTCGTCTTTAGTCTTAAGAGATTGGAGCGGTAAAACAGATAATGGTTGGGCATATGCTTATCCAACAGACAGTATGTTGGAGATTACTAAAGAGAGTTATCCAGAATTTATTCATGATTTAATTTCAAAACAATTTTGTTTTTTTTATGTTCAATCTTTTGAAGGTTTGGAAAGATTGTTGAAAAGTTTAATGTTTGAATTTTCTTCTATCGATTCAGAATTAAAATGTCTTATTGAAAAAAAGCTTAAAAATAAGCAAGAGTTTTCTAGAAAAAATATGCCTAGTGGAAATCATCTTCGGGAAATAGTCGATTCACAGTTAGATTCATTCTTATATGGAAAAGATAAAATGCAATTTGATTTAAAAACTTCATTCTCTATATTGTCCGAGACAAGACATAATATTGTTCATAATAATTATATTTTGAATAAATCAGAAATATTTTGTTCAACTAATAAGAAGGAATTATTTGTTGATTTATTTATGTATGATGAAGTTGATAATCAAAATGTCAGAGTTAAATTAGATATTTTACATTTCAAAAATCTAATAGATTTTATGTGTCAGTTTAGTTTTCAAATATTTAAAAAAT
The DNA here is from genome assembly GCF_051846875.1 of Flavobacterium sp. ARAG 55.4. Taxonomy (NCBI): domain Bacteria; kingdom Pseudomonadati; phylum Bacteroidota; class Flavobacteriia; order Flavobacteriales; family Flavobacteriaceae; genus Flavobacterium; species Flavobacterium sp. ARAG 55.4. Next base: position 31,004 of record NZ_JBPYCT010000002.1, on the reverse strand, counting down.
TGTGTTTGAAACATAATTTGAATTGGAAAATATATAGACATATGGATAAGAATTAAATTAAAAAAAATAACAGAACGTAATTCATTACCATGACAACAATCGCAACACAATTTGGAATTAAAGAAGCTTTAGCGCAATTAGGAATTTCTGATATAAATAACGGAACATCAACTGGAGCCGACTCTTTTTCTTCAGGAGCAATTCTGGAAAGTTATTCTCCTGTAGATGGTCAGCTGATTGCAAAAGTAAAAACCACTTCCGCAGCTGATTACGAAAAAGTAATGCAGACTGCTACAGAAGCTTTCCAATCTTTCCGATTATTGCCTGCACCACAACGTGGTGAAATTGTACGTCAGTTTGGAGAAAAATTACGTCAGAATAAAGAAGCCTTAGGTAAATTAGTTTCTTACGAAATGGGGAAATCCCTGCAGGAAGGCTATGGAGAAGTTCAGGAAATGATTGACATTTGCGATTTTGCGGTTGGACTTTCCCGACAATTACACGGATTAACCATGCACTCGGAACGTCCTAATCACAGGATGTATGAGCAATATCATCCGTTGGGTGTGGTGGGAATTATATCCGCATTCAATTTTCCGGTTGCGGTTTGGTCCTGGAATGCAGCTTTAGCTTTAGTTTGTGGAGATGTTTGTGTTTGGAAACCATCGGAAAAAACACCTCTTTGCGGAATTGCCTGCCAAAATATTTTAGCCGGGGTTTTACAGGAAAATAAGCTGCCGGAAGGCATTTCCGGTCTAATTAATGGCGATTTCAAGATAGGAGAATTATTGACTACAGATTCGAGAATTCCGTTAATTTCAGCCACAGGTTCTACCCGAATGGGAAAAATTGTGGCACAAACTGTTGCGGCTCGTCTAGGTAAAACTTTATTAGAATTAGGCGGAAACAATGCCATAATTGTTACTCCCGATGCCGATATTAAAATGACCGTTATCGGAGCAGTTTTTGGGGCTGTCGGAACAGCCGGTCAGCGTTGTACTTCGACACGTCGTTTAATTATTCACGAAAGTGTTTATGACAAAGTCAAAGAAGCTTTGATTTCTGCTTACCAGCAATTGCGTATTGGAAATCCATTGGACGAAAAAAATCACGTAGGACCACTAATTGATCTTGATGCAGTTGATAAATACAATAAAGCTTTACAAAAAGCAGTTGCCGAAGGAGCTAAAATTCTGGTAGACGGAGCAGTGCTTTCCGGTTCCGGATATGAAAGTGGTTGTTATGTGCAACCCGCCATTGTGGAAGCTGAGAATTCCTTTGAAATTGTACAACAGGAAACTTTTGCTCCTATTTTGTATTTGCTAAAGTATTCAGGAACTGTTGATAATGCTATTATAATACAAAATAATGTTGCTCAGGGATTGTCATCAGCAATTATGACGAACAACCTGCTAGAAGCGGAATTATTCTTGTCTACAGCAGGTTCTGATTGCGGAATTGCCAATGTGAATATTGGAACTTCCGGAGCTGAAATTGGTGGGGCTTTTGGCGGAGAAAAAGAAACAGGCGGCGGCAGAGAATCAGGATCGGATGCCTGGAAAGTCTATATGCGACGTCAAACCAACACTATTAATTACGGCAGTACTTTGCCTTTGGCACAAGGAATAAAATTTGATTTGTAAATATTTTATATGAATACTAAGAAAACTGTTTATGTCTGTTTGTTGCTAATGTCTTTTTTATACAGTTGTAAAAAAGAACCGTTGGAATCTAATAAACAAATGTCCATTGAAAGTTCTAAAAATGAAATTGATAAGGATGCTGCCATTCAAAAAATGCTAAAGGAATTTTATAGTGTTTATATAAAAGAATTTACAAACGAAAAAATCGCTGAATCGGAAAGAAAATTAGATTCAATTGAAATTAAATTTTGCACGAAATCTTTATTGGACAGTATTTCAAATGAATTTGAACATAATGAACTGGATTATAATCCATTTGTTAAAGCTCAGGATGCATCATTAGATTGGATAGAAACTTTAACTGTAAGTAGATTGTCCGGTTCAAAAAATAAATTTAACGTGCAATATCTCGATAAATATTCGGGGAATGCAACAAGTATTCACGTTACTGTAATTAATGAAAAGGGAATTTTTAAAATTTCTTCATTGAAATAAAAAAAACGGCAATTTGAAAAATCGAATTGCCGTTTTCTATTTTTAAAAAGTTATTTTTTTACAAGTTGAATGAAGCTCCAATGTTAAATACAAACTGATTGTTTAGACGTTCAAACCCTGTCGCTTCGGGTTTGTATTTCGCAATAGGAACACCTATTTCGCTCATGATTCCAAAACCGTCTGTAAAGAAATAACGAATTCCCAGATGGGCACCAAAATTTCTTAATCCTAAATCCAGTCCCGGATAAATATCTACTTTCTCGTCGATATTAAACACATTTCCAAGATTAGCATTAAAACGGGCTTTGAGGTCTATTCTGTCACCAAAATCAGGTTTGTTTCCCAAATCGTCTTTACTTACAGATAAGAGATAAGAACCTAAAACTCCAACGGAGATGTTTTCTCCTAGACCAAAATCAGATGAAAGACGTATTCCTGAACCGCCATTTTGAATGTTAGCCGCGATATCAAATTTAATATCTTCTTTTCCTTTAAAAGCCTGAGCATTTATTAAACCTGTTACAGTTAATAATACAAAAACGAATGTTTTTTTCATGATAATTTTTTTATGCAAATGTATTTAATTTCTTCCTTTTTCGTCAAAATATAAGTTACATAATGGTTCGCTTTGCCAATATTCTTTTGTATCAATGTCCATGATAGTCAAAGGACCCTTAAAAGCGGCTCCTGTGTCAACATTCCAGATACAGGCTTTGTTTACCGGGATGGTCTGGTTAATGCGTGTTACCGGAGTGTGACCAATGTAAATTTCATTATATAGAGTAAGTCGTTTCGGATACCTGACATCAGAAGGATGAATGTTTTCATCTAATGCTAAGGCCATTTCCCAAAGGGTTCTGTCCCAGTAGAATAATTTTGGGAAATATTCAAAATTTATACCATTCATATTGGTGAAACCGGCGTGGATAAATAAGCGTTGTTGTTCATCCAGGTAATAATCTTTTAATTCCAGTAAAAATTCAACATGTTTACGCTTGGTTTCAGCACTTACTTTTTCATATGCAAGGACTGTAGCTTCTCCACCGTGGTTGTACCACATAAGATTGTCTTTGTTGTCTTTTAACCAATACAGTAATAATTCGTCATGATTTCCTCTTATAAAAACACAGTCATTTTTTATGTTTAATTCTATTAAAAAATCGATTACCTGAGGCGATTGACTCCATCCATCGACATAATCACCTAAGAAAATCAGCTTGTCTTTTTCGGTAACCTGAGCCCTTTCCATAATTTGATGTAATGCCCGTAATCCTCCGTGAATGTCTCCTATTACTAATGTTCTCATTTTTCTGAAATCTGCTTTTATATTCTAATATAATAAAAATAGCTAAAAAGCGACTAAAAAGATCCGGGTTTCTCTTTTTTTTAATGAGTCTTAATTACACGTCGTATTTCATTTTTCTCAAAATACGCATGGCTTCTTTAAATGATAAATATACCTGAGGAAAAGGTTTAAGATAAGTTTTTGCATCAATTAGTTTTTTCTTAGCATCTTCAAAACCGTTGAGATAACAAATCATAAAAGTAGAAGGAAGATTTTCAAGGTCTTTGAGTTCTACGGGAGTGAGCTGAATACCTTTAATGAGCTTTTTTATCAAAGCTTCATTGTTGTTATAGATGTGAAAAAGCATTTTTTTGTTGAACGCTGGCGGTTCAAAAAGCATCTTGCTTTCAATTTTGTAATAACCATTTTCAAAAAAATGTATGGTTTGCTGTTCTAATGGATAATAACTGGTTTTGTCATTTAGACCTAGTGGCACATATTCAATAATGGTAAAAGTATCTTCGTTAAAAGAAATAGTTACCACATCCTGATCTGAATAAAAAAGTTTAATATGTTCGTTAATCAATTCAATATCTACCCGGGATAAAAAAGTTTTTCCCCGGACCGTTTTAGGTATTCCGGCCCAGCATATCACAAATAACTCTTTAAAAACTTTGTATTTTGGAGCCATGTCCTTATGCCTGAAATTCATAAAATCAAAAACACCGTCCAGTGTGTATTTAATATTATTTCGGGAATTGTTTTCAAGATCAATAACCGTTTCGGTATTGGGATAATTTTTTTCAATTTTCTCTTCTACCGGAGTGGTGTTGCTGCCGCGTCTTATAAAAACGCTGTGTGCCGGTATCGTATAAATCCCTTTTTTAAAGGAAGAGATTTTATTCTTTGGTTTGATGGTTACTAAGCCAATCACCTTGTCTTTGGGGAGATTAGGAAAAGGGACATTTTCATACTGTATTTTAGGAGGATTTTCCAGATAGGCATTAATGAGATTCTGAATGTGGCTGTCATCAAAAAAATCAGTTCCAATAATTTCATTATCCTGATCTTCGACTCCTACTACTATATAGGAATTGTTGGCCGGATTAGAGTTGGATAAAGCACAGATATGCTTTAAAAATTTTGCTTTACCTTCTTTGAGGTGCAAATTTAGCTGACGCTTTTTATCATAAAAGCTGTTTTCATCATTGTGAGCTAATAAATTCTTGATTAAAAGCCGTTTGTTAATCATTGGAAAATGAAATTTATTTATGAAAAATACCGTTTTTTAAGCAATTTTATTGTTTTTATTACGTTGTCAATATACTAATTTTAAATATGTCAAATAAAATGAAGAAGATTAAATTTTGCCCCCAATTGTTCTTTGTCATTGTTTTGCTTGCGAGCTTTTTTACAGCTTGTAATAATAACGATAATGACGACAGCTCCCAAACTTCAAGAATGACGGTTCGAATGGTAGATGCCCCAGGAGATTATGATGAAGTGAATATTGATGTACAGGATATAATGATTAAATATTCTGATGATACTAATGATAGTGAAGGCTGGGTAAGTATTGTTGATGATGATTTTACTCCCGGTGTATATAATTTATTAGATTTAACAGGAGGTGTAAATGTTTTATTGGCTGATGAGTTGGTTCCATCGGGATATCTGGGACAGATACGATTAGTTTTAGGAGAGAACAATACTCTTGTAAAAGACGATGCAGTAATGGATTTAAATACTCCAAGCGCGATGCAATCCGGATTGAAATTAATGGTTAACCAAACACTGCAGCCGGGAGCTACTTATGAATTTATTTTAGATTTTGATGTAGCCAAATCTATCGTTTCAGCCGGAGGTTCAGGAATGTATAATTTAAAACCTGTAATTCATGTTTCAGCAACAGCTACTTCAGGAGTAATTAAAGGAGCGATAAATCCTGTTCTGGAAGGTTATCAGGTCGAAGTTTCTGTTCCTGTGGGAGATGCTGTTATTACTACTTTTGCTGGAGAAACAGGATTATTCCAGTTAAATGGTGTTCCGGCAGGAACTTATACAGTGACTTTGACTCCGGATGTTGCTTCGGGTAAAACGCCAATTACGATTACTGATGTAGTAGTTGAAAATGGTGAAATTACTGATGTAGGATCTGTTTCTTTCGAATAAAAAATAAAAAAAAGCATAAAAAACAGCTCAAATCAATGAGCTGTTTTTTTATGCTTATTCGGCTCTTTGAATCATCGTTGCCGAACCTTGTGCCGTACACATGACGACTAAATCAGAGATGTTTACGTAGTAAGGTCTTGATATGACAAAATGGATAATATCTGCGATATCTTCAGGTTTTAAAGGGGTAAATCCTTTATAAACATTGGCAGCTTTTTCAGTATCACCTTTAAAACGAACCTGACTGAATTCGGTTTCTACAAGTCCCGGATGAATCGCTCCTACACGAATTCCATACGGATTCAAATCCATTTTCATTCCTTTATTAAGCGCATCAACAGCATGTTTTGTGGCGCAATATACATTTCCGTTTGGATAAACCTGTTTTGCCGCTGTGGAACCTATATTAATTATATGTCCTGATTGTTGGGCAATCATTTTTGGGATTATTGCTTTGGAAACATATAAAAGACCTTTTAAATTAATATCAATCATGTTTTCCCAGTCCTCAATATTTCCATCCTGAATGGAATCCAAGCCGTGAGCATTTCCGGCATTGTTAATTAAAATATCAATTTTCGAAAAAGCATCCGGCAGGGAATTTATTTTTTCAAAAACGTCTTTTTTATTGCTGACATCGAATGATAAAGTGTGGACTTTAGTATGAAGACTAAGTTCTTTTTCCAGTTCCTTTAATCGGTTTTCACGTCTTCCGCAAAGTATAATGTTGTAATTATTCCGGGCTAACAGTTGTGCGGTTGCTTTTCCTATTCCACTGGTTGCACCGGTTATTAATGCTGTTTTATTCATGTTTAATCAGTATGCTTGTTTTTTGAAAGAAAATGATTTTCGAATTTTAATAAAATTGAGAATATTTTTTTAACTGTTTATTTAATCGAATGCTAAAAAAAGCTCTTTTTGTTCTTTATTGATTCGTTTGCTAAGGTCTTTAATTTGTGTTGATTATATTCTATTTGCGGCTTTAATTTTTCAGAAAAAAATCTATTCTTTTTCGTTTTGAAAGGATAATTCTTAGACTTCTTAAAATTATGGAAATTGTATCATAATTCGACCTTAAAATTGCAGGATTGACAGAAGTTTTAACCATTTTTTAACATCTTTCCTGTAAAAAAAAATTCAATTTGCACTCTCAAAACTAAGGCATTAAATTCAAGGTATAAAAAATAATTTTATGGAAGAGAATACAGCGACTTTAGACATCAGAGCAATCAATGAAAAAATAGAAAGAGAGAGTGCTTTTATCGATCTTCTTACTATGGAAATGAACAAGGTGATTGTGGGTCAAAAGCAAATGGTTGAACGATTATTGATTGGATTATTAGGACAAGGACATATCTTGCTTGAAGGTGTTCCCGGACTGGCAAAAACTTTAGCAATTAATACGCTTTCTAAAGCGGTTCACGGTTCTTTTAGCCGAATACAGTTTACCCCGGATTTATTACCTGCAGACGTAGTAGGAACAATGATTTATAATATTAAGCAAAATGAATTTTCTATCAAAAAAGGACCCATTTTTGCTAATTTTGTTCTTGCTGATGAGATCAACCGTGCTCCGGCTAAGGTACAATCGGCTTTGTTAGAAGCTATGCAGGAAAAGCAGGTTACCATTGGAGATACTACTTTTAAACTGGAAAAACCATTTTTAGTTTTAGCTACGCAAAACCCAATTGAGCAGGAGGGAACTTATCAGTTACCCGAAGCACAGGTGGATCGTTTTATGCTGAAAACGGTAATTGATTATCCTAAAATGGATGAAGAGCGACTGGTGATTCGTCAAAACTTAAGCGGAAGTTACGAGAAAGTAAATCAGGTAGTTTCTATTGAGCAGATTTTACGTGCACAGGAAGCTGTACGAGATGTTTATATGGATGAAAAAATAGAAAAATATATTCTGGATATTATTTTCGCCACCCGTTATCCTGAAAAATATAAACTAGCTGATCTGAAACCATTAATCAGTTTTGGCTCTTCGCCACGTGGAAGTATTAATTTAGCTACTGCGGCAAAATGTTATGCTTTTATAAAACGTCGTGGTTATGTAATTCCAGAAGATGTTCGTGCTGTGGTACATGATGTTTTACGTCACAGAGTAGGAGTGACTTATGAAGCTGAGGCAGAAAATATTACTTCGGTTGATATTATCAATAAGATTATAAACGAAGTAGAGGTTCCGTAAAAGTGAATAGTAATAAGTGAACAGTAATTAGCCTTGGTTCGTTACTATTCACTATTCACTAATTACTAATTACTAGAAAAATGGATACAAAAGAGCTTTTAAAAAAAGTACGAAAAATAGAAATCAAAACCCGAAGACTGAGTGATCATATCTTTTCAGGGGAATATCATACTTCTTTCAAAGGGCGTGGAATGACTTTTAGCGAAGTACGTCAGTATCAATATGGAGATGATATTCGAAATATCGACTGGAACGTTACCGCACGTTATAATGAAGCACATGTAAAAGTTTTTGAAGAAGAACGCGAGTTAACCATGATGCTGATGGTTGATATTTCGGGTTCGGAGAGTTTTGGTTCTAAAAATCAATTTAAAAAAGACATCGTAACAGAAATTGCTGCCACGATGGCTTTTTCGGCTACACAAAACAACGATAAAATAGGGCTGATTTTATTTTCGGACCAAATCGAATTGTATATTCCGCCAAAAAAAGGAAGATCTCATGTTTTGCGTATCATTCGTGAACTGATAGAATTCGAACCAAAAAGCCATAAAACAGATATTGCTCAGGCATTGAAATTTTTGTCGAGTACTCAAAAAAAGAAAGCTATTGTTTTTATGATTTCTGATTTTATGTCGGATGATTATGAGCAGACCTTAAAAATTGCAGCTAAAAAACATGATCTTACAGGAATAAGAGTCTACGATATCAGAGAACAAAAAATGCCAAACATAGGAATGGTTCCGATGCTGGATGCCGAATCAGGCGAAGTACAACTCGTAGATACCGGCTCTAAAGTTGTCCGGATGGATTATGAGAAATACTATCAGGAGCAATTAAATTATTTCAGAGAAACCTTTAGTAAATCAGGTTCAGGTGTAGTAAATACCAGAGTGGACGAAAGTTACGTAACTAAATTGTTAGGTTATTTTAAATCGAGATAAAATTTCAGCATTAAGCTTATTTCGTCAATTTGAGCAAAGTTTCCCGATAGCGGTTCTTGATTTCAGATTTTAACAGGATTCATAAACATGAAAAAACAAATATTCTTCTTACTTCTGCTTCTTTCTACTACAGTTTTTGCACAACAAAAAAGAGTAGAAACAAGTATTGATACAACAAAAAATAAAATTGGAGCCGAGTTTAAATTAACGGTGAAAACTTCGGTAGACACTTTGTCTAAAGTTGTTTTTCCCAAATTAAAAAATATTGGTGCTTTAGAAGTTATTCAGTCTTACCCTGTTGATACCGTAAAAAATAATGACCGCTATGAGTTAATTAAAAAATACGGACTGACACAATTTGATTCAGGGCGTTATGTCATTCCTGCTATCAAAATAATTATTAATAGCAAAGCTTATCAAACAGATTCCATAGCTGTTGAGGTGGCTAATGTTGAGGTGGATACTTTAAAACAAAAAATGTATGACATCAAAGATATTCAGCCTGCTGCTGACACTATAGGCGACTGGTGGAAATATCTTTTAGGTTTAATTGTATTTCTGGCAATCGGGGCAGGGATATACTGGTTTTTAAAGAATAAACAAAAGAAAAAAATAGAAGAAGAAGTTTATAAGACACCTATAGAAAAAGCTACTAGTCTGTTGAATAACTTAGAAAAGAAAGAACTCTGGCAAAAAGGAGAAGTAAAAGAATATTATAGCGAATTAACTGATATTGCCCGAAATTATATTGAAGAAGCTATAGAAATTCCGGCCATGGAGAGTACAACTTCGGAACTGATAGCAGGTTTAAAAGCGGCTTCTGTCAAAAAGAAAATGACGGTTTCTGGCGAAACAATTGAAAATCTGGAAAGAGTTTTAAAACAGGCCGATTTAGTAAAATTTGCTAAATCAAAACCGCTGGAATATGAAATAACCGAAGACAGAAATAAAATCCAAAAAGCAATTTTAACCCTGGACAGTTCTATTCCTGTTGAGGTTCCTGCTGAAGAAGATGTTTTGTTAAATGAAGCACAAAGGCAAAAACAAATTGCACTTCAGTTAAAAAAGAAAAGAAAACAACGCATTATTACAGCTGCCGCTATTGTGTTATTTTTATTGACAGCAACAACTATTTTTCTGATGGTTACTAAAGGATTTGATTATGTAAAAGATAATCTTATCGGGCATCCTTCAAAAGAACTTCTGGAAGGAGAATGGGTAAGAAGTGAATATGGAAATCCGGCTGTAAAAATTGAAACTCCAAAAGTTCTTGTAAGAACAGATTTGTCTAAAGCTTTGCCGAAAGAAGGGATGGCTTTAATCAAAGAAATGCAATCATTTGTTTACGGAAGTATGATTGATAATTTCTATTTAATGGTTTCCACTTTTAAGTATAAACAAGAAGGACAAATCGATTTGAAAAAATCAATGGACGGTTCCTTGCAGGCTATGGAATCTCAGGGTGCACAAAATATGATAGTGAAACAGGAAGATTACGAGACTAAGGAAGGAATTACAGGTTTAAAAGCATATGGAACTTTCTCCAGAGTAAGTCCGATTACTAATGAGAAAGAGAGAGTGTATTATGAAGTTTTGATGTTCAGTCAGGAAGGCGGATTACAACAAATTCTGATTCTGCATCAGGAAGGAGATAAATATGCAAATGAAATTTCAGAGCGGGTTTTGAACTCGGTTGAATTAAAACAAGGAGATAAATAATGGCAAAAATAAATTTTTTAAATCCGGAGTTTTTTTGGTTGTTTCTTTTAATTCCATTAGCCATCATTTGGTTGGTTTTAAAAAGAAATCAACAATCGGCAACTTTAAAAGTAAGTTCTGTAAAAGGTTTTAAAGGCTCTTATTCAGTATGGACAAAATTAAAACCCTATCTGAGTGTACTTCGTTTATTGGCATTAAGTTCTTTAATAATTGCGCTGGCAAGACCCAGAACAGTTGATATTAGTAACAGAACAAAAACAACTAAAGGAATAGACATTGTAATGGCAGTGGATGTTTCAGGAAGTATGCTTGCTAAAGATTTGAAACCAAATCGGATGGAAGCTTTGAAAAGAGTAGCGGAGAATTTTGTTGATCAACGGCCAAATGACAGAATCGGATTAGTGGTATATGCCTCCGAAGCGTATACTAAAACTCCGGTAACCAGTGACAAAGCTATTGTAGCACAGGCCATCGAAAGTATCAAATATGATAATATTTTAAAAGACGGAACCGGTATAGGTATGGGATTGGCTACGGCAGTAAACCGATTAAAAGACAGTAAAGCTAAGAGTAAAGTAATTATTTTGCTGACAGATGGTGTTAACAATGCCGGTTTTATTGAACCGGAAACAGCTGCAGATATTGCAAAACAATACGGAATAAAAGTATACACCATAGGAATCGGAACCAATGGAATGGCTGAGTTTCCTTATGCACTGGGTCCTAACGGACAGTTTTTATTTCAAAGAATGAAAGTTGAAATCGATGAAAGATTGATGAAAAGCATAGCTAAGAAAACCGATGGGGAGTATTTCAGAGCTACCAGTAACAGCAAGCTAGCCGAGATTTATGACGAAATCAATAAACTGGAGACTACTGAAATTGAAGAATTGAAGTTCTATGATTATGATGAAAAATACAGGCCTTTCGTGTGGTTAGCCGGTTTTCTGATATTGCTTGAATTTGGATTACGAAATACAGTTTACAGAAGCTTTATTTAGTGCTAAAAGTTCATAAAGAATTCACTGAGAATACAAAGCTTTAAAAGCTATAAGTTTTGAAAATAGAATTGTTAGAACTGATAAATGGAACTTTATAAAGAGAAATTAATATAGTGTACTTTGCGACAAAACTTAGTGCCCTTTGTGGTTAAAGAAATATGGAATTAGACGAAAAAATATATTTGTACTTACTTTTTATACTACCTCTTGTAGTGTTGCTTTTCCTGTTGAATATGTACTGGAAAAGAAAAAAACAAAAGGAATTTGGTGATTTGGATATCATAAAAAAACTAAGTCCTGAACATTCTGTTTTTAAGCCGGTTTTTAAATTAATACTACTTACATTAGCATTACTGGGTTTAATTTTAGGCTTAGTAAATCCTAAAATAGGAACCAAGCTGGAAACCGTAAAACGGGAAGGTATCGATATTGTTTTTGCAATGGACGTTTCTAAAAGTATGCTTGCAGAAGATGTGGCACCTAATAGATTAGAAAAAAGTAAACAAGTAGTCTCTCAGATTATTAATCAGTTGGGAAGTGATCGCATCGGTATCGTAGCTTATGCGGGAAGCGCTTTTCCCGTTTTACCTATTACGACCGATTATGGTGTAGCAAAAATGTTTTTACAAAGCATGAATACCGATATCGTTTCTTCTAAGGGAACATCTTTAGACGAAGCTATACGATTATCTGCAACTTATTTTGATGAAAAAAGTAAAACGTCTAAACTGTTAATTCTTATTTCTGATGGAGAAGATCATTCCGAAGGTGCTCAGGCAGCTGCAGAGGAAGCGAATAAGCTGGGAATGCGAATTATTACTATCGGAATAGGAACCGAAAAAGGAGGAACTATTCCGTTAAAAAGAAACGGCATAGTACAAAGTTATCAAAGAGACAGAAATGACGAAGTAGTTGTAACTAAACTAAATCAGCCCGGCTTAGAGTTAATTGCAAAAGAAACTAAAGGCGGTTATGTAAGTGGAAATAATACTAAACAAGTAGTTGAATATATTAAAAAGACATTAGATACGATTCAGAAAACGGAATTTGAATCGACTCAAATGGCCGATTTTCAGTCCCAGTTTCAATGGTTCTTAGGATTCGCTTTCGTGCTGTTGTTTCTGGATATATTTCTTTTAGAGAAAAAAACCAATTGGGTTAAAAAGTTAAACTTATTTAACGAGGAAAAATAAATGTCAATTCCTTTGAAGGATTAAATTAAATGATAAGGGAGAACACAAAGAAATGAAAATGAAGAATTTTATAAAATACGGATTTACGTTTTTTGCACTGCTGTTTGTGGGTTTGGGCAACATTTTGGCGCAGGAAAAAGACAAAGCATTACCAAAAGCAAATGAGGCTTACAGTGAAAGTAAATATGCTGAGGCGGAGGCAGAGTATAGAATATCGAATTCTAAATTTCCTAACAGATCCGTTTCACCGTATAATTTGGGAAATGCTATTTACAAACAAAATCAGGCTTCGGAGGCTAAATATGCTTACGCAAAAGCGTTAAAAAATGCCAGATCAAGGGTTCAGAAACACAAAGCGTATCATAATTTAGGAAATGTGTTTATGAAAGAGAAGAATTATACCGAAGCCGTAGAAGCTTATAAAAATGCTCTTCGCAATAATCCTGCAGATGAGCAGACCCGATACAATTTTGCATTAGCAAAAAAAATGCTGAAAGAAAATCCTCCAAAAGACAATAAGGATAAAAAAGATAAAAACAAGGACAAGGATAAAGATAAGGACAAGAAGGATCAGGACAAAAAAGATCAGGACAAAGACAAGAAAGATCAGGATAAAAAAGACGAGAATAAGAAAGATCAGGACAAAAAAAATCAGGATAAAAAAGACGGTAAGGATAAAAAGGATGAAAATCAGCCACCAAAACCACAGCCGGGCGGAATTTCCAAAGATCGTCTGCAAAATCTTTTAGATGCAGTGAATAATGAAGAAAAGAAAATTCAGGATAAGGTAAACGCAAATAAAGTAAAAGGAAAACCGGTTGAAACAGAAAAAGATTGGTAGAATTTAGTTGATTCGTTTAATCGTTAATTTGTTTCAAGAAAGCAGTTAATCTATTAGACGAATAAACAGTTAAACAATTAAACAATTTAATGAAAAGATATTTAGTAGTATTACTGTTAAGTTTTCAGGGACTTTGGGCTCAGGTACAGTTTGAGGCTAAAGTGAGCAAAAACACGCTGGGTCTAAACGAAAGACTTCGTATTGATTTTGTGATGAATATTGATGGTGACAATTTTAATGAACCTTCTTTTGAAGGATTCAGAGTCATTGCAGGTCCAAGTCAGCAAGTGAGTCAATCCTGGGTAAATGGTAGAAGCTCGTTTGAAAAAATCTATTCTTATTATTTAATGCCTAATCAAAAAGGCACATTGACAATTAAGCAGGCTACCATAGAATACAATGGGCAGGTGTATAAGACTAATCCGGTAAGGATAAATGTTACCAATGCGGTTGAACAACCGAAAGATCCTAATGATACCAGTCTTTCCGCGGATAATAATTTATATCTGGTAGCGGATGTTTCTAAAACAAATCCGTATATCAATGAGCCGATTACTGTGGTTTATAAATTGTATTTTAGTTATAATATTGGAATCAAAAACTGGAGAGAATTAGGGAAACCAACCTATAATGACTTCTGGAGTCAGAATATTGATATCAAAGAGTTAGTTCCTGAAGAAGGAATGTTTAAAGGAGAAAAATTTCGTTATGTGGTTTTGAAAAAAACCGTTTTATATCCTCAAAAATCAGGTAAGCTGGCTATTGAACCACTTTCATTAGATATTGATGTAGAATTGCCTACTAATCGAAGAAATATTTTTGGACAGATGCTTCTGAAAGAAGACAGCAAAAGGGTTTCAGCCGGAGCCAGAAACATCAGTGTAAAAGCATTACCGGAAGCTGGAAAACCGGAAGATTTTTCAGGGGCAGTGGGAAGCTTTGACTTTAAAGTAATTCCTTCAAAAACGGAACTTAAAAACGGAGAAAGTCTGGATTTAGTGGTAAGTGTGGCCGGAAAAGGAAATTTAAAACTGTTTAATTTACCAAAACCGGTTGTGCCAAATGCGCTGGAAATGTATGATGCCGTTCATAATGAGCAGGTAAATACGCCTCTTTCAGGAATGACCGGAAAAATCTCCGATAGTTATACAATTATTCCGCAGTATAAAGGAGAATATCCTATAAAACCGATGCAGTTCTCTTATTTTGATTTAAATTCTGGCAAGTATAAAACGATTACTTCTCAGGAGATTATTGTTAAAGTACTTGACGGTCCAACACCTACTGATGCTACAGCTTCAGCCGGAGTTCAAAAAAATCAGGTAGTCCCAACGGAACAATTTAAGTATGTCAAATTAAAAACAAAATTGGAAGCGATTAATCACAAAGATTTTTTTGGCTCAAGCTTGTTTTATTGTTTGTTATTAATACCTTTTGGTTTATTACCGGTGATTGTATTAGCTAAAAAGAAAAAAGAAGCCATTGACAGCGATGTTGTAGGAAACAGAATCAGGCGAAACAACCGTCTGGCAAAGAAATATTTATCGGAAGCGAAAAAGCAAATCAACAACAAAGAACCTTTTTATGTGGCGCTTGAAAAAGCCATGCATAATTTCCTGAAAGCTAAATTGCATATTGAAACCTCGGAAATGAGTAAAGATAATATTAAGGAAATTTTATTGTCTAAAAATGCAAATCCGGTATCGATAAATGAGTTTATTGCACTTACTGAAAACTGTGAAATAGCAAGATATGCGCCGTCATCCAGTGCAAGTATTCAAAAAGATTATGAAAAAGCAGTGCTGATAATTTCTGATCTTGAAAAACAGCTTTCTTAAAAAAGATTAAACACAAAGGATACAAAGAGTACTAAAAATGAAAAACATACTTTACTTATTATTGTTCGTTAGCCAGGTTTTCTTTGCCCAAAGTGGTTTTGAAAAAGGAAATAGTTTGTATAAAAGCGGCAAATATGAGCAGGCTATCGACGCTTATAATTCTGAATTAAGCGCTAAAAAGCAATCGGCAGAATTGTATTTTAATTTAGCCAATTGCTATTATAAACTCAATAAAGTAGCGCCTGCGATATACAATTATGAAAAAGCATTAGTCCTGAATCCTAACGATAAAGATATTGTCAACAATTTAAGATTTGCTCAGAAAAGGACTGTAGATGAAATAAAAGTAGTGCCTAAAGTAGGTTTTGCAAAATTACTTCGTGATTTCACCGGTAATTTTCATTACAATACCTGGGCATGGATTTCGGTTGTTTTCGCTGTTTTATTTCTAGGATGTTTTTTAGGATATTATTTTTCAGCTTTAGCATTGAATAAAAGATTATTTTTCTTTGGAATGTTTGTAATGCTGGTATTTGTTATTATCAGTATTTCATCGGCTGCTTTTGAAAAAAGTCATTTTAAAAATGAAAAACCGGCAATTGTTTTCGCAGAAATGGCAGAAGTTAAGAATGAACCACAAAATAAAGGAACAAATGTAGTTGTTTTACATGAAGGAACTAAAGTATATGTAAATGAAAAAGTAGACAACTGGAAAAAAATTCAATTAACGGACGGTACCGAGGGCTGGATTGACAGTGATGCCATCCGGGAAGTGAAATAGGAATAAGATTATAGATTCCAGGATACAGATACCTTCTGAGTTTTGAAACTGGCTTACTTTTTAAGGTCTCCATACCATTTTGCAATAGACGGATACAGGAAAGCAGCGGTTTTCTGAATAGGATTGTAAAAAATGGAATTGTCAAGTGTTTCCTGTTTTGCAAAAAAATGGTTGTGATTTATTTTTTCGAAAATCGAAAAGATAATTCCAATAAGCAATACCGTTTTTAGAACACGAAATAATCCACCGCCTAGTTTGTTCATCCACCCCAGAAAAGCAAAATCTACAATTCCGGTAAGTATTTTAGCAGTGAAATGAATAGCAATTACAACCAGAAGAAAAGTAAGAAGAAAAGCAAAAATCTGAATAGTATTTGGATTCCAATGTACGTGCTCTGATATTAGGTCTTTAGTAATAACGGAAAATTTAACAGCAAAATAAACTCCTAAAATTAATGAGAGAAAAGAGGCTAACTCTATAAAAAGACCATTTATAGTTCCCTTATACAAAGCAAAAACCAGTAAAGCACCCAAAATTATATCTAAAAAACTCATAGTAAAAAGAGAAAAGAATAAAGAGCAAAGATAAAAGAATTATGTTGGTATCTTTGCCCTAAAATCTTAGAATTAAAATTTTAGATTTTAGATTGAAAATTCTTAATCTAAAATCTAAAATCTAAAATCTAAAATCAGAAATCAAAATGTCAAGAGATACACAACTTAAAGAGCGCTGGGAAAGGCTCGTCGATATGCTTTCTAATCAGTTTTCGCAAGGCGAAGATTTAGATTTGGATGCTATTATTTTTCTGATTGGTGTTCAGGAACTGGGTAAATTTCATCGGGAATATAAAAAAGATGAAAAATTAAACCTGATGCATATTGCCATTTGCCGTTTGTTAGAACCTTATGGGTTTTATGAATTCGAATTTTTTGATGAAGATGGCTGGCCGCATTACAAAGTAAAAGAAGAATTGCCCCCTTTGAAAGCAGGAGAACAATCGGTTTTAATGAAAGAAGCGATTGTGAATTATTTTATAGAAAAGCAACTCATTGAGTAATTAGTAAAGAGGGAGTAGTAATTAGTCATGGGTTTTTTATAACTAATCACTAATTACTTTTTACTACTCACTAAAAAAAACTAAATTTGCACTCTCAATTATTGGATGAAAATGATAGATAAGATTAAAGAATATATTGGTGAAGCACAAGCTTTTTCAACACAGGATACAGCAGAATTAGAAGCATTCAGAATTAAATTTTTAGGAAGCAAAGGGATTTTAAAAGACTTTTTTGCTGAATTTAAGAATGTTCCTAATGAGCAAAAAAAAGAATTTGGACAGGTAATTAACCTGCTGAAAACTTCTGCAGAAGAAAAAGTAAAATCAATCCAGGAAGCTTTAGAAAACAAAGAAGAATCTAAAGGAATTTATGGCGATTTAACCCGTGCGGCTGAGCCGGTAACTATTGGTTCCCGTCATCCGATTTCTATTGTAAAAAACCAAATTATTGATATTTTCTCGACTATTGGATTCAATGTTTCCGAAGGTCCGGAAATTGAAGACGACTGGCATAATTTCACTGCATTGAACTTGCCAGAATACCATCCGGCACGTGATATGCAGGATACGTTTTTTATCCAGACTAATCCTGATACTTTGTTGCGTACGCATACTTCATCGGTTCAGGTGCGTTATATGGAAAACAATAAACCGCCTATCAGAACGATTTCTCCGGGACGTGTTTTCCGTAATGAAGCCGTTTCATCGCGTTCACATTGTATTTTTCACCAGGTGGAAGGATTATACATTGACAAAGAAGTTTCTTTTGCTGATTTGAAACAAACCTTATTGTATTTTACCAAAGAGATGTTTGGAAAATCAAAAATCCGTTTGCGTCCTTCTTATTTTCCATTTACTGAGCCAAGTGCCGAAATTGATATTTATTGGGGACTAAAAACGGAAACTGATTACAGAATTACCAAAGGAACCGGTTGGTTAGAAATTGGTGGTTGCGGAATGGTAGATCCTAATGTTTTGAAAAACTGTGGCATCAATCCTGACGAATATAACGGATTTGCATTTGGAATGGGAGTAGAGCGTATTGCCATGTTGTTGTACCAAATTGGAGACATCCGTATGTTTTATGAAAACGACATACGTTTCTTAGAACAATTTAAATCGATAATATAATTTATAAGTCCTTAGTTGGTAGTCCTTAGTCATTAGTTTAAAATATTGCTAAGGACTGAGTACTAAGTACTAGGGACTCTTTTTTAAAAATGAAAAAAGACATCACAATCCCCGAAGTAGAAAACGTATTCATTGCTGCCGTTCAGGAATGGAGCGATGATTTTATGGAGAAAGTCTGGTATGCTTATTTAGTAAACGACAGCGATTTTAATATTGAAAGTGTGATGGTGGTTTCTAAAGCTTTTGGAACTATTGATGGCGAAATGAAGAAAACCTCTGTTTTGCGTCATGCTTTTGTGGAAGTTCCTGCTGTTTCAGTAGTCAAAATCGAAATGGTCGAAAAAAGTCTTTTAGCGTTGAATAATGAATTCATGCTGACTTATTTTATTGGAAACACTTTATACGACAAGAAATTTATTTTTAAAGCCAATTTCATTAACGAAAACAATACCGAAGAAGTACCGATTCTATTTGTAGATGGTGTGATTGTTCGATAAATTTTATCTTAAAATAATAATAACCACAAATTCACTTATTATAATTTGCGACCCGAGCGATAGCGAATAGGTGAAGCAATTTGCGGTTACTCTCGTCATGTGATTGCTTCGTTCCGATAGCTATCGGAACTCGCAATGATATTAATCCAGTTTATCCACCAGTTTTTTAAATACGGCTTTAGCATTTTTACCTTCGTACAAAATTTCATGAACGGAGTCAATAATAGGTGTTTTGGCACCATAACCCTGATTGAGTTTGTACGCACTTTTAGCAGCATAATAACCTTCGGCAACCATGCTCATTTCCATCATGGCACTTTTTACGGTGTAGCCTTTGCCAATCATGTTTCCGAACATTCTGTTTCTTGAAAAAACCGAATAACCTGTTACCAATAAATCGCCCAGATAAGCCGAATCATTGATGTTGCGCTTCATTTTGTGTACTTTCTTGATGAACTGTTTCATTTCCCGAATCGCATTACTCATCAACACCGATTGAAAGTTATCGCCATAGCCTAAGCCATGTGCAATTCCGGCTGCAATAGCATAAATGTTTTTAAGCATCGCAGCATATTCGGTACCAATAATATCATCGGTAATTTTAGTTTTAATATAATTTCCAGCAAGATTTTTAGCAACATTTTCTGCTTTTTTTTCGTCACCACAAGCAATGGTCAGATACGATAAGCGTTCTAATGCTACTTCTTCGGCATGGCATGGACCGGTAATTACACCAATATTATAATAAGGGATGTTGTATTGAAAATGAAAATGTTCCCCAACAATCAAACTGGTTTCAGGAACTATTCCTTTAATGGCTGAGAAAATAATTTTGTTTTTTAGAGAAACAGTCAGCTTTTGCAGTTCAGTATCTAAAAAAGCGGAAGGAATTGCAAAAATAAGGTAGTCTGCATAAGAAACAGCTTCATTTATGTCATTAGTAAGCAGTAGTTTTTTAGTGTCAAATTCTACTGAACTAATGTAATTTGGGTTGTGTTTGTGTGCTTTTATATGCTCAATAGCCGATTCATTTCGCATATACCATGAAACTTCAGAAAGATTGACGCAGAGCATTTTTGTAATGGCTGTTGCCCAGCTCCCACCACCAATTACTGCAAACTTTATATTTTCACTCATCTTTTTATAGTTTAACCAAAAGTACTTAAAAATGTACTAATGAAGCAAGACTATTCTTTTTGAATTGGACACAGATCTGTAAAAACAAATATTTTCAATTTTTTTTAAATACTATGCAATAAAAAGAAGGTTGGTTTCGTTGTAAAATAGTATATATGAGTAATTTGTGTTTTTTAAATTATTAGAATTAGTTAATTTAGTTTTGGTGTTATTTTAAAAAGGCGTCTGAGAATAGTACTCACAGACGCCTTTTTTGTTGAGAATAAAGTTTATTTACTAAAATTAATAACTCATTTCTACAATCTCTTTTAGCTTTTCCAGAGTAATATTTTGTCTTTCTCCCATTGCTTTCCAGCCTCTTTCATCAAATCTGTTTACAATAAAATCGGCAGTTTTGCTGTAATTCTCTGTGTATTGTGACAGTCTGGTGTCCATTCCCATCGTGTGGAAAAAAGCAACGGTTTTATTGATGGCTTCGTTTGCAATTTCGTCCACCGTTCCCGATAAATTAAAAATACGTTTTCCGTATTGCGCCAGTTTTTCTTTTTTAGTTTCGAATAAAACCCTGTAAAGATTTGGTCCAATAATGGCTAATGTTCTGGCATGATCGATTCCGTAGAGTGCCGTTAATTCGTGACCAATCATGTGCGTTGCCCAATCACTGGGAACTCCTTTTTGGATTAATCCGTTCAAAGCCATGGTACAAGACCACATAAAATTAGAAGCCAATGCATAATCGGCAGGATTTTCAACCACTTTAGGACCTACTTCGATTAAGGTTTGCAAAATTCCTTCGGCAATCCTGTCCTGTAAATAACCTTCGTGCGGATACGTTAAATATTGTTCCATGACGTGTGTAAAAGCATCCACCACACCATTTTGTAATTGTCTTTTTGGTAAAGACTGAATTACAGTTGGATCACAAATTGAGAATTGCGGAAACAAAGCGCTTCCGCCGGAAGCCAGTTTTTCCTGAGTCGCTTGAATCGTTACCACATATCCGGAATTCATTTCGCTTCCCGTTGCCGGCAAGGTTAGAATGGTTCCAAAAGGCATTGCATTTTCTTTTATTAGAATATGTTTTTGTAAAATATCAATTGGATTTCCGTCAAAATGTACGGCAGCCGAAATGAATTTTACACCATCAATTACTGATCCACCCCCTACTGCCAGAATAAAATCGATTTTTTCTGTTTTTATTACTTCAACGGCTTTCATCAAAGTTTCAAAATGCGGATTGGGTTCAATTCCACCAAATTCAACAATTTCGAAACCTTTTAAGTTATCGATTACCTGTTGGTGAATTCCGTTTTTAAAAATGCTTCCGCCGCCATAAGCCAGTAATATTTTAGCACCTTGCGGAACTAATTCGGATAATTTTTCTATTTGTCCTTTACCAAAAACCAGTTTGGTTGGATTGTATAATTCGAAGTTTAGCATGATTTCTTTTTTTATCAAAAATAAGAAATTGCTTCCCGGAGTGGGCGAAATGATACGTTAATTAAATTCTAATTATTTTTTATAAAATAAATTATGATCGATATATTCCCAAACTTTTGGAGATAATAGCGGGCGTATGTTTTTAGCTGATTTGATATTATTTCGGATAGTAGTTGAAGAAATTTCAACAACCGGAGCATCAATCAGGTGAATTTTAGCATGGTTTTTTAGTTCCAAATTTTCGGTTTCAGAAGAAATACGCGGGTACACATAAATTTCATGATGTGCCAGAATGGCTTCGTAATTTTTCCATTTATGCAATGATTTCAGATTGTCTTCGCCCATGATTAATGAGAATTCATGATTTGGATATTTTTCTTCCAGATGTACCAAAGTGTTTACTGTATAATTAGGCTGCGGAAGTTTAAATTCAATATCCGAAGGTTTGAGTTTTGGATAGTCTTCGGTAGCTAAATAAACCATTTGTAAACGATGGTAATCATCCAGTAAAGTGCTCTTTTTCTTCAACGGATTGTGTGGTGTAACCACGAGCCAAACCTGATCCAAGTCAGAATGCTCAGCCATGTGATTGGCAATGATGAGATGTCCAACATGAATGGGGTTAAAAGTGCCGAAATACAATCCTATTTTCATTTTTTTAGTACTTAGTTTTTTAGTCCCTAGTCCTTAGTTTTTTAAGTTTTTTGAGAAGGCATTTATCATTTTACTTTCTTCTTCTATTAAAAACAGAATTTCATTAAATAAATTATCATCAATTACAAAATCTAATTCTTTTGAAATAATGAGTTGTGTTTCTATTTCATTTAATGAACCTCTGGCAATATTTAAAAAATGATTAAATGATTTATCTGTTTGTCGTCCAAATCCTTCTGCAATATTTGAAGGGATAGAAACGGAAGCTCTTTTTAACTGACTTGTTAAAGCATAAATTTCTTCTTTTGGAAAATCGTTTGTGAGTTTGTAAATCAAAACCACAATTTTGATGCCCTTTTGCCAAATTAATAATTCTTTGTATGATTTAACTCCGCTCATAATTTGGTTAATTTTCACATGGTTATTACTTAATACTAAGGACTAGGTACTAATAACTAAGGACTACTTATTAACAAAATCCCTAACCAACTCAGTCGCTTCTTCCAAAGCCACTTCTAAATCATAATTTTTAATAATCACATCAAATTGTGGAGCAGTGGCGAGTTCGACGTGAGCTTTAGCAATACGCATATTGATTTTGTCTTCGCTTTCGGTAGAGCGTTCTTTCAAACGTCTTTTGAGTTCGTCCACACTTGGGGGTTTTACAAAAACAGCTAAAGTTTCTTCCGGAAATTTATGTTTGATACGCAATCCGCCAGCAACATCAATATCAAAAATCACATTTTTGCCCAAAGCCCAGATGCGTTCTACTTCGCTTTTTAAAGTTCCGTAAAAGTTATCCCGGTACACTTCTTCCCATTCCACGAAATCCTCGTTTTTAATGTGGTTTTTAAATTCGTCTAAAGAGATAAAATAATAATCCTGACCATTTACTTCTTCGCCTCTGGCTGCGCGTGTTGCAGCCGAGATAGAAAACTCTAAATTCAGGTCTTCCTGTTTTAATAAATGCCTTACTATAGTTGTTTTTCCTGAACCTGATGGCGCCGAGAATACGATTAATTTTCCTTTTTTCATCATTATAAGTGATTAGTGAATAGTAATTAGTGAATGGTTTCAAACTCTAATTACTATTCACTAGTTACTAATTACTTTATAAAACATTAAGCACTTGCTCTTTAATTTTTTCCAATTCGTCTTTCATCATCACAACTAATTTCTGCATTTGTGCATGATTGGATTTAGAACCCATAGTGTTGATTTCGCGTCCCATTTCCTGAGTGATGAAACCTAATTTTCTACCATTGGCTTCTGTTCCTTTGATGGTTTCTAAGAAATAATCCAAATGATTGGTCAAACGCACTTTTTCCTCAGTGATGTCTAATTTCTCTAAATAATAGATTAGTTCCTGTTCAAAACGGTTTTCGTCGACATTTACTTTTAATTCATCAATGGCAGTTTGCAAACGGTCTTTGATGGCTTGAACACGTTCCGGATCAAGTGCCAGAGCATCATTCATATATTGACGAATATTACTGATTCGCAACTGAAATTCTTTTTCCAGCGATAGGCCTTCGTCTTTTCTAAAAGAAAGAATATTATTCAAACTTTCGTTGATAACTTCTTTTATCTGAGTCCACTCGTTTTCGTCAATTTCTTCTCTTTCCACTTTCATGGTGTCGGGCATTCGAACAGCCATTTTCATCAATTCGGTTTCATCGGCATCAGCATATACTTCTCTTAATTGATTGATATAGGCTTTTACAATAGGTACATTGACTTTCGTTGAAGTTTGCTCAGCAGTGCTTTCGATATAAATAGAAAAATCTACTTTTCCACGTTCTAGTGCAGCAGCTATTTGCGTACGTAAACCCAATTCCATTTCGCGGTAAAGCGATGGCATTCGGACGTTCAGGTCTAGTCCTTTACTGTTTAAAGATTTTACTTCGACTGTTATTTTTTTGGTTGGTAACTGCAAAGTAGCTTTACCAAAACCGGTCATGGATTGTATCATATTATTTTCTAAAAGTGGTCAAAGATAAAGAAAAGTTTGCAGTAGTCAGTTTTCAGTCAATGGTGTAAGAGATTCGATTTAATTTATAATGTTACTTTTCTAATGCTTTCATAACCTGAAGGATGTTTTGCTGACTGTTGCCAATGTAAATTTTGCCATCAATAATAAAAACCGGGCGGCTCAGGAAGGTATAATGTTCCAGAATGTATTTTTTAAAATCGGCTTCGGTTAAGTTTTTATCTTTTAATCCCATCGATTTGTACAATTGGGCTTTTTTGCTAAAAAGCGCTTCATAACTTCCCGAAAGCTGGTACATTTCTTCCAATTCTGTCTCAGTAATTGGGTCTTGCTTGATGTCGTGAAAAGCAAGATTATTGTCTTTAGGTAATGATTTGATGATTTTTCGACAAGTATCGCAGGAAGCGAGATAGTATATTTTATTAGTCATAATTATAATTTCTTTATGCAAAGAAAAATCATTTAGAACGTTAATTGTTTATTTTTACGCCAAAATTTACAAATTCAATACAATGAAAGAACTTTTAGAGATTACTAAAACAAGCAGAAACATGGTTTCTAAATTGATTCAGGGATATACTTTAGAACAACTGAACAAAGTTCCGGCAGGCTTTAATAATAATTTGATTTGGAATGTAGCGCATATTATCGTTACACAACAGGTGCTGGTTTATAAATTAGCAGGTTTACCGGTAATGGTTTCTGATGAATTGATAGAAAAATATAAAAAAGGAACTAAAACAGAGCAGGATGCTTCGCAGG
Organism: Flavobacterium sp. ARAG 55.4; assembly: GCF_051846875.1. Lineage (NCBI taxonomy): Bacteria > Pseudomonadati > Bacteroidota > Flavobacteriia > Flavobacteriales > Flavobacteriaceae > Flavobacterium > Flavobacterium sp. ARAG 55.4. Next base: position 6,227 of record NZ_JBPYCT010000002.1, on the reverse strand, counting down.
AAGAAGTAGATGAAATTTTGTCTTTGTTACATAAAACAATCGAACAAACAGCCATTGATATTGATAATAATTTGTTCCAAAACTTCAATGAGTATCCAACATCTACAGGATTTGTGTTAAAAAACAATTTTGATTCGATGTCTTTCAATAACTTCCACGAAGGAATTCATATTGGTGTTATTATGGCTATTCGAAAATTAGTATAATGACCGAAATAAAGTATAAATAAAAGAGCTTTCTAATGGAAGCTCTTTTTTTATTTCGTTATCAGATAATCGTTTGCTTCTTCATATTTGATAAGCAACTCTCTGGAACCATCCACATAAGCGGCAATTTCATACGGGTTGTAATGAAGAATAATCCCTTCGTTTGTAAAAAAAATATTTTGGGCTACCTGAAAGACATCATTTTCAAAAAACATTCCGGTACTGTTTATCGATTGGTCTCTTGGTATTTTATATTTTTCTCTGAATCTGGTTTCAGCCAGCGCTTTAAAAAGATTCCAGTTTTTAAATAACTTTTCATTTGTTATTTTTTTTCCTGTTTTCGGATCAAAAATTAAAGAACGCAATCCGGCATATCCATGAGCTCCTCCGGTAAACGTGTAATGATTGATGGTAATGCTTAAGATGTTTTCCGATCTGTATTTTACTTCTCCTTCAATTTTAGCTTCCCATCCAAAATGATCTCTGGGAAAATCTCTTTTTATTTTTTCATAGTTCTGAATGAAGGATTGGGCTAATTCTTCATAATTTTTGGATTCATTAGGTTTGTCTCCAAAGTCAACAATAGATTTTACCGTTTTAAAAACGGTATTGTTAATGCTGTCTGAAACAGTCGCTGCATTTTCAGCCACCGGAATATCAATTTTTATATTCGGACACTTTTCAGTACAGTCTACAGAGGTTGTTTTTTCAAAAGACTGATTTTCAAAATCCAATTCTTTGGAACAACTAATACATATAAAAAGCAACAGAAAGAATAAAGTATATTTCATTTTAATTTTTTTAATCCGGATCTCAAATAAAGGGTTGAACTTTTCTAAAAAAGTCCCGGATTGAAAGATAACAGTTTTTAACTAAATATAAAAATCAAAAATTAGTGTTACTGTTTTATTGTAAGTAATAAATATAGCCCACATTAAACCATACGAGCCAGTCGTTGGCTTTGTTTTCTTTATAAAGATCCTTATTCGGGTTTAAGCCGTCAACCCAATCCGAAAAATAATACTGAAACCGTAAATCAACCATTAAATCACTCAGCGGTGCCAGCTTGTATCGCGTACCTACACTGGAAACAATAGACCATACACTGCCGCTTTCGGTTGAAAAACCATATTGACGTCCGTCATATGGCGTCAGGTATTTAGGATATGTGGTTAATGGTGTGCCTAATGGTCCTAAAGAAGATGTTGCTTCGGTATTGTAATAGCTAAACTGAGCGCCGAGGCTCACAAAAGGACCAAGACTTCCTATCCTTGCGGTGAAATCACGAATGCTTAACGGAAAATATTCTAACTGCATTCCCAGATTAGTCACTGCACTGTTGCCTTCCATGGCCCGTAATTGGTCTGCCTGAAGCGACGTCCGGTCAGGGCTTACCCATTCGCCAAAATGCTTGAATTCGGTTTTATTGTATGAGAGCTCCGTTCTTAACTTGAAGTGATCGTTAAAATACGTCTCGGGACTGTAACAGTTACATTCTGCGGTGTATGAAAAGTTCAGATAATGAATAATTCCTATTCCTAATCCGGTATTTCCGGCATTGGTACTCAAATCATGCCGCTCTCCGTAATCAGACTGAAAAGCAACAGGCCCCGCAATAACTCCAACCTCATGCGAAAAACCAAATTGCGCATTTATTTCACCGGAAATTCCTAGCAAAATAATAAGAGTTAATAAGCTTAGCAAATTATTTCTGAGCATTTTAAAACTTTTCGGGTTTGGACAAAGATATAAAAAACATAATTTATCTATTGCAATAATAACGAACTAAATAGCATACCCGTTAGGTGTAATTATCAAAAACGTCAATTCGAGTGTTTTTGACAATAATATTTCTTGTCCTCGATACAATTTTTATCGAAAATTACTCGAACTGACGAAAAATTATCATCAAAAACTAATCACATCCAACGGCTTAAATAGCATCTAAAAGATCAGCAAAAATGAGTGGTCAGGAATGCCGTTTTATTTTTATATTTCTCTTTTTAATTAAGTTTATTTTAAATAGAATTTCTTCATAAAATGTATATTTGTAAGAGGAGTAATTTTTTTTAAATTCATAATTAAACATACCTATGTCAAAGATATTTACAGATTTTATAAATGAGGTTTCGCTAAAAAATCCTAACGAACCGGAATTTTTACAGGCCGTATCAGAGGTTGCCGAAACGGTGCTTCCTTTTATAGAAGAGAATAAAAAATACCAAAACAAAATGCTTTTAGAGCGCATGGTGGAGGCCGACAGAATTGTTATTTTCCGGGTGGCCTGGATTGATGACAAAGGACAAGCTCAGGTAAACCGTGGCTATCGTATTCAGATGAATTCGGCTATTGGACCTTACAAAGGGGGGCTTCGGTTTCATCCTACGGTAAATTTAAGCGTTTTGAAGTTTTTAGCTTTTGAACAAACTTTTAAAAACAGTCTGACTACTTTGCCTATGGGCGGAGGAAAAGGAGGTTCTGATTTTGACCCAAAAGGGAAATCAGATATCGAAGTAATGCGTTTTTGTCAGGCTTTCATGACCGAATTATGCAAGCATATTGGTCCTGATACCGATGTTCCCGCTGGTGATATTGGAGTAGGAGCCAGAGAAGTGGGGTATTTATTCGGGCAGTATAAAAAAATCAGAAATGAATTTACCGGAGTCTTAACCGGAAAAGGAATTTCTTTTGGAGGTTCTTTAATCCGTCCTGAAGCTACAGGATATGGGGTAGTCTATTTTGCCCAAAGTATGTTAGCTACAAAGGGGGATGACTTAAAGAATAAGACCGTGGCTGTTTCCGGATCCGGAAATGTTGCACAATATGCGGTGGAAAAAGCCTCTGAGTTAGGTGCTAAAGTGATTACAATGTCAGATTCGGGCGGCTATATTTATGATGCTGATGGAATTGATGCCGAAAAATTAGCACATATCATGTATTTGAAAAACGAGCTGCGTACCCGAATTAGTGATTATGTAAACAAATATCCTAATGCCGTTTACCGTGAAGGGGAAAAATCATGGCAGCAGCCCTGTGATGTTGCCTTGCCGTGTGCCACACAAAACGAATTGGATGCTCAAAGTGCTCAGAAATTAGTTGACGGCGGATGTATTTGTGTGACCGAAGGGGCTAATATGCCTTCTACACCTGAAGCGATTGCCGTTTTTCATAAAGCCAAAATATTATTTTCTCCCGGAAAAGCTTCTAATGCCGGTGGAGTAGCGACTTCCGGTTTAGAAATGTCGCAAAATTCCCTTAGACTGAGTTGGACTGCCGAGGAAGTGGATGAAAAACTCAAAGGGATAATGCTTAATATTCACGCGGCCTGTGTGAAATATGGTGCCGATGCTGATGGGTATGTAGATTATGTAAAAGGGGCTAATATTGCCGGATTCGTAAAAGTAGCCGATGCCATGCTGGCGCAGGGAGTAGTTTAGTTTTTAGTCCTTAGTGCTTAGTTTTAGTTAGTTCTTTAGTGTTTTGCTAAGGACTAACTACTAAGGACTAGGGACTTTTTTATAAAGCTAAGGACTTTTAACTATCTTCGCAAAAAATCAAAATCCATGCAAATTAAAACCAGAGCAATTGTTATTTCGGCTTTAAAATACCAGGAAAAAAGCCTGATTGTAAAGTGCTTTACGTTGTCGCACGGATTGAAATCATACTTTGTGCGGGATGCTTTTTCGAATAGAAAGAGCAATCAGAAAATGGCTTATTTTCAACCGATGACCATTCTGGAAATCGAAGCCACACACAAGAACAAAGGCACTCTGGAGCATTTTAAAGAAATTAAAATTGCAGCGCCTTTCCAGTCGATACATTCCGATATTTACAAGAGTACCATTGTGTTGTTTCTTTCTGAAATTTTGCATCATTCGATACATGAAGAGGAAAAAAACGAATCCCTTTTTGAGTTTCTGGAAGCGGCCTTGCATTGGCTGGACGAACATGATGATATGGCTAATTTTCATCTGATTTTAATGCTCGAAATGACCAAGTATTTTGGTTTTTATCCTGATACTTCCGATATGGATATGCCTTTCTTCGAAATGAACGAAGGCGTTTTTACGCCCTTTCATGCTCTAGGTTCTCTGAGCGAACACGAAACCCAATTACTCAAAAAACTCATTGCTTTGAAATTGGATAACAATCAAAAAGTGTTTCATGTGATCGAAAGACAGATCCTTTTGAAAATTCTGATTGACTACTACGCATATCATCTCGATGGTTTTAAAAGACCAAAATCATTAGAGGTTTTAAAAGAGGTTTTTGCTTAAAATTTTCTAATTGTCCGAATTATTGAGGATGACACACAATCCTGATCTATCGGGACGGATTGTAACCGATTATCCAGATTATTTTTAAATATTCAATTACAACAGATTTATAGTCAGCTCTTTCAGAGTTTTAAAACACGAATCTTTTTATTGATCAATCTTAAAAGTGTCAATTGGAACGGATTATCCAGATTATTTTTAAATATTCAATTATAACAGATTCATAGTCAGTCATTTCAGATTTTTAAAACATGAATCTTTTTATTAATCAATCTTAAAAGTATCAGAACGGGCTTTAGCCCGTTTACAAATTAAAACAGAAAAGGCTTTAGCCAAATCTTGATTTAGATTTTGGCTAAAGCCTTTTCTGTTTTAATAATTCAAATCATCTGGCTAAAGCCAGACGCTATTGACAAAACTAATTATCCAAAACCCTATCCGTAATTGATCACTTATAATAAAATTAAAAAAAGAACTAACAAACTGCAAACCAAAAGAATAATAGTTTAGCTTTGGGAGTATAATCTTATTAATTATCAACCGTTAAACCATTATTTTATGTCAAATTTATTGAACAACCGTGTAAACACGACGGCTACGGCAGCGCAATTAACAGCAGTAAAAGCTGCTTTTCAAACCATTTTAACCAACCTGCCTTTTCTGGTGGGGCTTACTGCTGACGAAAGAAAGTCCTTAAACGCCATTGATGTCAACAACAAAGCCTTTGCCGAAGATGCTCTTAGTGCTGCGGTAAACAATGCTACACTGGTTCCCGGTTATATTTCGGTGCCTACTATGCAAAACGACCTGACGCTGTTTGCTCAAATGGACGAAATCTCGGGATTAGCGAACCAATTGTGCGAACGCATTGAGGATACTAAAATGCTGGCGGGTAGCGAAGCCTATAATACAGCACTTAGCCTGTATAAATCCTTTGGGACTGCCGCCGATGCCGGAGTACAGGGTGCCGACAGCATTGTCGATAAACTCAAGACTCGTTTTGCAACTAAAAGTTCCAGTGATCCGGTTACAGCACCTCCGGCACCTCCAGCGGCATAAAATTAAAAATTAATGCTATTAAACTGGGCTGGTTTCCATACCTAGAAAAGCCACCCCGCCCTCTGGGCACCTCCCGAAATAAAATAGGGATAAGCTCTCCAAAGGAGGGGAAATTACGCGACTTCCCCTCCTCAGGAGGGGTGCCTGCAAGGCGGGGTGGTTCGTTAAGCTGCTAAGGATCATTTCCAGTCCCATTGAACAAATGGGGCTTTTTTTATGCCTAAAAAGAACTGTTTAGGTTCGTTATAGGTACTTTTTTAGTGTCTTAAAGTAGTTTTTAGGTTTGTTATAGGGTATTTTTAAGTGCTTAAAGGGAGTTTTTAGGTTTGTTATAGCTACTTTTTTAGTAGTTAAAAGGAGTTTTTAAGTAGGATACAAGTACTTTTTAAGTACTAAAAGAGATGTTTTAAGTTTGCTATGAGGAGTTTTTAGGTACTATTAAACTAAAATGCTATGTTAATTTTGCTTATATTTGACACTATTCCTCTAAAAAATAGCGCCTTATGTCTGATAACACGAAACCAACCCCAGCCGTACAATACCCTCCAATAGGGAATTTTATCCATTACCACATTATACAGCAAGCCCAAACCAAAAGCAGCATTGCTAAGGCAATGGGTATAGGTCCTAAAGGATTAAGGGATTATTTTAAGAAAGATTCGCTGCAATTTGCCGTTTTGTGGAA